>NZ_JBHSZV010000013.1:0-378263 GCF_042663045.1 Halobacillus seohaensis | reverse complement strand
CCTAATTTATAAACTGAAAATGGGGATAGAATTTTTAGGGATTTGCTTTTCTTAAAATTTACCGACTTTTTCAGTGGCCTCGGCGTAGCCTGAGGAAGCTCACCTCATGCCCACGGAAAGCGAGTGATTTCCCGGACCTTCAAGTGCCATTCTTTGTAACGGAAACCACCGGAATGTCTCGAAGGTGATCCTTCCATAATCTGGGGCTTTTGTTGAAGAAGCAATTGAAAATAAAATATCACTAAAATACATTGCAATTAGTCATACAAATATAAGTGCATTTTATAGTGTGATTTCGAGTTTTGTGATAGGATACGGAACCCGTTACGTTGGTAAAGAGATAAAAAGAAAGAATAGGGGAAATTCGAACCTCCCCACTTCACTGGGTACTAAAGGATGATTAGTTTTTTGCAACCCCTGTGTCATGCGCTGCTTCTACTACTGCCTTCTTTATATTAGAAACAACACTCTTGTTAAACACACCTGGTATAATATAATCTTCGTTCAATTCATCCTCTGGAATTGTAGCTGCAATAGCCTTTGCTGCTGCTAGCTTCATTTCTTCGTTTATAATTGAGGCTTTACAATCTAAAGCTCCTCTGAAAATTCCCGGGAAACATAACACATTGTTGACTTGGTTTGGAAAATCAGATCTTCCCGTGGCCATCACCCTCACATAGGGTTTTGCTTTTTCTGGTGAGATTTCAGGATCAGGATTTGCTAGGGCAAAAACAACAGGGTTCTTTGCCATTTTTTTAATATCTTCTACTTGGAGAATATTACCTACAGACACACCAATGAAAATATCTGCATCTTGGATGACAGCCGATAGAGAACCTTGTTCCATGTTCGGGTTTGTGTTCTCCCCATACCACGTCCACATCTTATTTTCATAGTTCTCAACCCTTGTTATTGCACCATTTTTATCAACGCCAATTATATTTTTTACGCCTGCTTTTAATAGCATCTTTGTAATAGAAATTCCTGCTGCTCCTATGCCGCAGATAATAACTTTGCAGATACTTAAGTCTTTATTTACTAATTTCAAAGCATTTAAAATACCAGCTAAGACTACAATTGCTGTGCCATGCTGATCATCGTGAAAGACAGGTATATTAAGCTCGTTTTTCAACCGTTCTTCAATCTCAAAGCATCCCGGGGAAGCGATATCTTCTAAATTAATTCCACCAAAAGCGGGGCTGAGTGATTTAATGATTTGTATAATATCTTCGGTGTTTTCAACATCAAGACAAAGAGGGTAAGCATTAATATCTGCCAATTGTTTAAAAAGCATTGCTTTTCCTTCCATCACTGGCATCGCAGCTTCTGGTTTTATTTTCCCCAAACCTAGTACAGCACTTCCGTCTGAAATAACGGCAACAGCGTTATTTTTTATCGTTAGATTGTGTGCAAGGGATGGATCTTCGTTGATAGCTGTACAAATCCTTGCAACCTCAGGTGTATAGACATGAGATAATTCCTCGCGATTATCAATCGAAAGCTTAGGGCGAACTTCGATTTTACCACCGAGGTGAACTAAAAAGGTTCGATCGGAAATATGCTTAATATTAACCCCGACTAAAGACTGGATAGCTTGGGTTACTGTTTCCTGACCGTCTTTGTTATTCACTTTGATTGTTAAATCTCTTATTGTGGTATCTTGCTCCTCATTGATTACATCTAGTGCTACTACATCGCCACCAGCATTACCAATAGAAGTGGCAATCTCTCCAAAAGAAATTTGTTGTTTATTTATTTCTAAACGAAGAATTATGTGCATATTAGATTGCGCCATGATCATCATCCTCTCAGGAAAATATCGTATAAACTGTTAAGTATAGTTTCTCTAATAAACAGTTGTAATATGAATTATTTTTATTGAAGTCTATAATTTTAAGAGTATTTGTATTAAAAACGCTCTAAAAATATAGAGGGAAGACAAGAGAGATCTGGTTTGAATGGTACGGTTTTGATCCTGAGGGATTAAAAACAAAGGAAAAAATTAACAATAAGATTTAACAACGCGTAAAATTCAAACACTGGAAAGAATTAATAGTTCAAGAAATTTGCCTTCTATGTTACTTTGAAGTAGATCATAATTAAGGGAGGTAGATTTCAAGTGTTCAAGAAAATGTTGATGGTCGGAATCGCAACATGTAGCGTTTTAACTTTTTCATTTCCGACGCAAAGTTCTGCACATGCCAATACGCATACCGTCCAAAAAGGCGAATCAATATATAAAATTTCCATGAAATACGGTGTACCCGCAAAGCAACTACAAGCCATGAATAATAAATCTAACGTTGAGATTTATCCTGGTGAACAGTTGCAGCTTCCTGTTGTTCCTAGCGAATCAGAGAAAGATCTTCTTGATCGTCTAGTTGAAGCTGAAGCAAAAGGGGAAAGCTATGCAGGTAAAGTTGCAGTTGCTACTGTCGTTCTTAACCGAGTAGAAAGTGATCGTTTCCCAGACTCTATATACGATGTCATTCATGATGGTTATCAATTCTCACCAGTTCTGAATGGGACGATTCATCAACCAGCTGGCAATGAGTCAAAACGCGCAGTGCAAGAAGCGCTCGCTTACCAGGGATATGATCGTGATTCACTTTTCTTCTATAACCCGGATAAAGCGCAAAGTAGCTATCTAAGTAGCCAAGAAGTAACAACTGTAATCGGCAATCATGAATTTTTAAGGTAATTGATGAAAGGCAAGCATTCTTATTCGAATGCTTGCCTTTTTGTATGTTAGGGAATAGTTTTTTATGAAAGGGATAATAGTCGGAACATTGCGAAATCACTGTCGTTCACATATTTTTTATGATTCAGTAAATCCTACCACGATGCCATAGTTGAAGAGTTACACTTACATACTATATTCAAGATATTTTATAATGACTGTAAAATAGAAAGTTAGGGTTAGAAATGCAAACAAATAATCATGATTCTACGATCTTAAAAATATCGGTCTTTGGTGCACTGCTCTTTTCAGTAATGGGTATCACGTGGGGGATACTAGCAAATTCACAAATGATCATTTTTGACGGATTGTATTCGTTTATTAGTTTGGGGTTATCTTTGTTATCCCTGTTTGCTTTTTCGTTTATCCAAAAAGAGGATCAAGAGCGGTTTCAATATGGTAAAGATGTTATTGAACCCTTAGTTATTATCTTTAAGGCATGTGCTATTATAGCTATGTGTCTATTTGCTTTTTCTACGTCAATCATTGACCTTTTGAAAGGGGGGAGGGAAGTTGCGTTAGGTCCTGCTGCCTTATATGCTCTGATTGCGACTGTTTTATGTATCATCGTTTACCGCATTATGAAAAACAAACAGAGTAACTCTGAATTTGTAAGAGCTGAGGCTGCTCAGTGGTTGATGGATACTATTTTAAGTGGAGCTGTACTTTTAGGATTTATCATTGCACTGATCTTGAACCAAACAACGTTGTCTTTCCTAACCTCCTATATTGACCCCGCTATGGTATTACTAGTTTCATTATATTTTCTGAAGGTCCCTGTCCGAATGTTAATTAAAAACACCAAAGAGCTACTTTGGATGGCTCCATCAACTGACATTCAATATCAGGTTACTCAAGCCGTGGAATTGGCAAAAGCCAAATATAATATTAATGAAGACTTTACGAGAGTAACAAAGGTAGGTAAAACAATTTTTATTGAAATTGACTTTGTTTTAAGTGAAGGCACAATTATTAATAACGTGGATGAGTTTGATAAAGTTAGAAAAGAGTTCGATCAGCAGCTTCATATTGAAGGACATACGAAATGGTTCACTCTTTCCTTTACAAAAGATAGAAAATGGGTTCTATAATTATTTAATAATCGAAGCAGTTAGCTAAAATAAATATTAGGAACAGAGTCATGGTTCCGTCGTTAGAAGCAGAGCAGGGGCTCATGGCAACGATTCGAAACGGTCAATTCGGGTGGCTCAACGACGCGTACGCTACAGGAGTCTCACTGCCCCCCCTCTTCCAATCCATTTCGGAAAATTTATCTTTTGATATCGAGAATTCCACAATAAGGCAGTTCCTTATCCTCTTATCATAAGAATGAGGAATATAATAGTTAGGAGTCACAGAAAATGCTCTGTACTCCTCAATATAACTGCGTTTGTAGTAACCCCGTTCATAGGAAAAATCCGCGGAAAGCGAGCTGTTTTCCCTCTATTCCAAACTCCATAAAGCAAACTTCACATAAAGTAATTTTCCTTAGGTATAATAAAATATAGTACCTTGTAATGAATAGTACTGGGTGGTATCGTTACATAGATAAGTTAATTGTAATCACATAGTACTGTTTAATATATAATAGTGAAAACGAAGGATGAAGGTGATTATAACGTGAATATACAATTTAAAAAAGGTGCTTTAGAACTCTGTGTGCTTGCATTACTAAATAAGCAAGATCGTTATGGATATGAACTTGTGCAAAAAATTTCAGGCCAAATTGCGATCTCAGAAGGATCTGTGTACCCACTTTTAAGGAGATTAAAAAAAGAAGAATATTTTACGACCTACTTACAGGAATCAAAAGAAGGTCCTTCTCGTAAGTATTATCAGCTAACGGAAAAGGGTAGAAATTATCTTTATGTACTTACAGACGAGTGGCAGCAATTTTCAAATGGTGTTAATCATATTCTGAAGGAAGGTGATTGAAATGAATAAAGAGCAATTCTTAAAAAAGTTAAGTACATCTTTGAGAAGACTTTCTGAAGATGAGAGGGAAGACATTTTACAAGATTTCCAAGAGCATTTTGACATCGGTAAAGAAGAGGGGGAAACCGAAGAAGAAATTTCGAAGTCCCTTGGTTCACCCACCCAAATTGCGAAGGAGTTACTGGCTTCGTACTACTTAGAAAAAGTAGAGGACACATCTACAACTGGGAATGTCTTGAGAGCTGTATGGGCTGTCATAGGATTAGGCTTTTTTAATTTAGTGATTGTGCTCGGTCCATTTATTGCAGTCGTTGCCGTCGTTTTAGCGGGCTGGGTATCAGGGCTTGCGTTTATTGTTTCTCCTTTATTGGTTTTAGTTAATCTAGCAATCTATCCAGGAACATTTGAATTATTTGATTTATTCTTTTCCATTACATTAACGGGTCTTGGCTTGATAATTGCAATCGGAATGTTGTTTGTTACACGTTTCATTACAACCGGACTTGTCCGTTATTTAAATTATAATGTAAGACTTGTCAAAGGTGGTTTAAACCATGAATAATGTGAAAAAAATAATGATTCTTGCATTCCTGCTCTTGCTAGTGGGTGGAGTAGGAAGTGTGGTAACGTTTAATTTTAACCAACCAAATACCTTCACCGAAGAAAAGGAAATCGATAGTTCAAATACTGAAGCGATAGCGATTAGTGCGAATAATGAAAGGGTAGAAATTATTCCTACGAAAAACATAAAAACGAGGGTAGAGCTTTCGGTAGGGAAGAGAACGAGGAACCCTGAAGAGCTATTATCTGTAGAAGAAGATGGAAATACACTTTATATTCAAACAGTTAATGCAAAAAATAAATTAATCAACTTCGATTTTTTTACTGGTCCATCAAAGTTGTCGGTATATTTACCTGAGAAATTATACAAATCATTACAAATCGACATTGATAATGGCAGTTTACATGCTGAACAATTAAACGTAACAGATTTAAATTTAACGACAAAGAATGGAAGTATAACCCTAGACCATATCTCCTCTAAGGTGTTACAGGCTCATTCAAATAACGGAAAAATATCACTTCGTAATGTTGATGGTGAGATTAATGGGAAAACTAATAATGGATCGATTTCGCTTACCACAGATGATCTAGATCGTTCTATTGAACTTGAATCCGACAATGGAAGTATTACAATAGAAACGGAAGAAGAGCCAACAAATGTGATATTAGATGCAAGAGTAGGTAATGGGAAAATCACGATATTTGGTGATTCTAATTGGGACACAGTAATTGGGGATGGCGACCACCTCATTAATTTAACGACAAAGAATGGGAATATTACGGTCACAAAATAATAAGCTAATTTCCACTATGTGATAATTCTCTGATGTAAAATAACTAAGGCAATCCCTACTGATTGCCTTAGTTGTTTATGGTTTCAAGTACTACTCTTTATATTCAGCATTATAGGAGTTACTTCCAGCATGTACAGATAAAAGTGTGTCTGCATAGCCAACTAAACGGTTGACAATTTTATCAGAAACCGAGTAGACGAGAGGATGGATTTCCTCTTTATATAACTCAGGATCATCAAAAATAATCGTCGTATTAATAAAAACATCTTTATTTCCATAGAGATTATATTGAATGATCACTTTTCCAACAGCACCTTTTGTTACTGGATCAACAAAAGAAGGTAAAAAGATGTACCATTCCTCAGCTGTAGCTGAACGAAAATTTTTTGTGAAGGTTAATCCACTTAGTTCCTTATCAATTTTATTCCTTAAGTCAGGATGAATGGTATCAATAGTTTCTTTCATTGGTTGTTACTCCTCAATATCCTCAGGATCTGCTTCCATCGCAATTTCGTAAGCATCGAGAATCGATTCTTTTTCTGTTGGATCTGTTACATTCACTAAATATTGTTCGTCTCCCTTAGTTTCAACTCGTACTAGAAAGGCTTCATCGTTTTCCTTCAGTAAAGCATAAGATTGTTCGTCCATATCGAATTGAGCTGCAATAGCTAAATCCATTTCATGACCATTTTCATCTTGAATACCAATAAAATCTTCTCGTTCATCTGTCACGTTGACATCCTCCACTCCAGTGAGTATTTTCTTTAATAGAGTTTCGTTATAGTCTTTGTTGTATTTGAGTCATTATGATTAAATATTTTTTCCAAATTAGAACGTAGTACTGAGAAAAGGGGATATAGGATAAAAGACTTACACTGGACCCATGCTAGGGGAACAGTGGAAGTCTTTATTTATTTGGAAATAAGTAGGTTGATTGAACAGGATTGGAGATCAAGGGAGATGGTACCACCTTTTTAACTTAATTTGTTTTATGGGGAGTTTGCTCATTTTCCCAAGCAATTAGAACTTTTCCAAATTCCTTTTCTAGAACTTCTATTTGTTCGCGTTCAGTTTCGGAAAGGTCTGCTAGCTGATACTGCTCTTCTTTCACTTATGAAACCTCCTTCTAATTTTGTTAACTAAAGTATTTGTAATAAAGCATGATCTATACCATGAAAGTCTTGCCTATTGGGAATGAGGGAGATCACTTTTACTAATTTTCATCGAGAAACAAATTTACTTCCGGTCACCCAAAATCTCCAAGGATAATCACGCGCGTCGCCCGAGTTTTCAATGCCGATTCTTTTTCCTTGAGAAATGTGGTCGGGTTCATAGCCATGTGTAATGTAAAGGGGAGGGACGTTAAAGGGATGTCCATAATCTTGTTGGGTGATGCCAAGTGCTTTCGTGAGTTTTCCTGGACCATTGGTCAAATCCTTTTCTTTTTTATCTCCTCTTCGTTTATACATCAAATCAATCCCAGAAAGTGGTTCTACGGCTCTAATTAAAACGGCTTCTGGAATTCCTGCTAGACCACTTACTACATTGACGAGGCAATGGGTATGCATGACATATGTATAAGCATAACCGGCAGGGCCAAACATGACTTCTGTACGTTTGGTTCTTTTATTTTTATAACTGTGAGCCGCTTGATCATCAGGACCTAGATAGGCTTCTGTTTCAATAATATAACCTGAAGCAATACCTTCTTTTGTTTCTTTTACTAGCTGGCAACCTAATAAGGATTGCGCTAATTTTAAAGTGGGCTGAGCGTAAAAATCTTTATTTAGAAAATCCATAGCGTTCTTCACCTTTCTAACGACTGAAGTATTAGTAGGGTCTCAATGTTTATAGGAAATTAAGATGCCTACAACACTAAGTAGTATAAGATAAAAGTTCTATTACTAAAAACCAATAAGCATGGAGGGAAAGTTCAACTTGATCAAAGGCTGCGCATTTATATAGGCTTTATTATCCTGTATACTAACAAGGTAAAAACTTAGACAAGTTATGAAAGGACCTACATATGAAATTTTTAGTGAAAATCCTTCTCGTCATTGTCGGCAGCTTGTCTTTAGGATTAGGAATCATAGGAATTGTGCTACCGTTTATTCCTACGACTCCTTTATTGTTGCTAGCAGCTGCCTGTTTTGTACGGAGTTCGGATACATTATATAACTGGCTAATGACGAATAAATACTTTGGTAGCTATATTACAAATTTTCGAGAAGGAAAAGGGATTCCGTTAAAGGCGAAGATTGTAGGTGTGACGACATTATGGATATCCATCACGTATTCGGCCTTTTTTGTTGTGCCTTTAGTGTTCGTTAAGGTAATTATGCTACTTGTTGCTGCATATTTCACTTGGTATATGCTTTCACTTAAAACGTTGAAGTGAAGTCAGTAAAATCTTATTCTCGAAGCCTTCTGAAGCATAACTGAGAAGGCCGATGTTATTCGCTGTTTCGACGAGTGCCCCATTATCAATTTCTAAATATCGTATATATTCTTCCCATAGTACATGGTCCGGTGTCGAATCACTACTTTCGGCAACTTGATAGGACGAATCACAATAGCGGCTGCATTCACGTTTACCTCTGACATTGGATTCATAATAGACAACGGCATTCAATAGTAATTCCCAAATCCCCGTAAAATTTTCATTGTGCGTTGGACTGCTTGTGAATTGATAAAGCTGAAACTCTTGATCCATTTTTATGCTGGATTGCAGCGAGTAAGCTAGGTGAGCGTCTCCTGATATAATCGCACAGTGGCCAGGATCCCAATCGGTAATTGTTTGAAGTAAGCGAGTAAGTCCTTTGCTGTTAAATCTCCATGTTTCGAGGTCAAAGAGCGTATGAACTGGCACACCAATAGTTCGGAGCGGATATATCCAATTTTTTAAAAACGATTGGATTAAATGTAATCCATACACGGGAGTGGGAGAAACGATTACTAACGGATCACCACTTTCCCAATTGTCCTGTTCAAGTAACAAGGTCCCTTTGTGAAGAGCCTGGTCACTTAGTAAAATTGGCCCTGTTTTTATTTCAATACCCGTTTTATAATCCCGTTCTGTTCGAGTGTCGAAAAAGAGACTCTTAGGATAGGTAGGGGCGAGAAAATGCCATTGATCATAGTCCCATAACAGATTAAGCCACGGCTCATAAGCGCTTGAATTTATCTTAAAAGAATTAAAATAAGACTGGATCGTTGTTAAGAAAGACTTACTGAAAGATTCGGGATCGTTTCCCCATCCTTGAAATAGCCAGTAAGCGGTAAGCCCATTGGCTACTACATGTCGACCTAATGGGGCGTTTTTCACATCCGTTTTCCATTGGTGGGAAATATTCCAATCATCTGTAATATCGTGATCATCCATGATCATATAGGTAGGTGTGTTAGCAAGCAAGCGTCTTACTCGGGGGAGATCCTTCTTTAGACTGGATAATTCACTGGTTTGAGCATTATATGTTTTCATGTCCAGATGACTTAGTTGCTCATCATTCCCTGATAGTGGCTCGAAATCAGGCCACAGTTCTGGACTCCAATTTAATAGATACATCCCCACATATTCATTAAACTTGAGTAAATGGTTCGAAGCTTTTTTTGAAGTAAATCGACATAAATTTCCGGCGATTTTCTGTCGATTTCCTGGACTATTAATTTTTTCACAGTAGGATTCATCCATAAGTGGATGAATCTCTTCACTACCAATGGTCAGTTCACCAATGTTGCTGATCTTAGAAATGATAGGATCAGCAACGTCGTCAGCATAAATTTGATCGCCTGTTAAAAATAAAGAGCTGGGCCTTTCTGAAAGTGTTGTTGGGTTCTGTTCAAGTTCCAGATCAGCCCTAGCTAAAGCATCTTCGCCTTTGCCATGTAATTTTCTGCAGGATCCATACAACGAAGATCCTTTCTTTTTCTCGTTGATATAAAAGGAAGGATACCCTAAGTTTCCGTAAACAAGAGAATCAGGGTGTCGTGGATCAAGTATCGGTAACATGCCTAAATCAAACTGTTTTATTTGATTGGTAAAAAAAAGATTATAACCGATCAGGCGATCCGTAGGGAATGTTCCACTTGAAGGAGAGAGTTTAATCAGACTAACAAAACAATGGTTACCCGCTTGCATCGTTGTCGCTGTGGTATGATGGGAAAGAATTTCGTACTGATAAGAACCATCTTTAGGTTCAATATTATATAACTGTGCATCGAAAGCGTGCTCTTCGCTTAATACAATCCAAATATAGACTTGGGTGGGATCCACACGTCGAATTATTGGTCCAGATAAAATGGTAGGAAGTGTCACATTAACCATCCTCCAAAATGAATGAATTTCTACTATTTTATTCATATTGGAAAGGAGGGTGTGTGCAGGGTGAGATGTAGTACCGTGAGGCCATATGTTTTTTTGAGGATTAGTTGAAAAATGTTACAATTAAATTGATAGTTAGTACGAACCAAAAATTAATATTTAATCATCTCATTGGGCTGTTAGGGTAATGTCCCGAGCTATGTTTCTCAACTATTCGGGTGAAGTTGAGTATGATCATAAGATAATGAATAAAAGAACGAGAGGTGTTTCTTTATCGGTCTTGCCTTAGGAATAGTTATATTCTTTATCCTTATAGGGGTGGTACGTGTTTTACTAGGCATTCCTTCGTCTAAGAGTCGTTCTAAGCGATTCCATGATCGAGATTTTTGGTAACGCAAATAGAGAGAAGGGCGTAGGGGTAAGCGAGCAAATCCGATAAATCTATATGGGAATATAAGTTGGGGAACATGAAAGACTCCTATGGAAAAACAGGCTAGTGAAGCCCCTCATTGAGGAGACGAACCAAACTTAAGATTATAATGGTACACAAAACCGCTTGGATTTTCATACAATCCAAGCGGTTTTGTGTGAGTAAAGTATCGGTACTACTTGTTATGAGCAAGACACCTTTTAGAGGTTAACTCTGAACGAGAGACTTTATACTTTTGTTTCGCTCGTTTTTCTCCTTTTCCGATGATAAATCATATTTTTTTAATAAATGAAAAAGTTCATTTAAATCACTTTGAGTAGGAGATTGATTTAAAAACAGAATTGAATGTTCATAAAGGTCTTCAGGTAAATAGTTCTTTTGATCTTCTAGTTTTTTTCTAACATCTTCATTAGGATGGTCTAGATTACATGAACTCATTTTCTTCACCTCTTCATTTAGATTTTATTACTTATTGCTCTGTTTGAAGCACTCGCTCTGGGTGAGAATATACGTTAAAAGAGTTACCGCGGATGAACCCAACAGCTGTAATATTTAAGTCCTCTGCAAGTTGAACGGCTAAATCAGTTGGAGCTGACTTGGATAAAACAATTCCCACACCGATTTTTGCTGCTTTTGTTAATACTTCCGAAGAAATTCGACCACTAAATACAAGGATTTTATCACGAACGGGTATTTTATTTAGAAGACAATGACCGTAAAGTTTATCTAGAGCGTTGTGTCTACCAATGTCTGCTCGACCGACTATCATTTCATTATTAGTGCAGATCGCTGCATTATGAACACCACCTGTCCCTTTAAAAACGTGGCTGTTTTCTTGCATTTTTCTCATTAAATTTATACAGTGGTCTGCTGTTATCTTCGTTTGAGACGTTGATGTTTTAGCCGTTTGTACATCATTTTGAAAATAAAATTGTCTACTTTTCCCACAACAGGACCCAATAAATCTTTTAGAAAAATCACTTTGATTATTGATTGTTTTTCCCTCAACCAAATCGATATAGGCAAAACCCCGTTCCTCATCAATAGTGATATTTTTAATATCACTACGAAAGCGAATAACACCTTCTGACGCTAAAAAACCGATAACCATTTCATCGAAGTGAGTAGGGGTACAGACCATGGTCGCAAATTCTTCACCGTTTACTTGGATTGTCAGAGGAAATTCAGTAACGATATCATCCTTTATTGATTGAAACGCCCCATTTTTAAATGAAACGATGGGTTTTTTCACACTCATTTGATGCTCCAAATTTTTCACCTCGCTTTTTACCTGCTAATATTTTTCACATTACTAAAGATATAAAGAAAAGAAAAGCATTATAAATATGCAATAGTAAGAAAAGTCGAGTGTTGTCAAATTAAAATGTAAAAATGATTGAAAAATGATTGAAAAAGAGATAATATTTACTTATATTCATTAAATTGTAACATTTAAGGTGCGAAACAGCGATCCTGTTATCGACTTATATGTTCTTTCTATGTAAGCGATTACTTTGGTGCGTAAGTAGGGATTCCTGCTTGAAACTAAACGTCGTCATTTTCTTTTGTGTGAGAAAAATCTCTACAGAAGGAAGGTACGACGTTTTTTATTTGTGAAAAAGGAGTGAATGAGATGGAAAAAACAAAAAATCGTTGGCTTATTGCTTTAGCAGCTGTAGGGATTCATATTTCTATTGGTTCGGTGTATGCGTGGAGTGTTTTCACGAATCCCTTGATTGATCAGTATGGATGGGATCTTAGTTATGTATCGTTAACATTTAGTATTGCTATTTTATTCCTAGGCCTTTCCGCTGCATTCATGGGGCATTTCGTTGAGAAATATGGTCCTCGTGTTTCTGGAATAGTTGCAGCAAGTTTCTTTGGAGTAGGAATGATGACTTCTGGAGTAGCGACAACGTTAGAATCAATTTGGCTGTTATATATTACATACGGAGTACTAGGTGGAATCGGGCTTGGTATAGGATATATTACTCCTGTATCTACTCTTGTTAAATGGTTCCCGGATCGCCGAGGCTTAGCTACTGGTCTAGCAATAATGGGATTTGGTTTTGCAGCTATGATTGCAAGTCCTATTATGGCAAGTTTAATAGAATCTGTTGGAATACCAGCTACGTTCTTCATATTAGGTATAACTTACTTTGTGGTCATGATGGCGTCAGCTCTGTATCTGGAAAGACCACCAGAAGGATATATGAAAGAGTTTGCTCAGGTTGAAAAGAAAACACCTGACTTATCCCAATTAACGGCGAATGAAGCGATCAAGACTAGAAGGTTCTGGTTGCTATGGGTGATGCTTTTTATCAATGTAACATGTGGTATCGCTGTCCTTTCTGTAGCCTCACCAATCGCACAGGAGATTGCTGGACTTTCAGCTGCAGCAGCAGCAACTATGGTAGGGATCATGGGATTCTTCAATGGAGCTGGACGAATTGCATGGGCGACGATTTCCGATTATATGGGACGTCCAAATGTTTATACGACTTTCTTCCTTATTCAAATAGCGGCATTCTTTGCATTGCCAAGTATCACGCACGCGTTGTTATTTCAAATTGCCTTATTTCTCATCATAACTTGTTACGGTGGTGGCTTTGCTTCCGTTCCAGCTTACATTGGAGATCTATTTGGAACCAAACAGTTAGGTGCCATTCATGGTTACATTCTCACAGCGTGGGCTGCAGCAGGGTTGGTTGGCCCCATTTTAGTATCATGGATCCGTGAAGTAACCGAGAGTTATGTATTAACATTGTCTATTTTTGGAATTTCATTAGTTGTTGCATTGGTCGTTTCTTTACTGATTCGTCTAGATATTAAACAATTAAAACAAACAAATGAAGCGCAGCAAGAAACAAGAGAAGAACAGCTTACTAGTTGACTTTTTATGTGAATGAGAATAATCTTTTAATTAAGTAAATACGGAAAAGGTTGAAACATGTATGAATAAATATGAGGCAGAATTTAGTAATCTAGTAAAGTCTTTTCGAAAGAAACATATGGGAAAAGGACCAAGCAAAATTAATACCAAGTTTTGTAATAATTGGGCCATTTGTGAGATGGAAGGCAATCTATCTCCTGTTGAAAAATTTATTGCTAGCGCAGATGATGGAAAACAAATGTTGCGGGCCGCTCGAACAGAAATGGTTAAAGATATGTATCGAAAAAATCATCCTGTTGAGATGGAACAATTTCTCCAGTGTGAATTTGTCGACCTTTTCGTTGATATTGATATTGAAAAAGATTTTGGAATGTCAATCTTCGTTTTCAGTGAAGACATTGGCAAAAAATTTTCATAACCTAATAAAGGTTTTGGTACTTCGCAGCGATCCTGCAAAAGACTTAACCACCGTTGCATTCTCTTCACGAATATGAAGAACTGTACGGTGGTTTTTTCTTAATTAAGTGATCATTACAAACATGAAGGAGGAAAATCATGGGACAAACAAAACATAACGGACCGATAAAAAAAGCAAAAATGCCAGCACCTAAGCATTGGGTGAGTCCAATTCCTTTTGGATTAGGGAAAGTAAAGCCTAAACACATTCGCGATACGATGAAAGTTGCCTGGGATAATAAAGATAATTTAGGTTATGCGAAAAACATCATAACGAAAGGTGTATGTGATGGCTGTGCGTTAGGAGTATCCGGCCTTTATGACCAAACGTTAACTGGTCCACATATTTGTACAACAAGATTAAATGTGCTTCGTTTAAATACAATGCCACAAATTAATGAGGAAATTCTCCACTCTGATATAGATGAATTAAGGAAATATTCAAGTACTGAATTAAGGGAGTTAGGTCGCATTCCGTATCCTATGATTCGTCGTAAAGGAGAAAGGAAATTTTCTCGACTTAATTGGGATAATGCTATGGATATGATTGCCGATAAAATGAAGCAATTGGATCCAAAACAATATGCTTATTACCTGACTTCACGAGGAATCACGAATGAATCTTATTATGTAGCCGGTAAAGTGGCACGATTTCTTGGGGCCAACCATATTGATAACGCGTCTCGTATTTGCCACTCTCCAAGTAAAACAGCGTTAAAGCGTTCCGTCGGCGTAGGTGCTTCAACAGCAAACTATCAAGACTGGATCGGGACTGATGTTCTATTATTCTGGGGAAGTGTAGCATCAAATAGTTCTCCTGTTTCCACGAAATACATGCTCGAGGCGAAGAAAAAAGGCACAAAAATAATTGTGATTAATCCATATAGAGAACCGTCGATGGATAAGTATTGGATCCCATCAAACGCAGAGTCCGCTTTGTTTGGCACAAAAGTGGCGGATGATTTTTACCAAATTAATATTGGTGGAGATATCGGATTCATGCATGGAATTATGAAGCACTGGTTTGATATGGAAGAAAAAGAATATGGTTCTGCGATTAATCATGAATATGTTCAGGAACATGTAAATGGCTATGAAGAATTAAAAGAAGAAGTTCAATCACAGTCCTGGGGAGAAATTACAGAATCATCAGGTGTTACAAAAGAAAGAATCATTGAACTATCAAACTTGTTAGCTAATAGTAAAAATGCCGTATTTGCTTGGGCATTAGGTTTGACAATGCATTCTTTCGCCACAGATAATATTTCACAAGTGGCAAACCTTGCGTTACTTCGCGGATTTCTAGGACGTAAATATAGCGGTTTAATGCCATTTCGTGGCCACTCAAGTGTACAAGGAAGCGGAGAGATGGGGGCTGATCCATTTGTTTTGCCAGGTGGGGATTTTAAACATGACAATATCAAACGGATCGAAGACCTTTGGGGTTTTAAACTTGCTAAGTGGCAAGGTGATGTTGTAGGCGTAACTCTTGAAAATATTTTACTCCCTGAAGACCACGAACGAAAAATTAAATTGTATTACCTTTCAGGAGGTAATTTCTTAGAAACAATGCCTGATCCAGGCTTCGTAGAGAGAGCTCTATCTGAACTTGATATCCGTGTTCACCAAGATATTATCCTAAATACATCTACGCTTGTCGATGCTAAAGAAGCGGTCATCGTTCTACCAGCTAAAACGCGTTATGAGCAAGAAGGTGGTGGAACATCAACTTCTACAGAACGTATGGTTTATTATTCTCCAGAAATTGAAGGGAATAAAAATAAAGTAGCGGAAGCCCGCACGGAATGGAAGATATATATTGATCTTGCTAAGCGTGTGAAACCAGAAACGGCTCACTTAGTAGACTTCAAAGATGGTCAAGCGATTCGTGAAGAAATGGCGAAGGCTAATCCAAGCTACGATGGAGTACAGCACTTGAAGAAGCAAGGAGATGTTTTCCAATGGGGAGGAGCTTGGTTATGTGAAGGTGGGATTTGTCCTACTCCAGATGGAAAAGGTAACTTAATTCCAGTGGAGATTCCAGACCTAAAGAAAGAGCCTGGCGATTTCTATCTCACAACAAGACGTGGAAAACAATTTAATTCGATGGTCTATAAGAAAACGGATCCACTTAACGGCGCTGAAAGATATGATGTATTAATGAATGCAGATGATGCTAAGGAACTTAGAATTCAAGAGGAAGAGGCCATAGTATTGCACAATCAATATGGGATATTCCAAGGACGTGTTAAGATTGTTAGTATTGCCCAAGGAAATCTTGGTGTGCATTTTCCTGAAGGGAACTTCTTATTGCCTAAAGGACGATACGAGCAATTTGCCAAAATTCCCGATTATAATATTGGTGTTAAGGTAGAAAAAGCAGAAAAATTTAATGCTCGAAAGGATACCCAATATCTTGAGAAGCGAGTTGATGATCTAGAAGATACACCAGGAGCATGATTAAATTTTGAGACAGAATTAGATTACCCGTTTGGAACTGGGATTCCAGACGGGTTTTTATTGTATCGATAGGCTCTGATAAAGTTTAGTGTTGATATTACGTAGAAAAAAAGGAACTTCCAATTTCATGGAAGTTCCTTTTTGTATATTGGGCTTATTTAACTAACGCCCCAGATTGTTTAATAAAAGAGTGGCGGTTCCGTTGCTTTTCATCGGAGAATAGGGGATGGTGTGTGAATATTGCCATTGAAATAATCCACTTCTGCCCTTATGTAGAAGACAGCTTCGAGACATTCCGGTGGTTTCCGTTACAAAGGATGGCGTGTGAAGGTCCGGGAAATCACTCGCTTTCCGTGGGCATGTAGTGAGCTTCCTCAGGCTACGCCTTGCGGGATCTCACCGAACATGTTATCCCACAGGAGTCTTGCAATTTCCCGGCCCTCCTTGCCATTGTGAGGCAGACGGAAACCTCAGTAATTGGTTCTTCAAATTGTAGGCTATTCATAGATGGGAATTTGCAACTGCACACTTGTTCCATATGGTGTAGCGAACACAGAAGACGACTCATGGCAGTAGGGCCCGTTCATTAAAAGCAAAGGATGGGTGGCTAGGAAGCGGGGAGATTCCCAAGCCCCCATTCGATGTGTGAGAAACGAATCCCTTTCCCAGAAGGACTATCTTCCACTATCCGTGTTCTATTGCAATGAACCTCTCTATATCAAGGATTTTAATAGGACCGACCGCTATCAAGATTTGCATGCAAACTTAGGAATGGCTGCCTTTTCTTGAAGGGGTATCGAGACACTTATATGGTAAAGGGGCGGAGGGAAACGGGGAGACTCCTATGGGATGTGCGGGACAGCTTAGACCCCACAGGACGAAGTCCGAGGAGGCTCAGCGCCCGCCCCATGGAAAGCGAGCCGTTTCCCGTAGCCCCTACATTCACACAAACATCTCGAATTCAAGTCTTCAACAATACGGTTTCGTTAGTTTAATTGTAATCGTCCACAATCTCTATAAATATTTTAACATAAATCCCAATATTCCTTTTGGTATTTTGTATGCTAATTTATATGTTAAATACCGATAATCGTTGATATAACAAGGAATAACAAGAGCCCAATTCATATGCAATTTGGTCTCTTTATTCGTATGTTATTTCATGTTTTGTACTCGAAAACTGGACCCGTTAGATTTTGGGATAGTGTTTTTCAAAAAGTTCATTATTAATAAAAAAGGACTTTTTCAGTGGCCTCGCGCTAGCCTGAGGAGGATCAGCGCACGCCCACGGAAAGCGACTCCTTCCCCACCGCCCCTTTCTCCACACAATCATCTCGGAATCGAGTATTCAACAATTCTGCCCGTTTCTTTAAGACTCAGTTTCGAGACAAATTACCATTAGTTGAACAAGATTCAATGTTTGCTGTGCCGTTCCTGTTGACGATGAGTCAGTGAGAGCATCTATTTAGTATTCTCGTAAACGCCCTTTTCCGCTGGATTCAGTTTTTGAATGGCTTTTAGGATATCAGTTGCTCTCATAGTCATTACCCACTTATGTTTGATGACTTCATCACAGAACGTTCGTTTAATTTTATTAAATATTAACAATCACCATTAACAGAGCCTATCGATAAATGAGCCAAATTCGGCGATGATTTCTTATTTTTCGTCGGTAAACTTCCCTAGTCGTCCTTAAATCAAAAAAATCGTCGATAAAAAATTTTCCGCGGCCAACTTTATCGGTTAAAGACTATGGTAAACTAAAAGAAGCGGTTACTTTAATATAGTAGAAGCAAAAGGGGGAGAAGGTTGGGAAATCAATTTAATCAAAGACATATAGAAAAAACGAAAAAAATCGGCACTTTTATCGGCAAAGTTATTGGAGCTATCATTGTGCTAATGATAATAGGGGCGCTTTCCTTAAATTGGATTACGGATTACATATGGATGGATACACTAGGGTTTAAAGAAGTTTATACAACAATTTTAGGAAGTAAGGTGTTGCTTGGTGTCATCGGATTCTTCCTTTATTTTGTATGTACTTATTTCACATTATCCTGGATTAGAAAAGGGTATGTTGGACTTTTTGATTCACCACAACTGCCAACTATTATTCGAGTGAAGAAATGGAGCAGATTAGTTACTTTAGCTATTGCTGTTTTTGTAGGTTTGATAGGCAGTAGTATTGTTCAAGGGGTTGGCTGGGAACTATGGCTTAAGTTCTTAAACCACTCTTCTTTTGGAGAAACAGATCCCCATTTTAATATGGATATTTCTTTTTATATGTTTGTTTTGCCGTTTATAGAATTTGCAGTCTTTACACTGCTTGGATTAGGGGTCTTTTTGCTTCTTATTGAAATGGGCTTGTACTCTCCTTATCATATGTATCGAAGAAGTCGTTTAGCCCAGCTGCATATGGGTGTAACGCTAGGTGGTATTGGTGTGCTACTAGCTGCTGTTCATCTATTAGAACCTTATAGCACGATGCTTACAAATGAAGTGAACCTTTTCCAGAATAGTGTGGTTTACGGTCTAAGTTACACGGATGAAGTGGTGAATATTCCAGCTTCATATGTATTAGCAGCTGCAGCAGTAATCGGAGCAATTTGGATGATTATTGCTTTATCACGTGGCAATATAAAATCGATGCTTATGCCAATGATAGCTTATTTTGGACTAGTAATTATTGGACAAGGTGCTTCGGTTATCGTTCAAAATTATATTGTCTCCCCTAACGAATTTACGAAGGAGAGTCCATACTTAGAGCGTAACCTTGAGTACACTCGAGCTGCTTATGATTTAACAAACATTGACGAACGGGATCATCCAGGAAATCAGTCGCTTGACAAGGCGATGGTTGAGCGGAATGAATTGACGATTAATAACGTTCGAATTAATGATGCACGTCCGATTCTTGATATTTACAATCAACTTCAGACATTCCGAACGTACTATGAATTTAATGATATTGATATTGACCGGTATGAAATTGATGGGGAATATCAACAGGTTTTCCTTGGGGCGAGAGAAATCAATACAGTGGATCTTCCATCACAATCAAAAACGTGGGTGAATGAAACCCTCAGATACACGCATGGTTATGGAGTAGCGATGAGTGATGTGAATGCAATTACTTCACAAGGACAGCCTGAATATATGCTTGAAAATGTACCATCAGAAGGTGTGATGGATATTGATCGGCCACAAATCTATTTTGGAGAAGAAGATGCGAGAAATGTCATTGTTAACAGTAAAAAGGACGAATTTGATTATCCGGCAGGGGACGAAAATGTGTCATCACGTTATGAAGAAGATAGCGGAATTCCTTTATCTGGATTAAATCGACTAATGTTTGCTATTAATGAAGGTTCATTCCGAATGTTCGTATCTGATCAAGTAACGGGTGATAGCCAATTACTAGAAACACGTAATATTATGGACCGTATAGAAAGAATAGCACCATTTCTTGATTATGATGAAGATCCATATATTTTCGTCCGGGATGATGGTAGCTTGGCTTGGATGGTAGATGCGTACGTGACGGCAGAACGATATCCATACTCCGAACCTCATGAGGGAAACGAAAGTTATATTCGAAACTCTGTAAAGGTTATGGTTGACGCCTATACAGGAGAAGTGGATTTTTATGCAGTTAATCCAGAAGAACCATTACTCCAAACGTATCAAAAAATGTTCCCTGATTTGTTTACAGAGGAGGTCCCTGAAGATGTAGATACTCATTTCCGTTATCCGATCGATTTATTTAAAATTCAAGCAGAGATGTATGGAACGTATCATATGACGAATTTAGAAGTTTTCTATAACAGGGAAGATTTCTGGCAGTTTCCTACTGAGAAATACTTCAATGAAGATATTCAAATGGAGCCTTACTATATAACGATGCAGCTCCCCGAATATGATGAAGAGGAATTTGTTCTGATGATGCCGTATACTCCGAGAAATCGGCAGAACATGATTGCATGGATGGGCGTGCGAAATGATGGGGAGAATTATGGCGAAACATTCGTCTATCGTTTCCCGAAACAGCGAAATGTGTACGGTCCACAGCAAATTGAAAATCGAATCAACCAAGATAGTACCATTTCTCAACAATTGAACTTATGGTCACAAGGTGGTTCAGAAGTCATTCGCGGAAATCTCTTAGCTATCCCGATTGAAGATACGGTGATGTATGCAGAACCAATCTATATTGAATCTTCAAATGAGACTTCACTACCTGAAGTGAAGCAGATTATCTTAGCTTATGGAGACGAAATTGTAATGGAACCGACATTTGATCAAGCAGTAGAACGGATACTTGGTTCGATTGATCCTGAAGTTGAGCAAGAGGAAGGCGAACCAGATGCTGCTCCATCTGAAGGGGAAGGAGAATCTGAAGAGGCCATCCTGGAATCCAAAGAAATTTTGGAGGAAGTTTCCTCAATGTTTGATCAATATCAAGAGGAGCTTTCAAGTGGAAACTGGGAAGAAGCTGGTTCAATCATGGCGGAAATTGAAAATCGGTTGAGTGAGATGGAATAGTGATGTTGAAAAGTGCTCCTTTAATAGGGAGCACTTTTTGTATATCTACTAGATTTTGTCATAGAATATTAAATTCTCAAATAAATTGTATATAGAAGAAGAGGTTTCACTACTTGTTGATTATTTATAACCTGCCGAAGATAGGAGGTTCTACTCGGCAAGTTGCGTTTAAAATGGGAAATTCATTGTTGGGTGGATGAATCGCTATTTTCAAGTTTAACAAGAAAATATACAAGAATGGTTGGGCATTAAAGATCCAAGCGTTTTTGTTTGTTATTTGTACTGTTATTTTTGATGTTCTCCACCTAAACGGAACTACTTAACAGTGATTAAAGGTTTTGTAAATATAAAATTGAAATTGTTTCCGACGATGAGTTAAAAGAGCATTTTGGATTTCTCAGTCCTAAGGAATTGAATGTTCTACATAAAAAAGGGTGCCTATTCCTAGAATAAGAACCCTTTTTAAAATGTTGCCTTGTGTTTCTTTATGGAATTTGCCTGCCTAGTCATTGCTTCATCTATTCGCCCTACGTACGGCATGAAAAAGTGAATAATGATCCCACTACATAGCGTAATGATGATCGTTCCAATTCCAATTGGTCCATTAAATAGAAATGCAACAATCGCCAGAACGACACTGATTAAAGCACGTGAGATCGAAACATTTAACCCTGTGAGATTTCTTACGACGAGCATTGTACGATCAAAGGGATTAGGAGCAAAATCAGCTTGCAAGTTAATAGCAATTCCAAGGCCAGCAAATAACAATCCGAATAATAAGCAGATAAACTGGGTCAGGATTGAATCTGGAGTGATCCAGGATTGGGTTGAGAACACCCATACATCAATAAAAAATCCAGTTATGAGAGCTGTTAATATAGCAAAGTATTCAGGCCTTTTTTTCTCAGCTATTGCATTGAACACGAGCATAGAGAAACCGACAACGATTTCCCAACTGCCGATCGTTAGGCCGAACGTACGAAATAAACCAACAAGCAGTGCGTCAAAAGGAGAAGTACCCAACTTGGAGTGAATGGTTAGAGCTATTCCAAAAGTCATAATGATAATACCGAAAACGTAGAATAGCATTCTTTGTCGAGTACGAACAGCCATTTGTAGCCTCCTTTCTAGATATCTTTAATCATCAACACATGGGCAATGCCATCTTCCATAAATTCATCTGACTCACTGCTGTATCCTAATTTTTCATAAAAGCCTTTAGCTTGAACTTGACCATGTAACTTAATATGCGTTAGTCCTTTATTTTTTGCGATTGCTTCAAGGTTTTCAATTATGACTTTTCCAAGTCCAAACTTTCGATAATCGGATAGAATACAAATTCTTTCGAGCTTTGCGGCATTTTCTATTCTTCGTATCCTTCCCGTACCAACTGGTGAACGGTCATTGAGTATAAGGATGTGTTCACATATTTCGTCAAAATCATCAAATTCATCTTTTAATGGTACGCCTTGTTCTTGAACGAATACTTTTTGGCGAATATCGAAGGCAGCTTTTAATTCTTGTTCACTTGTGACTTGTGTTACCTTCATTAGTACTCTTCCTCTCTTTTACAAAACTTTCCCCATTGTATCATATAAGGGATTTAGTATTTTTCCAATCAAAGAGCTTGAAGCGAGCTTTTATATCATGTAACTATCTATTTTGATATGGAGAACTCGTTTAGGTTGCGGAAAAATAGTTTTTTCCCTGACTTTATTTCGAACGTTTTTCTTGCTTAACAGATAAAGGTTAATTTGTCTTATTATTGAAGCTGCGGAAGAACTTGGTTCTTAATGAGGTTTATGATGTTCTCAACTTAAAGTGGTTATGTACCCATTGCTCTGTCTTAACCTTTTTATACAACACTTTATTCAACGATACTGTCCGTCAGTTAAATCAAAAAAATCAGCAGTCCTGTTTATATGTTAACTGGACTGCTGATAAGATTGTTATTTAATGATTTGTACTCTTAAACCGACCCCGTTTAATAAATACAACCTAAGCGTTTTTATGCGAATTATACTATTGTTTGGTTTGTTATTTAGATTGTTATTAATATTCTTTTCTCCACAGGATCGGAACTTAAGGGGCTATACTATTAATTTCTTAGTTCGATACCATTCTAGAAAGATTACGCCGTGCCCCGACATATTGTAATCCTTTTTCTAAGTCACGAATCAAGTCATCTGGACTTTCTAATCCGACCGAAAGCCTTAGCAATCCATCTGTAATTCCGCGTTTTAATCGTTCCTCTTCAGGCATCGAGGCATGGGACATTTTTGCTGGATAAGAAAGAATTGATTCGACAGCTCCTAAGCTAACAGCAAATACAGGCAATTCCAGTTTTTGACTAAGATTACGCACATCCGCTTCATTTTTTAAACGAAAGGAAAGGACAGCACCAGCCCCACTAGACTGATAAGCGTGTGTCGATGAACCTGGATGGCTCGTGAAACCAGGGTAATACACTTCATCTACAAGTGAATGGTTAGATAAAAAACTAGCAATTTGCTCAGCAGATTCAGAAGACTGTTTAAGTCTGCAATCCAGCGTTTTCAACCCGCGCATCACAAGCCAACAATCGTGTGCTCCCAGGATGGAACCAAAAGAATTTTGTAAAAAGCCTAGCTCTTCGGCTAAGTCTGAACGATTGGTGGCCGCCAATCCGGCAACGACATCACTATGACCGGCAATAAATTTTGTGGCACTATGCAAAACAAGATCTGCTCCTAATTCTAGAGGTCTTTGTAAAGAAGGTGTCATAAACGTGTTATCAACAAAAGTCAAACAGTTATTTGCTTTGGCCAACTTAACTACAGCTTTTATATCGGTTATGTTAAGTAATGGATTGGAAGGTGTTTCAATATAAAGCACTTTTGTGTTTGGCTGGATTGCAGATGCAACTTCATGAAGATCGGTCATGTTGACAAAAGTGTGTTCTATTCCAAATCTATGCAGGACGTTATATATCATCCGAAACGTACCACCGTACACGTCTTCAGAAATTACAACATGGTCACCTTTTGACAAAAGCATGAACGACGTGGATATCGCCGCCATGCCTGATGCAAAAGCAAACCCTTTCGTTCCACTTTCGAGGCTTGCGATTGTATCTTCAAGCGCTTCTCGAGTTGGATTGCCTGAGCGAGCATAATCATAGTCCCCAGGTTGGTCAAAATCCTTTTGATGGAAAGTTGATGCTTGTTGAATTGGTACACTAACAGCCCCGGTCTGGCGATCAAATTTATGGTCATTATGCAAAAGTCGCGTTTGAAACGTGTGTTTATCAGTCATGAACAATCTCCTCCTTTTCTAAAGTGGCAAGTGCCTGTTCCAGATCTTTTTTTAAATCATCAATATGTTCAATACCGACCGAGAAGCGCAGCAGTCGATTACACACACCGTAGCTTGTTCTCGTTTCCTCGGGGATATCGGCATGAGTTTGTGTCGCAGGATAGGTGATAAAACTTTCCACCCCGCCAAGGCTTTCGGCAAACGTGATCACATTTAAGTTTCTTAAAAATGGGTCTACGCAATATTCAGATTGAAGCCGAAAAGACAACATTCCTCCTCTTCCAGGATAAAACACATGAGTTACTGCTTTATGATTTCTTAAATAATCGACGATAGTTTTTGCGTTTTGTTCATGTTTTTCAATCCGCAAAGCAAGTGTTTTCATTCCTCTCATAAGCAGCCAGGAGTCAAAAGGAGAGAGAACAGCCCCCGCCGTGTTTTGGTAGTATCCTAATTTTTCACAAATCTTTTCATCCTTACCAACAAGCAGGCCGGCAAGTACATCGTTGTGTCCACCTAAATATTTAGTGGCACTATGAATCACGATGTCGGCACCTTCTACAAGTGGTTGCTGTAATAAAGGAGTGTATAGCGTGTTATCCACTATAAAAAGCAAGCCATGCTTTTTAGCGATTTGCGAGAGTGCCCCAAGATCTGCTGTGTTCATAAGCGGGTTAGTTGGAGTTTCTATATAGATCGCTTTGGTGTTTTCGGTTATGTATGTTTCGATGTTTAATAGATGTTTACTATCACAATAAATAAATGTGAGGTTGTATTGAGTGGACAAGTATTCAAACAGTCGGTAACTTCCCCCGTATAAGTCCTCAGAGACAATGATTTCATCTCCTGATTTAAACAGGGATAAAGCCCCTTGAATAGCAGCCATTCCTGAACTAAAGGCAAAACCTGCTTTTCCATTTTCAAGCTCTGCAATGGATTGTTCTAAGAGAGTTCTAGTCGGATTTCCTGTTCGTGTGTAATCATAACCAGTCGATTCACCAATTCCTGGATGCTGATAAGCTGTAGAAAAATAGACTGGTGCGTTAATTGATCCTGAAGCGTCACCATTATTTTTTCCTGTATGAACTAACTTTGTTTCTGTTTGATTTTGGCGCATAGCGATTTCCCCTTTTTTTAAGCTTATTAAAAAACAAAAAAAAGTCCTCTTGTAAGAAGAAGACTTTTGTACGTACAATTCTCCTTCTTATCTTTCAAGTTGAATCATTCAACTTGCTGGAGTTAGCACCTTTCTGGTCGAACCAGTGGTTGCTGAGGCGTTGTCGGGCCAGTCCCTCTGCCTCTCTTGATAAGAGATTAATTTTATAAAATTCTTTCAATTCAATGTACACCACTGGAAACGATTTGACAAGGGTAAAAAAGGAACTCTTTAAGAAAGAAGGGTTTTTAAGGAAGGGAATAGAAATAGTGCATAAATCAACAAAGGAGTTCTTACATATGAATGTAGAATTAGTTATCGATAGTCAATCGACTTTAGGAGAAGGGCCTTGCTGGGATCATGAGCGTGGGATTCTATATTTTGTGGATATATTAGAGAAAAAAATTATTCAATTTAATCCGCAAACAGAAAAGGTTCAGAGCATAGACGTAGACAATTTCGTGGGGGCAGTTGCTGTTCGTGAGAAGGGAGGACTAGTAGTGGCACTCCAAAAAGGGATGTATTTTCTAGACTGGCAAAAGGAAGAGCTAACACCTATCGTCGATCCAGAAAACCATCTTCCTATGAATCGGTTTAACGATGGGAAGTGTGATCCAGCCGGTCGCTTTTGGGCGGGAACGATGGATTTATCCGAGGAAAACGTAACTGGTTCTCTTTATTGTTTAGATGAACAATTGCAAATCACTGAGAAAATTAAAGAAGTGGGAATTTCAAATGGACTCGCCTGGTCACCTGACTATTCTTATATGTACTTTATTGATACACCGACAGGAAAAGTAATGCGTTATAACTATGAGTTGTCTACAGGTGAAATTAAACAACCTGAAGTCATTATCCAGTTCCAAGAAGATATGGGACATCCAGATGGTATGACAATTGATGAAGAGGGGATGCTCTGGATCGCTCATTTTGACGGACATGGGATTTCCCGCTGGAATCCTCTCACAGGAAATCGGCTTCAATTTATTCCGATCCCAGCAGCAAACGTAACCTCCTGTACTTTCGGGGGAAATAACCTTGATGAATTGTATGTCACCACGGCGAGAAAAGATACGAGCGAAGAAGATCTTTTACGTTACCCTCATGCAGGTGGAGTTTTTAAAGTGAAGGCAGGGGTGCGAGGAAGTTATAGTTATTCATTTAAGGGGTAAATGTAAGATAAGTCAGGTGTTTAAAATTAGACGATAACATTAGGGAGGAAATAATCATGGGATTTTTTGATGAATTAATGGGTAATGCGAGTGAAGTAGATACAGAAAAACTTGGTAAAGAACTCGAGGGTGTTCTAATTCCTAATGAAGTAGTCGAGAGTGGATATAAAGTGTTAAGAGATTCTTTTATTTTTACGAATAAACGTCTTCTTCTCATTGATAAACAAGGGATGACAGGTAAGAAAGTAGAATATCATTCTATTCCATATAAAAGTATTACTCATTTTAGTACAGAAACAGCAGGAAGTTTTGATCTAGATGCTGAGTTAAAGCTTTGGTTAACAGGTCAAACCGAACCTATTCAGAAACTATTTAAAAAAGATAGTCCAATAGAAGAAGTTCAACAAACTCTCGCAAAATATGTATTAAGTTAACTAGTATATATTGTTCCAAAGAGGCCTTGCTGGAAAGTTCAGCAGGCTTTTTTTATAAAATTTTATCTATAAGAAAAAAGGCGATCATCTACTAAAATGAACAAAAGTTGATTTATTTTTCAGATAAAAAAGAAAAAAACAAATGGTCTCCGTTAACTCTAAACTCAAGCCTGGACTGAATGAAAACGCTTACTAAGTTAACTTAATAATCTAACTAGTCAGAAAACTTGCTCAAAACCTGTTGACCTTTTCTGAAAATGGGTTTAAAGTAGTCCTCAATCAACTATAACGCTACCGAAACCAATGGCTGTGCAAGTTGATTTCATGTGGAAAACTGACCCATTGACCCAAATTGTGCAGGAGTGCATGCCTGCACGGGGTCACCCAAAATGTATAATATGTTAAACACACGTTAGTGACAAAATCTAAAAAGAAAGGAGTGCTTTAAATGAGCAACCAGTGGATATATTTAAGCGGAGAATATGTTAAAAAAGATGAGGCCGTTGTAAGTGTCTATGATCACGGTTTCTTATATGGAGATGGAGTATTCGAAGGCATTCGTGTCTATGATGGCAACATCTTCAAATTAGACGAACACTTGAAACGCCTTTACGATTCAGCTAAATCAATCATGCTTCACATCCCATATGAGAAGGAGGAATTGGAGCAGATTATTGCTGAAACAGTCCGCAAAAATAAGCTTGAGTCAGCTTATATCCGAGTTGTAATCTCAAGAGGAGTTGGGAATCTTGGATTAGATCCTACCAACTGTGCAAATCCGCGTGTGGTTGTCATTGCTGAAGCACTTGCTTTATTTCCTAAAGAATTATATGAACGAGGTGTTCGTCTTGCCTCTGCTTCTAGCAGGAGAAATCGGCCGGATGTACTACCTCCACAAGTTAAATCATTAAACTATTTAAATAATATCTTAGTGAAAATAGAAGCAAACCAAGCAGGCGTGGATGAAGCTTTAATGTTAAATGATCAAGGTTATGTAACGGAAGGCTCAGCAGACAACATCTTCATTGTGAAAAATGGCGTAATTTATACGCCCCCAGTTTATTTAGGTGCTCTAGAAGGAATTACGCGTAACGCAATTATCGATCTTGCTAATGAACATGGTTACGAAGTAAAACAGGAACCATTTACGAGACACGATGTTTATATAGCAGATGAAGTATTTTTAACAGGTACAGCAGCCGAAGTTATTGCTGTTGTAGAGGTTGACAAACGGCCAGTTGGTGACGGAACACCTGGAGTTTTAACGAATCATTTATTAGCCGAATTTAGAAAAATCACGAAAACGGATGGTCATCAAGTTTATCCATCCAAAGAAAAAGCGCAAGTCAGCTAAACTAAATAATATATCTTAACTCTAAGACAGGAATAAAGGAATAAGTTCAGGCATTTACAGAGAGCCGGGGTTGCTGAAAGCCCGGAAATGCTCCTTATCTCCGACATCATCCTTGAGTGTCCGACTGAACGATTGTTCAAGTAGGTAGGACCAGGTGTACCAAAGCACCTGTTATCAAAATGTGAGCCAAAGTTTATGGCTCCTTAAGGCGTACATTAAGTCATTATGTACGTAAAATGAGGGTGGTACCGTGGAATAACCAAGATCTTTTCGCCCCTCTTTCTTTCTACAAGTCTCTGTTTTGTAGAAGAACTGAGGATGAAGAGGTCTTTTTTATATGTATTTTTAGGAGGGATTAAAAATTATGAAGGCTGAAGCAACTCAAAAGTTGGAGACAGTACCACGTACGGGGGCAGATTTGTTAGTCGATTCATTAGTTGAACAGGGTGTCGACACTTTATTTGGATATCCTGGGGGAGCAGTTCTCCCGATATACGATGCGATCTACCGTGCAGGAGAAACATTTGATCATATTTTGCCTCGTCATGAGCAAGGTGCTATTCACGCAGCGGAAGGTTATGCGAGGGTTTCTGGGCGACCAGGTGTTGTCATTGGTACTTCGGGACCTGGGGCAACAAACTTAATTACAGGAATTGCAGATGCAATGATGGATTCGCTGCCTGTTGTTATTTTTACAGGTCAAGTGGCAAAGGGAGTTATTGGGACGGATGCATTTCAAGAATCTGATGTTATGGGGATAACAACACCCATTACAAAACACAACTATCAGATTCAACAAATCGAAGAACTCCCTCGAGTTGTGAAAGAAGCCTTTCATATTGCAACTACTGGTCGCCCAGGTCCGGTGGTCGTAGATATTCCAAAAGATATATCTTCAACAATATATGAATCTGAAGTGGAATCTACGTTTCATTTACCAGGCTACCAGCCAACGATCCGCCCTAATCCAATGCAGATCAATAAGCTGCATGAAGCACTTTTACAGGCGAAGAGGCCGGTTATTCTATCTGGAGCTGGCGTAATACACGCTAAGGGTTCAGAAGATTTGCAACATTTCGCTAAAAATTATGATATTCCAGTTGTTACCACTCTGTTAGGACTTGGTGGTTTTCCAGGAAGTGATAAACTTTCATTAGGAATGGGAGGTATGCACGGAACATACGCTGCGAACATGGCCTTGTATGAGAGCGACCTACTCATTAATATTGGTGCTCGATTTGATGATCGACTGACAGGGAATTTACAGCATTTTGCGCCTAACGCAAAAGTAGCTCATGTAGATATTGACCCAGCTGAGATTGGGAAAAACGTTCCAACTTCGATCCCGATCGTCTCTGACGCTAAAGCTGCACTAGAAGCGCTGAACAAGCGCAGTCCATCCAAACTTAACCATCAAGAGTGGCTTGAAAAAACGAACCGTAATAAGGTTGAGTATCCATTGTGGCATGATGAACAAGAGGATGAGATTTCACCGCAGTGGCTCATGAAAAAAGTGCATGCCTATACTCAAGGTGAATCGATCGTAACTACTGATGTAGGCCAACACCAAATGTGGGCCGCACAGTATTATAGTTTTCACCAGCCGAACAAATGGGTAACTTCAGGGGGATTAGGCACGATGGGATTTGGTTTTCCAGCAGCAATTGGAGCTCAAATTGCTGCTCCAGAAGCTAGTGTTATAGCAGTTGTTGGGGACGGAGGATTTCAAATGACTATGCAGGAACTTTCCCTCTTACAAGAAAGAAAGCTTCCGGTAAAAGTAGTTATCGTAAACAATCAGGCTTTAGGGATGGTAAGGCAATGGCAGGAGAGTTTCTATGAAGGTCGCTATTCTCATTCACTTGTTCAGTCTCAACCGGATTTTGTAAAACTAGCAGATAGTTACGATATTCCTGGTTATAAAATCGAAACCAAAGAGCAACTGGAAAAAGTATTACCTGGTGTGCTGAATGATCCACATCCAGCCGTAATTGATTGCCGTGTTATTCAAATGGAAAATGTTTATCCGATGATTGCACCTGGTAAAGGACTTCATGAAATGATTGGGGTGACAAGATGAAACGCATAGTTACAGCTACTGTTCATAATCGCAGTGGTGTTCTCAATAGGGTGACGGGGCTTTTGTCAAAGCGTCAGTTCAACATTGAAAGTATTTCCGTTGGACGCACAGAAACAGAGGGTGTTTCAAAAATGACGTTCGTCGTTGAAGTTGAGGATGAGCGTAAATTAGAACAACTCACTAAACAGTTAAATAAGCAGATTGATGTATTAAAAGTATCGGACATTTCGGATAAAGCTATTGTGGCGAGAGAGCTAGCTATGATAAAAGTTATTAGTAACCCGCAAATCCGCAGTGAGATTCAAAGTATTATCGAACCATTTCGCGCTACCGTTATTGATGTAAGTAGAGAAAATATGACGGTTCAAGTAACAGGAGATTCAGAAAAAGTGGATGCCTTAATTGATCTTCTCAGGCCTTATGGAATTAAGGAGCTGGCGAGAACAGGGTTAACCGCCTTTGCAAGAGGGCATCAGCCTCAAGTAGCAGAAATTAAACCTTATTCATTACTAAAATAATACTATTGGAAGGAATGATTATAAATGGCACAAGTATACTATCACAATGACATTAAAGATGAGGTACTAAAAAATAAGAAAGTAGCTGTTGTAGGTTACGGTTCACAAGGTCATGCACACGCGCAAAACTTAAAAGAAAGTGGTCATAATGTTGTTGTTGGTTTAAGAAAAGGAAAGTCATGGGATAAAGCAGAGCAAGATGGTCAAGAGGTTAAAAACGTAGCAGATGCAGTAGCAGAAGCAGATGTTGTAATGGTTCTTTTACCTGATGAGCATCAACCGAAGATTTATGAGGAACAAATCAAACCGAACCTTAAAGAAGGTGCAGCTCTAGCTTTTGCCCACGGTTTCAATATTCACTTTGATCAAGTAGTTCCTCCGAGCAACGTTGATGTTTTCCTAGTTGCACCAAAAGGACCAGGACACCTTGTACGCCGTACATTTGAAGAAGGAGCTGGAGTTCCTGCACTATTCGGTGTAGAACAGAACGTTACAGGATCTGCCCGTGAAGTGGCTCTTGCTTACTCAAAAGGAATTGGTGCTGGTCGTGCTGGAATTTTGGAAACTTCTTTCCAAGAAGAAACTGAAACAGATCTATTCGGAGAGCAAGCCGTTCTTTGTGGAGGCCTAACGAGTCTTGTGAAGGCAGGATTTGAAACGTTAACTGAAGCGGGGTATCAGCCAGAAGTGGCTTACTTCGAATGTATGCACGAGTTAAAGCTTATCGTTGACCTTATGTATGAAGGTGGACTTGAAGGAATGCGTTATTCCATTTCTGATACAGCTCAATGGGGTGACTTCGTTTCTGGACCACGTGTTATTAATGAAGATACAAAAGCTCGCATGAAAGACGTACTGTCTGATATCCAAACTGGTAAGTTTGCTAAAGGTTGGATCCTTGAAAATCAAGTAAATCGTCCAGAGTTTAATGCAACGAATAGACTTGAAAATAATCATCAAATTGAGAAGGTGGGGAGAGAGTTACGTGAATTAATGCCTTTTGTTAAGAAATCTCAATCTAAAGAAAAGGATGTGGTCACCCATGGCTCGCGTTAATGTTTTTGATACTACCCTTAGAGATGGTGAACAGTCAGCTGGTGTAAACTTAAATCGTCTTGAAAAGATTGAGATTGCTAAACAATTGGAACGGTTTGGGGTAGATATTATGGAAGCGGGATTTCCCGCTTCCTCACAAGAAGATTTTAATGCGGTAAAGGAAATAGCTGACACAGTTCGGAACTGCTCAGTAACTGGCCTTGCGAGATCATTTAAAAGTGATATCGATACCGCTTGGGAAGCATTGAAGGGTGGAGCAGAGCCAAGATTACACATTTTCTTGGCTACGTCTTCCATTCACATGACTCATAAGTTAAAAAAGACTCCAGATGAAGTCGTTCAAACGGCTGTTGAATCTGTTGCATATGCCAAAGAAAAATTTCCTTATGTTCAGTGGTCAGCTGAGGATGCCACGCGTTCAGATTACGATTTTCTAGTACACATTATCGAAAAAGTAATCGATGCGGGTGCCGACGTTATTAACCTTCCTGATACGGTCGGATATACGACACCAGATGAATATGCGAAACTTTTCAAATATGTTCAAGAAAATGTAAGCAATATTGATGGAGTTGTTCTTTCTGCTCACTGTCACGATGATCTTGGGATGGCAGTTAGTAACTCTTTATCAGCGATTGAAGCAGGAGCCGGTCAAATTGAAGGTACCATTAATGGTATAGGGGAACGAGCAGGAAATGCTGCCCTTGAGGAAATTTCCGTCGCTCTAGAAATCCGTAAAGATCGTTATGATTTTCAAACCGGATTGGTGCTAAAAGAAATTAAACGCACAAGTGATCTTGTCAGTAAGCTAACAGGAATGCAGGTACCAGGGAACAAAGCGGTCGTTGGGCGTAATGCATTTGCCCATGAATCAGGTATTCACCAGGATGGCGTGCTAAAAGAATCAACAACGTATGAAATCATCACACCGCAAATGGTTGGGATTGATTCCAATAACCTTGTACTAGGTAAGCACTCTGGTCGTCATGCCTTTAAACAAAAAGCCGAATCATTAGGTTTTGAATTATCGGAGACGAAACTTAAGGAAGCTTTTGAATCTTTCAAAAACCTAACAGGTAAAAAGAAAGAAGTAACAGAAGAAGACCTTTTTGCCATTCTTGCGGATAAACAAACAGAAAATGAAGATGTTGCCAGATACGAATTGAAAGCCTTCCAAGTGCAGTATGGTAGTATCAACCGTCCAACAGCAACGGTACTGTTGACTCGCCCTGATGGTGAGGAAGTTGAAAAGGCTAGCACGGGTGAAGGTAGCGTTGAAGCCATTTACAATACACTAGACGAATTGTTAGACGAAGAAGTTCACTTGCAAGATTACCAGTTAAGTTCCATTGGTAAAGGGAGAGACGCGTTAGCTGAAGTTTATGTACAGCTTACAGTTAATGGTTACAAAGCTTCCGGTCGTGGATCAGCACAAGACGTATTGGAAGCATCTGCTCACGCATTTCTGAATGCTGTCAACAGAACGCTCCATACACGTCAAACGAATGACGTTAAAGAAGTCCAATTATAGGAGGGGAATGGGTATGGAAAAGCATATCGTTGTATTGCCTGGTGATGGCATAGGTCCTGAAGTAACTAAGGCTGCAAAAGGCGTATTAGAGACCGTAGCTGAACAGTTTGGTCATCGTTTCACTTTTGAAACTCATGAAATTGGCGGGGCTGCCATTGATAACCAGGGCACCCCTCTTCCAGAAGACACGATTTCGGCTTGCAAGAAAGCGGATGGTATTTTACTAGGTGCTGTTGGTGGTCCGAAATGGGATAGTCTTCCTGGACATATGCGACCGGAAAAAGGTTTGCTAGGGATTCGTAAGCAACTTGGGCTTTTTGCCAATCTTCGCCCAGTTAAAGGATTTAAACCCTTACTTCATGCGTCTCCATTAAAACCGGAAGTCGTTGAAGGCAGTGACTTATTAATTGTTCGGGAATTAACAGGAGGTCTTTATTTTGGTGAGCCTAGTGAGCGCCGAAATAACGGCAAAGAAGTTGTCGATACACTAGCATATTCTCGCTATGAAATGGAAAGGATTGTAGATAAAGCTTTCCAAAGCGCACAAGTTCGCCGAAACCACTTAACTTCCGTAGATAAAGCGAATGTCTTAGAGTCAAGCCGTATGTGGAGAGAAGTTGTGGAGGAAAAGAAACAAGATTATCCTGATGTAAACGTTGAGCACATGCTCGTTGATGCTGCTGCTATGAAGCTAGTTACTAACCCTGGATACTTTGATGTTATTGTTACGGAAAACATGTTTGGTGACATTTTAAGTGATGAAGCCTCTGTATTAACAGGCTCTTTAGGAATGCTGCCATCAGCTAGTATTCGTCAGGATGGACTTGGCTTATATGAACCAGTTCACGGATCCGCACCAGATATTGCCGGTGAAGACAAAGCCAATCCACTTGCAACTATTTTATCTGCGGCAATGATGCTGCGCCATTCTTTTAATATGAATGAAGAGGCTGATGAAATCGAAGCTGCTGTTCATAGTGTATTAAATAACAAGTATCATACAGCTGACTTAGATATTAATGGTGGTTCGCAAGTTAGTGGAAGCGAAATGGCTAAGAAAATTTCTGAGCAAATGAATTCACATGATACGACAGAAAACATTATGAGGTGTTACGCATAATTGAAGAAAGGAGCATCCAACATGGGGCGACCTAAGACGATTATTGAGAAAATTTGGGATCAGCACGTGATCCACAAAGAAGAGGGGAAGCCAGAACTAATCTATATCGATTTACATTTAGTTCATGAAGTTACTTCACCCCAGGCATTTGAAGGGCTTCGTATAAAAAAACGAAAAGTACGTCGCCCTGATCGTACCTATGCTACAATGGACCATAATGTGCCGACACAACATCGACATATCATTAAGGATCAAATTTCAAAAAAACAGATGGATACTTTGGAACAAAACTGTGATGAGTTTGGCATTCGTTTAGCTGACATCAACCATCCGGACCAAGGTATTGTTCACGTAATTGGTCCTCAACTTGGCCTGACCCAACCAGGAAAAACTATTGTATGCGGAGATAGTCACACATCAACACATGGAGCATTCGGCGCCTTAGCTTTTGGTATAGGGACAAGTGAAGTAGAACATGTGCTAGCGACTCAATCTCTGTGGCAAGCAACGCCTAAAACGCTAGAAATTAAAGTGAATGGTTCTTTAGGTACTGGTGTAACTGCAAAGGATTTGATTTTAGCAATCATTGCAAAATTTGGTGTTCGTTTTGGATCAGGTTATGTCGTAGAATACACGGGAGATGCCATTCGTGATCTATCTATGGAAGAACGAATGACGATTTGTAACATGTCTATTGAAGCAGGAGCACGAGCTGGTTTAATAAGTCCTGATGATACGACGATCGAATACTTGCGTGGTAAACGCTATGTTCCTAAAGAAGCTGAGTTTGAAGAAGCTGCAGCAGAGTGGAAAGCTCTAGCCACTGATCCTGGTGCCACATATGACGCTACTGTAGAGATTAATGCATCCAATGTTGAACCTCAGGTAACTTGGGGAACAAACCCATCCCAATGTATACCAGTTGGTGCCTCAACTCCAGATCCTTCTGTACTTGACGATGCTCAAGCACAGGATAGCATTCAACGTGCCCTTGATTATATGGGCTTGGAAGCAAACCAGAAAATTCAATCGGTTCCTATTGATCACGTATTTATTGGTTCTTGTACTAACTCTAGAATCAGTGATTTAAGAAAAGCCGCTAAAATTGCACAAGGTGGAAAAGTTCATGAAAACGTAACGGCCATCGTTGTACCTGGTTCACATTCGGTTAAAGAACAGGCGGAAGCAGAAGGATTGGATACTATCTTTCTTACGGCAGGATTTGAATGGCGCGATGCTGGCTGCAGTATGTGCCTAGCCATGAATGATGATATCGTTCCACCTGGTGAACGTTGTGCATCGACATCAAACCGAAATTTTGAAGGACGTCAGGGAAATGGATCCAGAACTCATCTTGTTAGTCCTGAAATGGCAGCAGCTGCTGCTCTAGAGGGCACTTTTGTTGATGTGAGAAAATTTGGCGCAGCCGTAGGAGGGTAAAGTATGGAACCTATTAATCAACATAAAGGAATCATTTACCCACTAGATAGATCCAATGTCGATACTGACCAGATTATTCCAAAGCAGTTCCTAAAACGGATTGAACGCCAAGGTTTCGGCCAGTTTCTTTTTTACAACTGGCGTTTCCATGAGGATGATTCAATTCGTGAGGACTTCTCGTTAAATGATCCTATGTATAAAGATGCCACAGTAATGGTGGCTGGTGAAAACTTTGGTTGCGGGTCTTCAAGGGAGCATGCTCCTTGGTCAATCGAAGACTACGGATTTAAAGTAGTGATTGCCCCAAGTTTTGGCGATATTTTTTACAACAATTGTTCGAAAAATGGTATTCTTCCTATTGTATTACCTCGCCACGAAGTCAATGAATTACTTGAGCAGGCGAAGGAGAAAAAGGTATCAATCGAGGTTGATTTAGCAAAGCAACAAGTAAAAAGTGATCATGGTTTAGTATCAGCATTTGATATTCAACCTTACCATAAAGACATGTTATTGAATGGCTGGGATGAAATATCCGTCACGTTAAATTATGCTGAAGCCATTGATCAGTATGAAACACAGAAAGCCAAATAAAAATTAAGGAGTGAAGACGTTGGGAATTTCTTAACGCTAGCTAAAGTCTTTGAAGCCAAAGAACAATTAAACGATGTGGTCCATCAAACACCGTTTAAAACCTCTGAAACATTTAATCAGTACACAGGACAACAGGTGTACATGAAGATGGAAAATCAGCAAAAGACAGGTGCATTTAAAGTGAGAGGTGCTTCCTTTAAAGTCTCCCAGCTGACTGAAGAAGAAGCCGAATGTGGTGTCATTGCTGCATCTGCAGGAAACCACGCACAAGGAGTAGCATTGGCTGCTGCCAAACGTGGTATCCCTGCAAAAATCTTTATGCCAGAGGCAACTCCTCAAGCTAAAGTTCAGGCGACAGAAGCTTATGGAGCCCAAACTGTCCTCATTGGTGAATCTTTTCAGGAAGCTTTTACGGCAGCCATGGAAGAGCAAAAGCGCTGTGGCGCGACATTTATTCATCCATTTGATGATGTAGATGTTATGGCTGGTCAGGCTACAGTAGCTGTTGAAATGTTACAAGAACAGCCAGACTTGGATACGCTTGTTGTACCTATTGGCGGCGGAGGATTAATTGCAGGAATTGCCTATGCTGCAAAGCAATTAAAGCCGGACATTAAGGTAGTCGGTGTACAGTCTGAAGAAGCACCGTCTACTTACAACTCATTTTATAAATGTGGTCCGAAAAAGTTAACCTCCGTTACCACGATCGCAGATGGAATTGCTGTTAAACAGCATGGTACGAAAACGTTTCATTACATTCGTAAATACGTCGATGAGATTGTAACGGTAAATGAGCAGCAAATTGCCAATTCTATTCTTCAGTTGCTAGAACGAGAAAAGACACTGGTTGAAGGTGCAGGAGCAACCGCTCTTGCGGCAGTATTAGCTCGAGAGCCTGCTTTGACTGGGAAAAAATGCGGTGTTGTAGTAAGTGGTGGAAACATGGATTTATCCAGATTACCACACGTTCAACAGCTAGCTTTTACAAAAAGAATGGTTATGGTGTAAGAGATGAGGTTGAGGGCGTCATGAGAAGTCGATTTCTGACTTTGATTGGCGCTTTTTTTGTTTGAAGGCAGTCCGTTCGTCGATAAACCAGAATATTTGGTTTCTCTGTCAAATGTGGTGATGGAGAATGATCTCCATCACCCATTTGATTTAGCTGCTTGTGAGATGGTTTTCTCAAACATTTATCTATCCAAAACTACAATGATTCAAATTCTAAGTTCTAAAACATCACACACCGCACGTTTGAAAGACTTGGACAAACCCAATGCATGACCACAATCTCCACCGATCCTGTATCACAAGAACGCAAGTATTTCTTGATGGTGTCTACCTTTCGATCGGGTAAAATATCAATGATCTGTTTATTTTCCACACCATCACATTCACTATAGACCCATATTTGTAAGTTTTGGCCGATAACAAAGTAACCAAGAAAAAAGCTCTATTTAGATCAGAACGATCTAAATAGAGCCAAATCAGTTAATTATTCATTTTTTTATAATCAATGTTTTCAGGGTTTAACCCGTGGCCAAGGGAGCCATAGAGATGCCCATGAGAGGGATCGATTAACTCACGATTGTCAAAATAAACTCGTGGAGTCTTCCATAATGCTATGAGAGCTTTGCTCATGGCCATTTCGTGATATTTTTCTGGCCACAATTGTTTAATGTAGTATTTGACTAACGGATAATGCTTAGAACTCATCCCTGGGAAAAGGTGATGTTCTGTATGATGAGAGAAGTTAAAATGAATATAATCAACCCACTTTGGAACCGTTACAGTCAGGCTATTGGCTAATGGATCGTTTACAGGTACAAGTGGGTTTAATCGATGATTCGTTGAAATATACCCCATTACGACCAAATTAGCAACGAGCAGTGGGATAAAGAAGGCGAAGAGCCACTTTTCCCAGCCAATTAAGAAAAGTAAACCAATCCAACTCGCCCAAGGTAGGGCCATTTGAATCCAAACTTTAGGCTGTTGCTTTGGTTTGAAGTCTTTGATGTAAGCACAGAACATCTTCAGAGAATGAGCGGTAAATTGAACAGCTAGCGATGCAAACGCAAAAAACGCTCTCACAAATAAAGGTAGTTTATAGATCCAGTGAAACATTTTTGATTGGCTAAGACGTTCTAAACTCGGCCAAGCATCTGGATCGTTGTCTTCATGTTGTGTATGAATATGGTGATTTAAATTGTGCCATTTTCTCCAAAGCTTTGGCCCCGTACTTAAAGGCCAAAAAGCAATGGCACCTAGTAAATCACGTAGCCATGGTTTTTTTACAACGGTTCCATGTAGAATTTCATGTCCTAAGAACCCCATTCCGGCGAAACTTGCCCCTAATATAAAGGAAATAGGTAAGAAAAATAGGGGATGCCACTCCGTTAAACTGATAATTAGTAATCCAGAGATAATAATAGACAAATAAGCTAACCCACCCCACAAGCGTTTAGGGACAGGTTTGAAAACCCCTTTTGGCATATATTTTGCAACGCGTTTGGCGTACCAACCATAAGAATGCAAATCTTCCATGTGATTACCTCCAACACAACCAAGTTTACACTTCGGATTTTTATTGTATCAATCTTAGCAACTTAGAATAGCTGATGTCAATTGTAATTATTACCTGGTATTAATATGAACTCATACCAAAAGATTTATTCGTTCTAATTGAGAAAAGTTTTCATTGACACATGCGGAAGACTTCGATATGATTATAATGGAATTGAGAATCAATATCATTTAGTTCGCCTGCTTCACGGTGATCATTGTGTACATAGTAAAAGTAGGCAATTAAACGCAAACTAAACAATAGAGGAAAGGAAGAGATGTAATGAAGAAAATATGGATACTGATGCTCACTTTAATGATGACCGTTTTAGTAGCTTGTGGTGGAAATGAAGAGGAGAATAATAATGGAGATTCGTCTGAGGCTGAGGATTCTAGATCTGTAACTATTGAAGATGCAACGGGGGAGAAAACTATTGAAGGTACACCGGAAAACGTTGTAGTCTTGGAGTGGTCTTACGCTGAAGAACTTCAAGCGTTAGGGATGGAACCAACAGGTGTTGCTGATTTAGACTCTTACAGTGACTGGGTAGATGTAGGAAAGCCTTTTAGTGATTCAGTTGAGGATGTAGGTACTCGTCAGGAGCCCAGCTTAGAAGCGATTTCTAGACTTGAACCTGACTTGATTATTGGTGTAGACTTTCGACATGAAGGAATTGCTGAAGATTTAGAGGAAATCGCCCCAACAATTATGTTCGCACCATATTCTGAAGAGAGCGCACAAAATCAATTTGAAAGCATGTTGGATGAATTTAATACCATTGCAAAAGCGGTTGATAAAGAAGAGGAAGCTGAGCAAGCGATCAGTGATATGGAACAAACATTTGAAGATCAAAAGGCTCGTCTAGAAGAAGCCGGTAAAGTAGGTATGAATTATGTGATCACTCAAGCGTTCACTGCACAAAACACACCAACTCTTCGTTTGTTTACAGATAATTCAATGGTAGCAAATGTTATGGATAATTTAGGTATGAAGAATGATTATGAATCAGACGAATTAGAAATTTATGGGTATACAGAAACGACTGTGGAAACCTTGCAAAACTATCAAGATTCTAACTTCTTCTATATCGTTCAAGATGAAGATAATATTTTTGACGATCAATTAGCAGGCAATCCAGTATGGGAAGAGTTAGATTTTGTGAAAAATGATCGGCTATATAAAATGCCTGGTAGTACATGGACGTTTGGTGGTCCATTATCAGCTGAGGTGTTAGCAGAACAAGTAGTTGACTCTGTTCTTAAAGAAGATGGAGAATAAATATTTGAGTTAGCTTTCATAGGTAGGCGACAAGGGTTTTCCGTGTATAGTTAGAAGAAGGAAGTAGCGTAGGAGAACTTATGGCGTTATTGTAGGTAAAAGGTAGTGATTGTAATGAGTTTTGTTTTCAAAAAAGTACTAGTAGGAGCTCTCACCTTCGGAGGTGGGAGCATCTTATTATGTTTATTAACTTTTATACATATAAACCAAGGTAATGTGTCTCTGCCGCTATCTACTGTTATACAATCGGTTATTAATCCGGCTGACATAATTGAGCATCACACAGTACGTATTATGAGAATGCCGCGGGCTGTTATCGGTATACTCGCTGGGGGTGCCTTAGCGGTATCTGGTGTCGTGTTACAAACGGTTACAAAGAACCCACTTTCTTCGGCAAGTACACTCGGTATTCACTCTGGTACATACTTCGCTGTTGTTGCCTCGACGATTTTTTTTCCATTTGCAATGTTTGCTAATGGTGTAGTTATAGCTTTTATTGGGGGAATTGTTACATTTGCTTTTGTTTATTTGTTATCAGGTGCCGGTGATGCAACGCCTGTGCGGATGGTGTTAGCAGGAATGATTGTGACTTTTCTGTTTTCATCTCTAACAACTTTGATGCAAATTTTTTATGAAAATGAAACACAGGGACTATTTTTATGGGGATCAGGAACACTTGTTCAAAATGATTGGAGTGGTGTACAGTTTTCCCTTCCTTTTATTGTTGTTTCCTTCGTATTACTGCTCATTTATGCTCAGAAATTAGACACATTAAAGCTAGGTGATGAAGTAGCTACTGCTTTAGGTCAAAATGTTCGATCCGTTAAATTAATCACTATTCTAGCCTCTGTGTTGTTAACGTCAGTTACTGTAAGCATTGTAGGACCTATTGGATTTGTTGGGCTCGTTGCCCCTCACTTAATAAAATTAATTGGTTATCGGACCCATGTTCCTTTGTTAATTGGGTCGTTTTTGTGGGGAGCCAATATTCTTCTTGTGGCTGACGTTTTTGCAAGAATTATTGATCCATCTTTTTCCGAGCTCCCTGTTGGAGCCATTACGGCACTTGTTGGTTCACCATGGCTTATTGGGTTAGTTTTAAGAATGAAGCAGGAATCAAACACGAAGGACTCTGGCTCGATCATGGCAGGAAGAGTTGCCATTAACATGTCACTAAAAAAATTAGTTCCGATTCTCTTGGTTATTATTATAGGAACTATTTTAATCAGCATGTCTTATGGAAATTACGGTTTTGAACCGATTGCAACGTTTGAAGCGCTAACCGGTCAAACGAATGAATTTATGAGGAATTTCATTCTAGAATTAAGACTTCCACGTTCGCTGGTTGCATTATTAAGTGGAGCCGTATTAGCTGTAAGTGGTCTTATATTTCAAGGAGTATTACGTAATCCACTAGCAGACCCTTCTGTAATCGGAATAACATCAGGAGCAGGTGTGGGGGCATTAACAACGATGTATTTCTTCAGTGCATCAGCTGTTTGGATTCCAATTGGTGCAATGACTGGAGCTTTTGTGTTTTTCTTAGTGGTCATGGCGTTAGGTGCCAAAGCGGAATTTCATCCAACGACACTTGCTTTATTAGGTATTGGAATATCAGCTTTTGGTTCAGCTCTTATTCAAATCATGGTTGTTCAGTCAGAGCTGGGAGTGGCTTCTGCACTTACGTGGCTGTCTGGAACAACGTATGCTACAGGATGGAAAGAAATTTTCCAGTTTTTGCTCTGGCCATTAATTATATTTATTCCAATACTTGCTTTTCACATTAAAAATTTAGATGTTCTTTCCTTAGGTGATGACGCAGCAAAAGGCCTGGGGCTCGGAGTTATATCTGTTAGATTTCAAATGGCGTTACTGGCTACATTACTAGCTGCATGTAGTGTAGCTGCGGTAGGTTCCATAGGTTTCGTCGGACTGATTGCTCCACACTTCGCACGATTGTTGGTAGGCAGTGCGAACCAAAAGCTGCTTCCAGTTACGATGCTTTTAGGAGGTTTCCTTCTCGTAATTTCTGATTTGTTTAGCCGAACGTTATTGGCACCAAATGAGATCCCATCAGGTATTTTAGTCGCGTTAATCGGTGCCCCTTATTTTCTTTGGCTTATGAAGCGGCGCTCTGTATAAAAAAGTGAAATATGCTATGATGGGGTTAAAAAAACAGGGGGAGTATCTATATGATTCAATTTATTAAATGTCATGGGTCAGATAACGATTTTCTATTAATTGATGAAAAGACAAATCATTATCAATTTACTGAAGAGGAACGTAGTCAGCTTTCCATCGTATTATGTGATCGAAATAACGGGGTAGGATCTGACGGAATCCTTTTTGTAATGAATAGTGAAGTGGCGGAAGCACGTATGCGGATGTTTAACTCAGATGGGACAGAAGCGGAAATGTGCGGAAATGGTTTGCGCTGTGTGGCCCGTCATATTATTGAGCAAGAAGGAAGAGCAAAAGTTCAAATAGAAACAGAAAAGGCTGTCTTGGCAGTAGAGCAAGTGGAGCCTATCTATGAAGGAATCGATACGTTTTCAGTGACGATCGAACCTGTTTCTTTTGAAGTGCAATCCTTGCCAATGAAATTTGAAAAAGATGAAGCGTTGGACGTTGTCATTCCTGAGCTATCTGATGATTTAACCTTTACGGCATTGAGTGTTCCGAATCCTCACATTGTCACGATTGTAGATAAAGTAAATCAGCGAGAGCTAGAGGCAACAGGGAAAAAGGCGAATAACCTTTCGGAAGTTTTTCCGAAAGGTGTGAATGTGAGTTTTGTGCAAATTTTAGCAACGAACAAGATCTTTGTGCAAACCTATGAACGTGGAGTAGGACTAACGAATGCATGTGGCACTGCGATGTCCGCGTCAACTCTCGTTTCTACGATCTTAGGTTCTAATGAAGTAGAAACTCCGATCGTAGTTATAAACAAAGGTGGACTCGTAAACTGTGTCGTTGAGAAAGCAGAAAGACGTTATTCTATTCAATTAAGAGGGAATGCAACCAATGTGTACACGGCAACTATCGATGTCAGTTTAGAGAATAATGAGTGGAATTGGATCGATTCAACGACTCACCAAAATGAGATCGATATCTATCAAAAATTAAAAGATTTTGCAGCATCTCAAATATATTAAAGAGAGGTGGCGGTGGTATGTTTAAGACATTTTCTGTTCAAACAAAACATCATGATCAAATGATTGATATAACGAGAGAAATTACTGATTGGGTCCGTGAACAAGGAGTTGAAGATGGTGTTGTGATTGTCTCCTCAGCTCATACGACGGCTGGAATCACAATTAATGAAAATGCCGACCCTGATGTGAAAACCGATATGCTTCGTAGATTTCGTGAAGTATATCCTTGGGAGGATGCAAAAGATCGACATATGGAAGGTAATACAGCGGCCCATATGAAAACAAGTACTGTCGGTCATGCTCAAACTATTATTATTTCAGAAGGACAATTAGTACTAGGTACATGGCAAGGCATCTACTTCTGTGAATTTGATGGACCAAGATCCCGGAAAGTGAAAGCGAAAATTCTCTCCTAACAAAAAGTTTATAGCGCAATGGATTGGATTAAGAGTACAAAACATTGGATAACCAAGTTCTGCAATCCTTTCATATGTATATATTGAGTCAGGCGTTAGAAATAGAGAAAGGGACTCAGAGTAATGATTTGTTTTCCGTATACTTGGTACCACACAATTGAATAAACACTCACAATAAGGATAGACTAAAAATCGTAAACAGAAATTTATAAATGGAAGTTATAAAACAAAAAAAATGGGGAAAAGACTTGTAATATACATATAGGAGGTTGATGTCATTGGCAGCTAAAAATGAGTGGCACGTTGTTTTTTTGTTAGATAGCAAACGTGTCGTAACACATGATCTTGAATTAAGTGAAGAAATGGATGAAAGAGAAACGATGGAATTTATTGTGAAGCAACTTGATAGAGGATCTTGGTGGTTCTTGGAAGATGGAGTTGCTGTCCATACTGCAAGCGTAGAAAGCTTTTATTTGGACAAGCGTGCTTATAGAACTCGTTTTTCAAAAGAGTAATAAAGAGGCAGCACTTTGACATTAACGGGTTCAGTATTGGTAATAATATATTAAATCACAACGAATCAGCATAGTTTTCACATTAAAATAAGCATTATAATTAACAAGTAAAAAGGCTCAGTATTTTCACTGAGCCTTTTTAAGGTTGGTTTATTTTGTCTGTCTTGTTCAACTAAATCCCAGATTGTTTAATAACAAGAAGGCCCGTGTGACCGCTTGAAAGAGTTGACACAGTTTTTGCTTATTAAAATACAACACTTTTTCCAGTTAAGGACTGCCCTTATATTTGTAAGAGTGTGTATGATCGTCTTAGTAATCATACAACCATTGTTACTCTTATCAATATCGATGCTCACGAAAAGGGTATACATACTACTAGTTATGCACATTGACGAAGTTGTGCTTGTTCGCTAACTTAGCAGGATTGTTGAAGACTCGATTGCGAGATGATTATGTGGAGAAAGGGGTGGTGGGGAAGGAGTCGCTTTCCGTGGGCGTGCGCTGAGCCTCCTCAGGCTGGCGCGAGGCCACTGAAAAAGTCCTTTTCTATATAATAATGAACTTTTTGAAAAACACTATCCCAAAATCTAACGGGTTCAGTTTTCGAGTACAAAACATGAAATAACATACGAATGAAGAGACCAAATTGCATATGATTTGGTCTCTTATTATTCTTTGTTATTTCAACGATTATCGGTATTTAACATATAAATTAGCATACAAAACAACAAAAGGAATATTGGGATTTATGTTAAAATATATAGAGAGATTCTTGAATTCGAGATGTTTGTGTGAATGTAGGGGCTGCGGGAAACGGCTCGCTTTCCATGGGGCGTGCGCTGAGCCTCCTCGGACTTCGTCCTGTGGGGTCTCAGCTGTCCCGCACATCCCATAGGAGTCTCACCGTTTCCCTCCGCCCCTTTACCATATAAGTGTCTCGATACCCCTTCAAGAAAAGGCAGCCATTCCTAAGTTTGCATGCAAATCTTGATAGCGGGCAGTCCTATTAAAATCCTTGATATAGAGAGGTTCATTGCAATAGAACACGGATAGTGGTGTACTCCAAAACCGAACTATTCACCCAAAATCACATTGTTTTTTCCTGTCAAAGTGGAGGATTAAGTCCAATTTACCCCTAATTTATAAACTGAAAATGGGGATAGAATTTTTAGGGATTTGCTTTTCTTAAAATTTACCGGACTTTTTCAGTGGCCTCAGAAGGAGCTAGGCGAGACCACACAGGGAGTGCCAACGAACGAGGAGGCTCGGTCCGTTCTCCGCAGGAAAGCGAGTTGTTTCAAAGCCACCCCTGTAACGACCCCCCCCATGATCTCGAAACCGAATCTAATTTAGGGGGATAAGACTACATAAACGCTGTTATGTCAATAAAAAAAAGGAGTGCTAATCGCATTGCGATTTGCCCTCCTAATTACTACGTTATTTTGTGTTCTCCCCCAGAACTGAACCCGTTACTTTTACATAAGGGGTGCATTTTTACGTTGTTTAGATAAGGCTTATTAAAAATTAGGCTTATCTAAATTGCCAACATTATGAGGCTAATATTTCGACTTTAATTTGTTGACGTCCATAATTCATAGCGTCCTTATTTTCTTCCATAAATAAATCAATTCTGTTTCCTTTAATGTCCCCACCAATATCACCCGCGATGGCTTCACCATATCCTGGAACATTTACTTTTGAACCAAGTGGAATAATTTCAGGATCTACGGCAATCACTTTTTGATTAGGATTGGCTCTTAAATCAATGCCTGTACGGGTTGTCCCACTGCATCCTTCACAAAAGGCCGTATAAGCTGTTGCTTCCACGTTTACTGTTTTTACTACCTCTTTTTTGAAATTTATATTGTCAAAATCACCTGGTTTTTTACTTAAAGTGATCGGCTTTCTTTCATCTAATTTATCATGTGAGATTTCTTCTGCTTGTAATGGTAATTCAGAGTTAAACCCTAAAATACCAAAAATGTAAAAGGACATAAAAGAGAATATTATAATTGCTTTTTTCATGACTTTTTACCCCTTTCTTGTAACTGCTTATAGGAGTATAACAAGTAAATTCCTGATTAACAAATACAAAACCACTACAAAAGTATTACATTTAGATTACTTATAAATAAATGGATTGTAGGCGAAATGAAAAGCGAGATAAAGACATAAAAGTTTTTTTATATTAAAGGGTTTTCACAGGTTTCTTTCCTTCACAAAGAGTTTGTAATAAGTTACTATCTATTAAGATTATTTTTCTCTGTACTACATTAATATATTAAAATTTAACTGCACAAGAAAGGAAGAGGGAATTGAATAAAATTCCATTACTAGTACGAATTATACTCGCTATTATTTTAGGAATATCCATTGGTTTAGTTGTACCTGAAGGAGGTATTCAACTATTTGCAATATTTACAGGGCTATTTGATAGTTTCTTAAGTTTTGTCATCCCTTTAATTATTATAGGGTTTATCGCCCCGGGAATTGCTTCAATTGGAAGTGGTGCAGGTAAAATGCTTGGCATCACAGCCGGGCTTGCCTATATCTCAACGGTGATCGCTGGGGTTGCTGCTTATCTTGTGGCGCGAAACTTATATCCAACCCTTTTAAATACGGGAGATGGGGGAGGCATGACAAACCCTGAGGATTCATTAGTGGAAGCTTCTTTTTCAGTTGAAATAAATCCAATTATGGATGTTATGGCAGCCCTGGTCTTTTCCTTTTTACTTGGTGTTGGAATGACGGCAATTAAGGGAAATACTCTATATCATACGATGACAGAGTTTCGTTCCATCATTCAAAAAGTAATAGAGAAGGTTATTATTCCATTACTTCCGTTTCATATCTTTGGTATCTTTGCTAATATGGCATTTTCTGGACAAGTAGCTACGATTTTAAGTGTATTTGCTAAAGTATTTGTCATGATCATTATTTTGCATTTATTTTATTTAATTGGAGTTTATGGAATTGCAGGCGCATTGCATAGAGCCAATCCATTTTATTTATTACGTAAAATGGCCCCAGCTTATTTTACAGCATTGGGTACACAATCCTCCGCGGCTACTATCCCTATTACGCTGAAACATACAAAAGGTATAGGCGTGAAAGAACGTGTAGCGGATTTTGCCGTACCACTATTAGCCAATGTTCATCTTGCTGGTAGTACAATCACAATAACAAGCTGTGCGATGGCAGTTATGTATATGCAAGGACAAGCGCTGAATTTTATAGATATCTTTCCCTTTGTTCTAATGCTTGGTGTCACTATGATTGCAGCTCCTGGGGTTCCAGGTGGAGCTGTAATGGCAGCTGTAGGATTGCTAGAAAGCATGCTAGGATTCAGCTCGGTGATGGTTTCCTTAATGATCGCACTGTATTTAGCACAGGATAGTTTTGGGACAGCTACTAACGTGACAGGTGATGGCGCTATTACGACGATCGCAAACCGAATGACAAAAGATAACTCTAATTTAGAGTCCATGGAAAAAAAACAAACCGGGTAATACTATGCATTGTAGAGTCTGTGAAGGATTGTTCTTAAACTCTCTCAGTTAGATTATTCTATTTACTCGCAAATGCTCGCTAACAGAGCAGGATTGTTGAAGACTTGAATTCGAGATGTTTGTGTGAATGTAGGGGCTGCGGGAAACGGATCACTTTCCATGGGGCGGGCGCTGAGCCTCCTCGGACTTCGTCCTGTGGGGTCTCAGGATGTTTGAAAAGTATGCAGTCAGAATGGGAGGGGGATTCGTTTCTCACACATCGAATGGGGGCTTGGGAATCTCCCCGTTTCCTAGCGACCCACTCCCATCTATGAATAGCCTACAATTTGAAGAACCAATTACTGAGGTTTCCGTCTGCCACACAATGGCAATGAGGTCCGGAAATTGCGAGCCTCCTCTTTTAAAAGCGGAGGCGCCTTGGTCAGCGGCGTATGGACTGGACTTATCGTACAGAAGCGAGGGAAGTCTCACTAGCCGCTAGGAGCTGGAGCTGGATAACGCCCGATAGGATTGATGAACTAGATTTAGCCTTCGTCCTTATAAGGCGTAAGAGCTGGGATGAACATGATCGGCGATAGCCCGAGGAAGCTCGCCACATGCCCATGGAAAGTAGTTGAAGAAGAAAATATAAAGAAAAACGCTTGGATATTAAAATGTCCAAGCGTTTTTCTTTACCAATTGTAATGCGTAATAGCGAACTGCTTTTTTCTGATTTATGTGAGTTTAGAGTAATCATCAGAATTATTTATTAGAATTTTTTCTTTTCTTTCCACAGCAACTTGATTTTTTTGGTTTTGAAGAACTTTGGGTTGTTTTTTTGTGGCGGTTGTTTTGCATAAGTGAAACTCCCTTCTCCACTATTTTTGATATTTTATGCAACAATGGAAAAGTTGGCCGTGCGTTTGCAATAAGTTAGCAGAAAAAAATAAAATTCTATGACAGTAGGTTATGGAAACATGATATAATGAGGGGTGAATTTTTTATTTCGTTAAATAGAAGGAGGGCGGGCCCATGGTCATTTGTACGGAGTGTGGTAGTGAAAATAATTCGGGCTCCCGTTATTGCTCTCATTGTGGTGAAAAGTTATCCAATGTACCAAAGGAAGGTTCAGATGTAGACGTTGAACCTAGTCCAAAAAACATTTGGCCGGTTATCTTGCCGATCGCAGTTTTTATTCTGATTGCAAGTGTAATAGGCTATACATATAATCATTCGAAACAAGTCAACAAGAGCGTACTAGAGGATAAGAATGAGGCAGAAGAATTAGCACTGAACGGAAAATATAAAGAGGCGGAAAACTTATTAGTAACAGCTGCCAATCAACGCCCGAATTATCAGGCCCTTCAAACAAGCTTATCCAGCGTAAGGGATGTTAGAAAGCTAGATAATGAGCTCAACCAAGTTGAAGAGTCTATAGAAAATAACAAATTAGACACAGCCCTGGAAAATTTAGCTTCCATTAATAATTCAATGATGAAAAAAGAAGATCGGTTAGTTGTTACGTTAACAGAAAAACTAAACCAGCTTGATTCTAGGATTACTGTAAACAAAATTAATAATCAACTTAAAAAACTAACAAGTATTGATGAACTTGCTGAAAAATTAAACACTTTGTCAGGACTTGATTTAGAAGAAGCTACTCGAGTACGAGAAAAGATCACTGAAAAAATCGTCTCCATCAGTACAAAAAATGCAGAAGAAGCAATGAAAGAAAAACAATTTAATGAGGCGATTGCTGCAGTAGATGAAGGACTACAGTATGTTATTAATCATGAAAAGCTTGCTCAATTAAAAGACCGAGTAGAACAAGAGAAGCAAGCTTTTGAACAGGAAAAATTAGAGCGGATTGAACGTGCGATGGAACAAGCAGCAGAGGAAGATTTAAAAAACAGGCAAGATGCTGTCAAGATTTTAGATGTAAACGTTTCTGAAGATGAATTTGGCGATATAACGGTTAAGGGAGAAGTGCAGAGTGAAGCTACGAAAATTGTCAGTTCAATTGAAGTAACCTATGACATTATAAATGAAAATGATAAAGTCATAGAAAGTGAAACTGCGCAAGTTTATCCGATGTACTTAAACCCAGAGGATAAGGGAACGTTTGAAAAAAATTACTATGATTTTGAAAATAAGGTTACAGTTAAAGTGACAAATGTACAATGGTATGTAGAGTAGGAGGTGTAATATGAAGCGTACTTGGATGACAAGCCTGCTTATTACTGCCGTATTCATTTTGCTTGGGATCGGTGGAATGATATTTGTTCAGCAAAAAATACCTTCCCAGTTAGAGGCAGTTTCTATCCTAGACCAGCCGGTTCCCGAGGAAGAAGGGGAACCTGTTAATAAAAGCAATCAAGAAATTATTTATGAATCACAAAAGCTGGTCGTCCAAATTGAACTAGATAATGGCACGATAGGTTCAGGTTTTTTATATAATGACCAAGGTGATGTCATAACTAATGCTCATGTTGTAGCGAATGCTGAAGAAGTAAATATTGTTACCGTAGATTCAAAGGAAATGACTGGGAAGGTTATTGGTATCAGTAGAAGTACAGACATAGCAGTTGTGAGAGTACCTGAACTTGCAGAGCAAGAACCATTATCCATTCAAGAAAAAGATAATGCTCCTCTATTAACAGAGGTCTTAGCATTAGGTAGTCCATTAGGGCTTCAGAATACAGTGACTCGTGGTGAAATAAGCGGTTTAGATCGTAACTTTGAACTCACACCTTTTCGTTATGAAAATGTGTATCAAATTTCAGCGCCTATTTCTCCAGGTAACAGTGGAGGTCCTTTACTGAATGGAGAAACGGGTGAGGTAATTGGCATCAATTCCGCCAAGCTCGGAGAAGAGTCCATTGGTTTTAGTATCCCTGTTTCGAATATCTTACCAATTGTAAGGAAATGGTCGAAATCACCTATGGACGATCTTCCAGAATTCCCTGAGTTAGAGAATGGTGCTGAAGTGTCAAATCAGCAGACAGATGCTGATCAAGCAACTTATTTAATTCAATATTTCTATGACAGTATAAATCAAGGGGATTTTGTAGCAGCCTACTCTTTATTAGGTAGTGATTGGCAAGAAAGCACTGGCTACGAACAGTTTAGAGAAGGTTATTACAATACACTTTCTGTTTCGCTTGATAATACAGTAGCTGATCCCGAGGGTGAAGAAATACAAGTGACAGCAATTATCACTGCCGAAGAAACAGTTGATGGAGAAGTTGAAATTAAAAAATATAAGCTTGAATATGTTGTAGCTTACGAAAACGATCAAATGATGATTTTATCTGGTAAAGGTGAAGAAATGGAATAGGGAAATGAAAGCAACTTTATTTTGAGTCTATACTCAAGATAAAGTTGCTTTTTTTTGAATCACTTTTTACCCGAATACATAAAATGTAACTATAACTAAAAAAGTTGCATCAAGGAAAGTTTTAGATTACACTTAATTTAGAAATGAAAGAGGGAGAGAGACTAATGGAAAATGTATTATTTGCCTTTGGCTTAACATTGATGGCAGGTCTTGCAACGGGGATTGGAAGTTTGCTAGCCTTTTTTACTTCAACGACTAATACGAGGTTCTTGTCTGTTTCTTTAGGTTTTTCAGCAGGGGTTATGATTTATGTTTCTATGGTTGAAATTTTCTTTAAAGCACAAGAATCCCTAGTTGCTGCATTAGGTCATCAAATGGGAAACTGGGTGAACGTTGCTAGCTTTTTTGGTGGAATGCTCGTCATAGCATTAATAGATAAAGCTATACCTAAGCAGGGGAATCCTCATGAACCTAAAAATGTAGAAGATATGTCTAAACCAGCTTCAGAAGTGCAAAATGATCACTTACTCAAGATGGGAACGTTCACAGCTTTAGCTATAGCGATTCATAATTTTCCAGAGGGAATCGCAACTTTTACTTCAGCACTGCAGGATCCTGCTTTAGGTGTAGCAATTGCTGTGGCGATTGCTATTCATAATATTCCAGAAGGGATTGCGGTTTCTGTGCCGATATATTTTGCTACAGGAAATAAGAAAAAAGCGTTCAAACTATCTTTCTTGTCTGGTTTGTCAGAACCTGTAGGAGCTGTAGTTGCTTACTTAATATTAATGCCGTTTCTTAATGATGTGATGTTCGGGGTCTTATTTGCTGGAGTTGCTGGTATTATGGTATTTATCTCACTCGATGAATTATTACCAGCTTCACGTCAGTATGGAGAGGCACATCTTTCCATATATGGAGTTGTGGCTGGCATGGGTGTTATGGCCTTGAGTTTATTACTGTTTATTTAAGAGAGTGTAAGCTTAACGGTACAAAACTTAAAAATACTTTCTTTTGCCGTCTAATATCAATTGGACGGTTTGTTTTTGTTGATTTAACAAAGTTTATAGATAAATAAAAGATAAAACAGCTGTTTTAACAAGATGACATAAAAACTTGCTACCCGTATAATGGATAGGCTATGGCACAAAACAAATCAAATGTTAAAATCTTAATAAATGAAATGGAAATTTATATTAAAAAAGTACAGAGGTTGTGAAGCAATATAATTAAGCTAACGGGCCGTATTGTTGAAGACTCGCTTCCGAGATCATAGGGGTTCGTTACCGTATAATGGATAGGGTGACTTTGAAACACGAACGAACCCCGGTATAGGAGAATGCGTCTTACCTATGCTATAGAGTATAGCAAAGCCTCACCCAACACGATTCTCATGCATGAGGCGTTCAGCTCACGTGAAGCAGCTCATCCGGACCTTCAAACGCCATCCATTGTAACGGAAACCACTGGAATGTCTCGAAGCTCTGAGTCTTCCATAATTCGGGGCTTTAGTTGAATATGATATGAAAAAACGCTCTAAGCTTTTTCTCGCTCGGAGCGTTTTTTTATGCTAATTATAATGTATATTACCTTGTCAATTTAGTTGGTGATTCTATTGTTATTTTACAATCTAAGTGCGGTTTTTGTACTTCAAACTTCAAAGTTGAATTAATAAGCTTAATCTCTGCTTCTTTTAAAATGTCTTTTCTTCAATTAAATCATCGATGGTGGATTGAATCTCCGGTTTAGACCTTTGAATCAATCGCCAGTTTAAAAGGATCCCGTCTTCTTTTTTAAAACCTAATCGATAGTGATCATCTTCACTTTGAATATCGTTAGAATGAAGTTGTTTAAATTTTTCACTAGCTTTCTGTTGTAACCATTGATCTCTCTGCTTATTCAGTTCGTTTTTTATTTCCTCATTTGAAAGAGAGGAAGGATATGTAAAAAAGAATTTTCCTTTTTGAAAGGTGAAGTAAGTTTCTTGTTCGGTAGAGTTTTCGGTAATTAACTTATATTTTCGCCCTAAATAGGAAACTCGTGCACCTGTTTCTATCTGGACGGTTTGATACAGATCATCATGGATTTTTATCCACTTCTCCTTAATCCACTTTTTCTTTTTTACAATAAAGGCCTCAACATTTTCATCCTGCTTTTTAGAAGGTGCAGTAACACATATACCGTTAAGATCATCTAAATAAATTTTCACAAAGTAGATATCGTCTTCTCTTTTCAACTGGTAGTTGATTTTGTCTTGTCCTATTTCTAAAATGGGCATGTAAACTCTCCTTTGGTAAGCCATATTTACTCATTGTAATAAATGGTGAAAGAACCGTCAAAATGTTTTATTGACAAGACCAGGCAGAGAACGAAACCTGGCCTCATCCAAAAATCAGTAGTACACGGAAGCACCAATAATAATTAATAATATAAACAACACCACGATAAGAGCAAATCCACACCCACCTTGTTTGGGATATCCGTAACCATATCCTCCATAGTAGTGCACATTATCCACCACCTTTTGCTTTATAGAATACTTTATGATTGGACTCTTTTTATGGAAGGGCAAATAGCCTAAATTTAGTTTAGTTACTTTAAAGTGGATTAATGATGTATGTGAAAAGGGTATATACCTATAAGAACTGAAATAGAAAAGTTAGATAAAAAACGAAAAAAGATCGGAGGGGAAGGATGCAACCAACCGTCATAATAACTGGGGCATCAAGTGGTTTCGGTTATCATACTGCTATTAAATGTGCAGAAAAGGGTATGTATGTGATTGCAACTATTCGTAACCCAAACAAAATGAAAGTATTTGAACAATTAAACGTTGCGGAAAATATTACAGTATGGAATTTGGATGTAACGAATGATCAGTCGATTCAACAATTTCGGGAGAGAGTTGATACCCTTGAGCGAATTGATGTACTCGTGAATAATGCAGGATTTGCTTTAGGTGGATTTACGGAACAAGTTCCAATAGAGGATTATCGTCGCCAATTCGAAACAAACGTTTTTGGTGTTGTTCAAGTAACGCAAGCCGTTTTACCGAAAATGCGGAAGCAGGCTCAAGGCAAAATTTTTAATGTGAGTAGTATTAGCGGATTGATTGGATTTCCAGGGCTTTCTGCATATGTTAGTTCTAAACATGCACTTGAAGGTTTATCGGAGAGTTTACGCTTTGAAGTGAAGCCGTTTGGTATTGATGTAGCACTTATTGAACCTGGGTCTTATGAAACCAACATATGGACCTCAGGGTTAGACTTGCCGCAAGCTGTTTATGATCCTTCTTCCCCGTATCACAACTATGTAAAAGGTTTATGGGATGCGTTAAACGGTGAGAATCATGAGGATCCAAATAAAGTTGCGGATTTAATGACTAGCTTAGCAGCTAAACCGACATTAAAAAAACTCCGCTATCCAATAGGTCCTGGAGTTCGAATGAATATTATTTTAAAAAGAATGCTGCCTTGGTCCATCCTGGAAAATCTAGTACTTAAAAGATTACTTGGATCACAAAAAAAGGAGTTGAAGAGATGGCAGAAAATCAAATCCTAGATGGTGCCCAATCGATTTACTTTAAAGGAAATGAAGTTGGTATTCTAGTATCTCATGGTTTTACAGGGACAAATCAGAGTATGAAACCAATTGTAGAAGCGTATGCGAAAGAAGGATATACGGTAGTTAGTCCTAGATTGAAAGGACATGGCGTTACCCCAGAAGAAATGGAAAAATCGACGTATAAGGATTGGATCGATTCTGTAGAGGAAGCTTACAAATGGTTAGAGGAAAGGTGCACAAAAATATTTGTTGTCGGGTTATCAATGGGAGGTACACTAGCTCTGCATTTAGCGGCAAAGTATGAAGATATATCAGGAGTTATGGTTGTTAACCCAGCTATTAATATCCCTGCCATGGACAACATTTTAGATAACACAGACGATCGTTTTATTGCAGCAATAGGATCGGATATTAAAAAGGATGGGGTGGAAGAGTTGGCGTACGACCGAACCCCGGTAAAATCGATTCGTAATCTCATTAGTCTAATGAGTGAGACTCATGATCAACTCTCACGTATTCACTGTCCAATTCTCATCTTCGCTTCCGAAGAAGACCACATCGTACCTCCAGAAAACTCAGAGATGATTTTTGAAACAGTGCTATCAGAACATAAAGAACTAATTCATCTGGAAAATAGTTACCATGTCGCAACATTAGATAACGATCGGGACAGTATCATTGAACGTAGTTTAGAGTTTGTCGTTATGTATTCGAATGCTAAGTAGATAGAGGAGTACTGAGGTGATCAAAATTCCAGAGTGATTAGGAGATCGTCAAATTTTCTTGATGGTCTCTTTTTTTTTAGCTGCATTTTAGATAATGTATTTTCACTCATACGTCTGTGTTCATACAGACTTCCTGAGCATTAACGGTACCTCCTATAGAGAATCTTCTTGTAAGACCAAACGTATAAGAAAACTAACAGACTAGTATTATTTAGATATTTAAATATTGTGTATTTAGATTGAACACGTACAATAGAAATGCTCTGATCTTGGTGAAAACAGTATTGACTTTTTTTTTGTTGACCACTAGAATTCATTAGGTGTTGCTACTAACGGATCGGAGGTCATGTCAATGAATCGTTTATATAAATTTACTGTACTATTTGTATTTTCTATTGTATTGGGGTTTGCTTTTAACGTGTTTCTGCTTCCACATGAAGTACTAACAGGTGGAGTAACAGGTCTTGCCATGGTATTTGGCTTGCTTTCTCCGATAAACGCTGGTATTTGGCTTGTCATCTTAAATATCCCTATTTTAATAATTGGATGGAAAAAGGTTGGAAAGGAATTTATATTAAACAGTGTATTCTCTGTTTTTACTACCTCTATGGCCATGCAATATATCCCGGTATTTGCAGTAACCGATGACGCTTTGTTATCTGCGGTATTTGGAGGAGTTATTGCAGGTGTATCTATTGGCTTTATTATTCGTTTTTATGGATCAACTGGAGGATTTGATGTTATTGGACTTGTTCTTACCCAAAAACGTGATATTCCTCTGGGTGGATTAATTTTCGGTTTAAATAGTGTCGTTGTGTTTATTTCCGGCTTTGTGTTTTCTTGGGATCTTGCATTATATACGATGGCTTCGATCTACATTACCGGAATAGTTATAGATCGTGTTCACACCCGCCATATAAAGTTAAGTCTAATGGTCGTAACCAGTAGAGGAGATGAACTTAAAAGTGAGCTTATTAAAAATTTAATTCGAGGTATCACTGTTATGGATGGGCACGGTGGCTATTCTAATGCAGAACGCAAAGTATTATATACTGTTATTTCCCGTTATGAACTAGCCATAGTCAAGTCACTTATAACAAGTGTTGACCCGAAGGCTTTTGTGAGCATTAGTGAAACAGTTGAAGTTATAGGGAACTTTAGAAGATCATAATTCGAAGTGAAGACAGGATTATTTTTTCCTGGGCATTTTTTTAAAATTAATAACGGCTCTTTCTGAGGATAACGTGTTTGGTTTGGAAGTAAATGACAATAGCTGTTTTCAACGTGCTAATTACTATGTTATTTGCTATGTTGATTTAGTAGGTCATTCTAGAGTATGTGAAGGATTGTTGAAGATTCGATTCCGAGATGGTTGTGTGGAGAAATCGTGCCGTTTACCGTTACTTAAAAGTATGAGGTATCTGTTATAACGCCAATTGTAGCCTGATACAGACCGGTGAATATTGACATCACAGGATCCAGCCTTGTCAGTACAGGTAAATAGTACTAGGTCTATTCATGGCACGATTCACACAGGAATGAAACGGTGAGAATCTTGAAACGATAGACTGTAAAGAACCCGAAAAGCTTTAGGAGGCCACTGAAAAACTGATAATTTAAGAGAATAAAAATCAAGTCAATCAAAATATAACAAAAACTCTTGGGCATTAAAAATAACGGGTTCAGTTTTCGAGTACAAAACATGAAATAACATACGAAACGAAATAAGAGACCAAATCGCATATGATTTGGTCTCTTATTATGCCTTGTTATTTCAACGATGATCGGTATTTACCATATAAATTAGCATACAAAATCACACCACAAATAACATAGTGACAATAGCTAAAGTCAACGTACTAAATACTAGGCTAATTACGTGCTATTTGTAATGTTGATTTTGGTAAACCAAAAGAATATGGGGATTTATGTTAAAATAAATATAGAGATTGTGCTTTAATTCGAGATGTTTGTGTGAATTTAGGGGCTGCGGGAAACGGTTCGCTTTCCATGGGGTGGGCGCTGAGCCTCCTCGGACTTCGTCCTGTGGGGTCTCAGCTGTCCCGCACATCCCATAGGAGTCTCCCCGTTTCCCTCCGCCCCTTTACCATATAAGTGTCTCGATACCACTTTAAGAAAAGGCAGCCATTCCTAAGTTTGCATGTAGATAGTCCTTCTGGGAAAGGGATTCATTTCTCACACATCAAATGGTGGGGGGCTTGGGAATCTCCCCGTTTCCTCGCCCCCCCATCCTTTGGCCCTACTGCCATGAGTCGTCTTCTGTGTTCGCTACACCATATGGAACAAGTGTGCAGTTGCAAACTCTCTTCTATGAATAGCCTACAATTTGAAGAACCAGTTACTGAGGTTTCCGTTTGCCTTACAATTGCAAGGAGGTCCGGGAAATCGCGAGACTTCTCCTTTAAAAGCGGAGGCGCCTTGGTCAGCGGCGTATGGACTGGACTGAGCTGTCGGAGATAAAGGAAACACGAAGAACATCGTGATTCGATGTTGACTTATCGTACAGAAGCGAGGGAAGTCTCACTAGCCGCTAGGCGCCGGAGCTGGATAACGCCAATAGGATTGATGAACGGATGATTTACCCCTTCGTACTTATAAGGCGTAAGAGCTGGGATGAACATGATCGGTGAGATCCCGCAGGGCGATAGCCCGAGGAAGCTCGCCACATGCCCATGGAAAGCGAGTGATTTCCCGGACCTCCAAACGCTTTCAACCATAACGGAAACAACATCTCTCGAAGCTGAGTCTTCAAGTAAAGGATTCTTTAGTTGAAGAAGAAAATATAAAGAAAAACGCTTGGATATTAAAATGTCCAAGCGTTTTTGTTTGTACTGTTATTTTATGATGCTAAACATAATGTATTTTAGTATATTATTTCACTTGTTATTTTAAATCTTTTCCACAGTATCGGAACTACTTAATTTTCAACAGGTGTTTATATGATTTGTCAAACACTTTTAGAAATCAACATATAAAGAGCATAAAAATTACAAATTTGTAAAGTTTATAAGTAAAAGGAAGGGTGCATTTCTTTTGTGGGGACTGCTTGTAAAACTAATCGTTTGTCCACTGGTCATAATACTTGCTAATGTAATTTTTGCCAATGTTAATTATACGGTTTTATATCAGCCAATAATTGTGGGTTTAATTCTTGCTCTATTTGCTCATATGATGGAAGTGATGTTTTTAAAAAGAGGTACGCTTTGGTTAAGTACCATATTTGACTTTATTGCGGCAACTTTAATTGTTTATTTAGTCTCTCTGCTACAAGAAGCAAAAGTTACGTTTTTAGGAGCTATTTTGACGGCCATTATTTTAATGGTTACAGAAATTATTCAGCACTTATGGTTAATTAGAAGTGGTAGAACTAAAAAATTTCCAACCTAGTTTAATGATAAGCAACCCCCTGATAAGTAGATGCAAAAAGAGCGGGGATTAAGCTGTTATTGATTGTTTATACTTGGGCTGGGCTTATCTCGTTTCTTCTGGCGACGACGATGATTAAATGAGACCCCGCAGGGCATATGGAACTACTGAAAGAGTCTTCACAAAAAACAAAGGTAGGGGATCACACCTACTATCTATATGATCCCCTACCTTTGTTTTACTAATTTTGATCATTTGGTTCTAATTTGCTTAAATTATCAGTTTTTCAGTGGCCTCGGTGTAGGCTTTGCAAACAGACGTGAAGGAAGAATGATTCACGTAGGTGTTTTGTTTATGGTCGTGTCCTACCAAGTCGCTTTCACTTTTCTACATCACCAACTGGCTTTTTTAATTCCAGGGAGTTGGCCTTTGTGGGCTAGCTCCCTGAATTTTATTCAGGACAGGCCGAATTGGCGCATGTAGCCTTGTGGTCGGCCTGTTACTATGCATCTATTGTGAAGTCGTGTAGGTGAGGAATCACGAGGCAATTTTCTGAGTGCTTCGTAATTTCCTTCAGCCTTCAGTTGACGTCGAATATCTTTATATTTTTCAGCAGTTGCTTGACGTTTTAGTTCTTTTTGAACCATTGCTTTCTTTGCCACTATGAAGCCTCCTTGTTTCATTAATAGTAATTGTTACGAATTAAATTGTGAATCTATGTGCTAATTCTGTCAACGGACAAGAATTTATGACTCATAGCTGTTCATTTTTAGTATAATAGAATTAAGGAGGGGGTCGTGATGAAAACGAAATTGTTAGTGCCTTTTGATGCTTCACCTAGCTCAATTCGTGCTTTAAATTATTCGATTCAAATGGCAGAGAAAATTGGCTATGAGTTAATTGTGTTAAATGTTCAGCTAGAGTTTAACACAAGAAATGTACGACGATTTACCGGAGAAGATCAGATCAAATATTATCAAGACGAATCAGCTCGTGAGGCTTTTGAAAAGGCTGAGGAGTCATTAGGGAAGAAAGAAGTTTCTTATACTTTAAGAAAAAGAATTGGTATTCCAGACCAAGTAATCCTTGAGGAGTCGCGTAATGATGGAGTGGATCTGATCGTGATGGGCACTCGCGGTGTGGGGCGTGTGAAAGGTGCTATTTTAGGAAGTGTAAGTTATAATGTTTTACAATCTACAGTGATTCCGGTAACTATTGTCCCTTAAGGATTGTTGACTAAGTTTATGTGCTAGGGGCATAAACTTAGTCATTTTACATTATATTAAGGTTTCAGAGAGTTCCCTTTAGTGAATATATTATATTGGTGAAGGGGGCAAAAAATTGAGGAAATTAACGCAAATACATAAGAAGAATTGGTTTTGGATAATCGTAGGGGTCTGTATAATTTTAGCATTCGTTATTGCTTATCACACATCTTGGAAAAGTCTCCCAGAAGGGGTTTCTTACGAGGGAGAATTTCGTAATATAGAGAATATTAATTTTTATAAAGATCTAACCTACGAAAATGAAAATGGTGAAGTTATCCATGAACTTGAGATCTTTAATGAAATGTATCAGACGATATCAGAAGCAGAGGATTTTATCGTCATTGATATGTTTTTATTCAATGGATATAGTGACGAAGGTGAAAAATTTCCAGAAATAGCTAGTGAGCTCACTGATCGTCTTATCGCCCAAAAACAAAAACACTCTGACTTAAAAGTGGTCTTTATAACGGATCAAATCAATACAGGGTACGGATCATATGAATCAGAACAAATTGGAAGATTGAGAAATCATGACATTGACATAGTTTTGACAGATTTAAATCGTTTGAGAGATTCTAACCCTGCATACTCTAGTATTTGGAGGGTATTGTTTAGTTGGATGGGAACTGGTGGAGATGGATGGATTGCGAATCCGTTTGCTAAAGAAGCGCCAGAGCTTACGTTGCGTTCTTACTTGAAACTCTTAAATATCAAAGCCAATCATCGAAAAGTACTGATTACAGAAAATGCTGCTATGGTGTCATCTGCAAATCCTCATAATGAGAGTGGTTTTCATGAGAATGTAGCTTTTAAGATGACTGGACCAATTATAGGTGACATGTTGGAATCGGAAAAAGCAGTGGTCGATTTTTCTGGTGAAGCTGACTTTCCTGAATACAAAGGCCGGGACTTTGGAAAAGAAGAAGGTTCTCTTGAAGCTCAATATATTACGGAGAAGAAAATTAAAAAGGCAGTAGTTGAAGAATTAGAAAACGTGGAGGAAGGAGATCGTGTTTGGTTAGGTATGTATTATTTGGCAGATCGAAATATCATTGACCAACTTGATCAGGCAGCTGATCGTGGAGCGACGGTGAATATCGTAATGGATCCTAATACAAAATCATTTGGTCATCAAAAGTCAGGGCTTCCTAACTTGCCAGTTGCTGCGGAAATGAATCAACTTGGAAACGATAATCTCAATATAAGATGGTATGATATTAATATGGAGCAATATCACACGAAAATGTTATATGTTGATCGAAAAGAGGAGAATGTTATTATTGCTGGTTCTAGTAACTATACACGAAGGAATTTATCGAATTTAAATTTAGAGGCAAATGTTCGAATAAAAGGAGATTCAAGAGAAACGATTTTCACCGAGGTTGATGATTATTTTCGACGAATATGGAATAATAATGAGGGGAACTATACAGTTGATTATGAAGAGTATGAGGATCAGCTGACAACATTTCGTTATCTAACCTATCATCTTCAGAAGTGGACATGGTTTACCTCTTACTAATTTATTTTTTAAAGGCTACGTTAAACATTCATGTTGATACTTGCCGAGTTGAGGAAGGAGTTTTTTCAACCATCGGGCAGTATTGTTTGATAAAGAGTTTTAAAAATGGGTTCCGTTAGTAAAGACATAGGAATGAGGTTAGAAGGAACGGCTCGCAAGGTTTAACATAGCCTTTTTAAAAAAAGGATTTTTAATGAATATGTCGAATAATGCAGATAGAGGAGAGTGGAGAATTATGAACCAAATTATTGCAACATTTTCGATTGTAGGTGCAGATCCGGAAACTGGAGAAATTGGCGTAGCTGTTCAATCAAAATTTCTTGGTGTAGGTGCAGTCGTTCCATGGGCTGAAGCTGGAGTTGGTGCTATTGCTACCCAAGCCTTTGCGAATCCTATGTATGGACCTGATGGGTTAAGTTACTTAAAGCGTGGTTTTGATGCACAAGAAACTATAGATCAATTAATAAATGATGATTCAGGTTCCGCAGAGCGACAAGTCGGTGTAGTGGATGCCAAAGGAAATGCAGCTACATTTACAGGCGAAAAGTGCTATGACTGGGCTGGAGGCGTTACAGGTAAACATTACGCCGCGCAAGGGAATATTCTCGTTAATAAAGAAACGGTTACTGAAATGGGACAAGCATTTGAAACGAGTGAAGGTTCTTTGGCTGACCGATTGTTGGAAGGCTTAAAAGCTGCCCAGCAAGCAGGTGGAGATAGTCGTGGTAAGCAGTCTGCTGCTATCTATGTCGTTAAGGAAAAAGGTGGTTACGGTGGATTAAGCGATGTATCTGTAAATCTTCGAGTAGATGACCACCCGGAACCGATTCAAGAACTTGAACGAATCTATAAGCTTCACCAACTATATTTTGCTGAAACAAAGGAAGATCAGGTTATAAGAATTGAAGGAGAACTTAAACAAGAAGTTATGGAAAACTTATACAGAGTTGGCTACTTAAAAACTCAATCTCCTCGTCACAAGGAACTTTATGATGGATTGCGAGCTTTTTTGCACACTGAAAACTTTGAGGAACGTGAACAAAAGCAGGGCTTTATAGACTTGGAAGTCTTTGAATTTCTAAAGCAAATGAATCGTTCATAAGATTAACAGTATAAATAGCAAAACAGAACGCTTGGATTTTAATATTCAAGCGTTCTGTTTTATAAAGTCTTGTTATACTAAAGCAGATTGTGTAATAAGGGTAATTGACAATAGTTATTATCATGTTTTTGGTTTACGATTTGGTCTGCTAATTCGTATGTTTCTCCACCAATACGGAACTACTTTTTTTAACTAGGAATTTGCAAGTGTATTGCTGGGATGTTCCTTATATTAGACAAGAACAATTGGCCTAGTAATTAGTTGGCGGAAAATATTTTTCAGAAAAAAACTAACCTTCTATAAAAAATTCTATACATATACCGATATGATAAATAGATATATAAAGGGGGATTCAACTTGAAAGGATTTTTCACCAAAAGAATACAGCGGCAATTTCTATTTCCGTTTTTATTTTTAATTTTACTTACAGGAGTTATTGTGGCGGGAACGAGTTATTGGTTTAGTTTAAATAACACAACTTCCGCTATGACTGAAAACGTTGAACAGCAAATGCAATCGATGAGCGATTCATTTGATACGCTGTTTGATAGCATCAGTCATAATGTCAATCGATATGCAGAAGATGATTTATTAACAGATCCAAATGAAAATAGGGAAGAGTTATTAAATCAATTTGGAAATACGCAGGCTTCGAATCCATATATCTTAAATATCTATATGGGTGAAAAGCAGTCACAAGATATGTTTATCTATCCTGAGACAGATCTTGGAGACGACTATGATCCGACAGATCGACCATGGTTTATCAAAGCTGAAGAACAATTGGGAGAAGTCATCTGGACTGAGCCTTATAAAGATGCAGCTTCCGGGGACACGGTAGTAAGTGCAGCACGAGCTATTGAGCAAAATGGAAGTGTATCGGGTGTCTTTGCTATAGATTTTACAGTCAACACACTTTTTGAAATGATCGAAGAAGTGGAAGTTGGTGAAACAGGCAGTGCCATGCTTATTAGTGATACTGGCATCTACCTGGCTCATCCCAACGAAGAATTAATTGGAACTAGTGCGGAAGACTCACCTTACTTTTCAGAGGTGATGGACAATGAATCGGGAACATATGAGTTTGATGACGGTGAGGAGAAAATAGTTGCCTATGCTACAAATGATAAAACTGGTTGGAAGATGGTTGGTACTGTAAATGTATCTGATTTTGTATCACAAGCTAACACCATTATTTTACCAATTGTGATCGTATTAGTTGTTGTTATTCTAATATCACTTGGTATTGCGATTTTACTTACACGTTACTTAACAAAGCCTATTAAAGACTTACAATTATCGATGAAAGAAGCTGGTGAAGGGAACTTTTCAATTGAAGCTGCCATCGATCGTAACGATGAAATCGGTGAACTATCTAAGGATTTTGACCAAATGATTCATTCTATACGTACATTAATCGATCAAGTAAAGCATTCTTCTAATCAAGTGAGTAGCTCTGCAGAGAATGTGGTTGCTAATTCGGAGGAAAACTCGGCTGCATCTTCTGAAATTTCACGTGCGATTCAAGAAATTGCTAAAGGTGCACAAAGTCAGACTGAACTAATGGGTGACAGTGTTCAATCCTCCCAAGTTCTTGCCCATACAATTACTGACGTAGTTACTCAAAGTGAATCCATTAAGTCAAAATCTGATCTACTTTTAAATCAATCAGAAGAAGCGAAAGAAATTGTGCAAAAGCTGCGTACTCATTCGAACAAAACAACCACGATGACAAATGAGATGCGTGAATCGATTGAAGATTTACAGAACAGTTCAGAAAATATTAATCAAGTAGTTAGTACAATTTCTGGTATTGCTGGTCAAACCAATTTGCTAGCTTTAAATGCTGCGATTGAAGCGGCTAGAGCAGGTGAAGCAGGAAAAGGATTTGCCGTTGTTGCGGAAGAAGTTCGTAAACTTGCTGAACAATCAGAATCAGCCTTAACGAATGTTGCTTCGATGATAGAGCATATGCAGGATCGAACGAAGCATATTGTCGGTCTCATTGAAGATACAGGAGAAGTCGTTTCTCATCAGGAACAATCTGTCAATGATACGGAACAATCATTTGATGAAGTATTTAAAAACATATCAGAAAATGTGAGTGCAATTAATGGAATTATCGAGTCTATGCAGAAAATGAGCGGTCAAAAGGACCAACTCGTGCAAAATATTGATGCAATAAGTACAGTTACCGAAGATACAGCAGCAGCAGCTGAAGAAGTTTCGGCATCCGTTCAGGAAAGTAATGCTGCAATGGAACAATTGAATCATCTTGCAGAAGAATTGGAAAATGTAGCTGCCTCTATGGAAAATGGATTGCAAAATTTCCGCTTTGAGGAAGGTACTGAATCTAATTCAAATCCTGATTCCGAGATTGAACAGTTAGAAGAAACAGAGAAAGACGATGATCAACGTAAAGCAGGATAAATTAAAAAACTTGCAGCCTATTAGGTAACGGGTTCGGTTTTCGAGTGTGAAATTTTAAGTAATGATTTTCAAAACCGAACCCGTTAGGCTGCAACTTTTTGATTAGATTTCTAGATGTGACGGGCATGGACCTTTTTATGTCCAATTTAAATCCATATTTCTATAAAGAACCAGATAATCATAAATAGTTGAATGATAATTTTAGCGAAACTTCCGCTAAGAAATCCAAATAGCGAGCCCATTGCCGCTTTTAAAGCTTCATTAACCGTACGTTTCTGAACTAACTCTACGACTAAAACAATAAGAAATGGCACGACAATTATACCAAATGGAGGAATGATGAATGACCCAACAATCACTCCAAGTGCAGCTGAACGTTCTCCCCATTTACTCCCCCCATATTTTTTCACAAAATAACTATTTGCAATAATATCTGAAACGATTAGCAATATCGTTAAGAGCACCATGGCTATCCAGAAAAAAAGACTGAGTTCATTCCCATTAAGGAAGAAGTAATAAGCAAGAAAGCCAAGCCATAAAACTAAAGGACCTGGAATAATTGGAAACACGAGACTGACAAAGCTAGCAAGAAATAATGCAATAATAACGATCCAAATAAGAACGGACACAAACTAACCTCCAATAAAATTATCGTTCTTTCATAGTTCTTCAAAATCTTTGTAATCGGTCTTTTTTTTATCTACTCTGACCATTGGGTGTGAACATAAATTTTGATCTCCCACTAAAACTTTAATGTTTTTTTCTGGAATTTGCAATGTTTTCATATGGCTAGGGATTGTGATTGGAGTAATGGTCCTCTATTAAAAGCAATGCCAGAACCTGTTAGTTAAAGCCTAGATCTTGATAAAATTAAGTTTACCCGAAGCAAGAGTCTACTAACTCTTGCCAGAGAATATATGTATACATTTCCCATTCTAGTTAAGGTATAATAGAAAAAAGTTCGTATGAGGGGGGATCTAGTGGAAGCGGTACGTAATACTTATGAGGAAAATAGAAAGATGAAACGGTGGAAGAAAGTTACATTCATAATAATTGGAATACTGATTTTCCTAGTAGTTGCTATGTTTATTTTTGTAAGCGTTTTCCTAAATCGAACCTTACCCCAAGTCTCTGGCGAGGTACAATTAGCTAGTTTACAGGATACCGTGATTCTTACAAGGGATGAGCAAGGTGTGCCTCATATTGAAGCCGAAAATAGTCATGATTTGTTTATGGCTCAAGGCTATGCTCAAGCTCAGGATCGGTTATTTCAAATGGAGTTAGCGAAAAGGCAGGCATCGGGTACGTTAAGTGAAGTAGTCGGCGAAGCGACAATCGATCAAGATAAATATTTTCGTACACTTGGATTAAGGAGAGCAGCCGAAGATTCAATTGCAGACTATTCAGAAGAAACTCTCGAGAGCTTAAAAGCTTTTGCTGAGGGGGTGAATGGTTATATGGAGCAGGCCATTAATGAAAATCGTTTGCCTATAGAGTTTAAATTAATGGGCGTTAATCCAGAACCTTGGGAGCCGGTGGATTCGTTAACGATCGGTAAATTTATGGCATTTGATTTAGGGGGGCATTGGGAGCGACAGGCGTTTAACTATTTTGCCATTCATGAGTTTCCTAAAGACCAAGCTGAAGAAATAATGCCCACTTATCCAAAAGCAGCCCCTTCAATTTTAAATGAAGAGGAGGTCGACGTTGCTAGCAGTTTTAAAGGGGCAGTTCTGCCGGAAGAGTTCAATGGGAGTAATAACTGGGTCGTTGATGGCAATTTGACTGAATCAGGAATGCCTCTTTTAGCCGACGATCCTCATTTAGGGTTAGCCACACCATCGATTTGGTATCAAATGCACTTGAATTCGCCGGAATACAATGTGTCGGGAGTTATTTTTGCCGGTGTTCCTGGTGTGATTCTTGGTCACAATCAAGATGTATCGTGGGGGGTTACGAATGTCGGGCCAGATGTTCAACAGTTATATTTGGAAAAAAGAAACCCGGAAGATGAAAGTGAATTTTTGTATGAAGATCAGTGGGAAGAAGCTAAGGTGATCGATGAACCAATTGCAGTAAAAGGTGAAGATAGAATAGATTACACAGTGATGGAAACACGGCACGGACCGATTATTAGTGAATTCGCTAAAAAAAGTGGGGAAGAATCAGTCATGTCTTTGCGATGGACAGCTTTAGATTCCACAACAGAGCTTGAGGCTGTTCTTGAAATTAATCGTGCGAGCAATTGGGAAGAGTTCGAGAAAGGGCTAGAGAAATTCCTAGCACCTGCTCAGAACTTCGTGTTTGCCTCAAGTGACGGTACGATTGCCTATAAAGCAAATGGTCGTATTCCTATATACGAAGAAGCGGAAGATGCTTTACTGCCTTTAAGAGGTTGGGAGTCTGAAGATGAGTGGAAAGGTTATATCCCGTTTGAAGAATTACCAACAACTGTAAACCCTGACAAAGGATTTGTAGCAACAGCGAACAATAAAATCGTAACGGATAATTATCCTTATCATATAAGTCATAACTGGGCGCAACCTTATCGTTATCAGCGAATCGTCAAGCTTATTGAAGCAACTGACAGCCATACGATTGAAAGCATGAAAGATATTCAAATGGATATTATGAATCTACAAGCAAAGGAATTTCTACCATTCTTCTTAGGCCAGTTGAATGATTCAGATGATCAGGTTGTAAAATTAATGCAGGATTGGAATTATGAAGATGATAAAGAGTTACCTCAACCACTAATCTTCCATGACTGGATGGCGAATATTCAGGAACGAATTTTCTCTGAAAAAATAAATAAGGAAATATTAAAGTTGTTCCATGGAGCTGGACAAACGACAGATGAGTTATTAAGAATGGAAATGGGAGGAGAAGCTTCTATTTGGATTAAAGAAGCTGGAGGTATAACAGAAGTCGTTCAATCAGCATTTAATCAAACGATAAATGATCATAAAAAACAGCTAGGTAATGACCCACGGTCCTGGCAGTGGGGCGATTATCACGCTGTGGAATTCACACATCCTTTGTCTAGTATTGGATTTTTGGAGCGGTTTTATAATCCTGGAGACCCTACTCCTGTAAGTGGCAGTCGAGTGACTGTACAAGCGGCAGGTTTTAATAAGGATGGGATAGTTAATCACGGAGCTCCTTGGCGTTTTGTTAGTGATCTATCAACTATTGATCAAGCTGAGCATGTAGTCGGGCCGGGTCAATCGGGACATTTTCGTAGCGAATGGTACCATGACCAGTTAGAAGACTGGGTGAATGGAGGATATCATACAACGAGTCTTTCGGAATTTGAAGGAGAAGAACTTATTCTTTCTCCGTAAATAAGAGAAATATGTCCCATCGTATGATTACGATGAGGACATATTTTTAAGTTGGTACTTTAGGTCAGTGATAATAGAAGATAAATCTCCGTGGATCACCGTATCAAATATATAGTCCTTCAGGGTGGGTTCTTTGTTTGCTAAGACGGTAGCAATGCCTTTATTCACTGCATATTGAGGGAGAACGTTAAATGGCGAGACTTGTAAGGACGTTCCTAAAACTATCAACAGATCTGCCTGATCAATTACAGCCTCTGCTTCATCATGGGCTGTAATTAAATCCCCGAACAATACTACGTTTGGTTTAATCACCGTTTGACATGTTTCACAACGCGGAGTTTCGTAGGCGAGTACATAATTGACAGAATATAATTGACCGCAAGCAGGGCAAGAAGCTTTATCTAATGAGCCATGATATTCGATGACTCGAGAGCTATTAGCCTTTGTGTGTAACCCATCAACGTTTTGTGTAATGATCGATACTTTTCTTGTTTTGATTTCTAATTCTTTTAGAAAGTAATGAACATTGTTTGGTTCATACTGTTGCAATAACTTGATATGAAAAATGCTCTTATATTTTTTCCAAAAATCGATGGGATTCGTTGAAAAATAGTGGCTTGACATATAATCTTCTCGCGAAAGATCTTCAGACCATACCCCATCGCTTGATCGGAAATCTGGAATTCCGCTAGCCGTTGATACACCAGCACCTGTTAATACAACAATTGTTTTAGCTTGAGCGATTTGTTTAGCAACTTGTTCAAGTTGACTGTACATGTGGACACCAATCTTTCTTTAGCGTTTATTGAACCCTTTCTTTTGGACTAGGTCTGTAACATCCATTCTTATTGTTTTTGCAAAGCGTCGGTGCATTTGCTTGGTCCAAGTGTCGGCTCGATTGTTCGATGATCGAGACTGATAATAGGTGGCCATTTGTTCATCGAATTGATTGATAGATTCATCATGTTCTTGATATTCATTTTCAAAGTATACAGCTTGCTTAGGTAACCGTGGCTTTCTGTCTGGCCCATGTGCGGGTTCGCCGATTGCCATACCGAATAAAGGAATAACGTGTTTGGGTAATGATAGAAGCTCATCGACTTTACCTAAATTATTTCTTAAGCTTCCTAAATAGCAAATTCCTAAACCCATGGATTCTGCTGCAATTGCAGCGTTTTGCGCGGCAAGAGCAGCATCGATAGCTGAAACGAGAAAGTGTTCACTATTCTCTAAGTTTTCCGTCATTTGGCTGAAATCTTCCTCGCTCGCTTGCTTAGTTGGCCGATGTAAATCTGCACAAAAGACAAGTAAGTGCCCGTTATCCTTTACATAAGGTTGACCACTGACCTCTGCTAGAACTGCTTTTTTGGTAGGGTCTGTAATTCCTATAATTGTATAAGCCATCATGTAGCTAGACGTTGAAGCCTGTTGGGCAGCACGAATAATTAAATCTAATTGATGGTGTGTTATGGCGGTATCTTTAAATTTTCGGATGCTTTTATGATTCAATATCGTTTCTATTGTTGAGTTCATTACACCTACTCCTTTTGGTTAATGTCGATGTAAGAATAACATAAAAGGTTTCTGTAAATCTTCTTATACAATCTGTGCCTACACGGTAATGAAGTTTTAAACCAAATACTTTAAGTTTTTATAAAATTCACATAAAATTATGTATAGTAATAAAGGAATTCCGTCGACCAAAGTAGAACTAAATACAGATAGATATATTAGATAAGCTTTTTTAGGGGAGGAACGTACCGTCAATGGGCGAGGTATTTGATTTTGATCGTTATAAATCACGAAAAGAGATAAGGAAGGTTTCACAAGAAAATGTTATTTATGAAATTTATTTGACGACAGTTAAATACGTTTATAGGTATAGTGCTGTAGATTTAACAAATCCAGTTGAACATTTAACGACAGATAGTGAATTAAGGCATTTGTTTAAGGAAGATCGAGATCGATTTTATTATGCCTTTTCAGAACTTACTAAATATTGGGGTATTGAAATAGAGCGAGCAAGTGCTTATCCTCAAGGGAAAGAATTTGAGGTTTTTTCCACTATTGGGGACCTATGTGTATTTATAGAAGGAAGAACGAAAGGCTTATAAAGCCCGAAGTTCTTGCTTTTTTGTTTTGAAGGTTTCTAACTTGTCTATGAGTTTTATCAGGATTTCTTAGAGAAAGAACGAATTCTTATTGAGGTAGTTTTGATATAATTACATACAATTAACTTTTTTTCATAAATTATAAGAAGGATGAGAAGGAGGAAAACATGAAACAACTTATGATGTTTATCTTTCTATCTGCCTTTATTGTGCTTGTAGGTTGCTCTGATCAACCACGACCGGAAACAACTGTAGAAGCATATATGGAGGCATGGGAGAGTGAAGAATTTACAAACATGTATAACCTACTTAGTGAGAGTTCACAAAATGTAATCACTCAAGAGGAATTTGAGAAAAGATATACTGCTATATATGATGGCATTTCCATGGCTAATCTTGCGGTTACATATAATCTACCGGATGAAAAAAAGGATTATGATGAAGAAGATTCACCAAGCTATGATTATGAAGTTAGTATGGAAACGTTAGCTGGAGATTTGAATTTTTCCCATACAGCAGAACTGGTCTTTGAAGATAATGATGAAGGAGGGGAATGGGCTATTCTATGGGATTCATCAATGATCTTTTCAGGAATGGAAGAAGGAGATACGATAAGAGCTCAACCTCTAGCTGCTGAGCGCGGTGAGATTTTAGATGAAAATGGGCAGGCTTTAGCGGAAAACGGAGTGGTTCAACAAGTCGGCCTCGTTCCTGACTGGATGGAAGACGATAAAGAAGAGGTTAAAAAGGAGTTAGCAGATATTCTAGGTTTATCTATAGAATATATTAATGAAAAAATGGAGCAATCTTGGGTGAAAGCTTCGTCATTCGTCCCCCTATCATCTATAGCGAATGATGATGAAGAGCGTATCGAAAAAATTAAAAAGCTAAATGGAACTAAGTTTCAACAAAAAAGTGCTCGTATTTATCCTTTAGGAGAATCAGCTGCTCACTTAACAGGTTACGTCGATGCGATTACTGCGGAACAGTTGGAAGAAAAGAGCGGAGAGGGTTATACTGCTACTGATCAATTGGGTCAAACAGGATTAGAGAGAATATTAGAAAATGATTTAAAGGGGGAAGCAGGTGGAAAAGTTGCTATCTTAGATGAAGCGGATAATGAGAAAGAAGTGCTCGCTGAGAAGGAACCGAGAGATGGTAAGGATGTTACACTAACGATTAATTCTGATATCCAGCAAGCAATATATAGTGAAATGGATGGAGATGCAGGTTCTTCTGCTGCAATAAATCCGTCAACTGGTCAAGTAAAAGCTTTAGTTAGCTCACCCGCTTATGATCCTAATGAATTTGTATTAGGGATGAACAGTGAACGAAGAAGTGAATTGCAAGAAGACCCTGAGCGTCCGCTTTTAAATAAATTCACGAGCAATTCATCGCCTGGATCAACATTTAAACCTATCACAGCAGCCATTGGCCTAGAGACTGGAGATATTGATCCATCGGAAGAAATGTCGATACCAGACAAAACTTTCACTAAAAAAGGTTGGGGGGATTACTCTGTTACTAGGGTTGACAGTGCTAACGTGGATCAATCTGTAAATTTACGTGATGCTCTCGTTCGCTCTGATAATATTTATTTTGCTCGTTCAATCCTTAGTATTGGCGATGGAAAGTTTTTACAAAAGGCTAAAGATTTTGGGTTTTCCGAGGAGATCCCTTTTCCTTATCCTATTTCAAGTTCTCAGATTATAAATGAGGGAGAATTTGGTGATCATGAGGTTTTACTCGCTGATACTGGATATGGTCAAGGACAAGTACAAATGAGTACACTGCACCTTGCTATAGCGTATACGCCATTTATTACGGATGGAGACTTATTGCAACCAACGCTTTACAAAGATGAAGAACCAGGACAATTATGGCAAGACGATGTGATTAGTGAGGGTACAGCTGTGACAATCCGTGAAAATCTCAAGGCGGTTGTAGAAGATTCAGAAGGCTCGGGTTATGAACCACCACTTGAAGGGATCAACTTAGCTGGTAAAACAGGGACGGCAGAGCTAAAACAGTCTCTTGAAGATGAAAATGGTCAAGAAAACGGCTGGTTTATTGCTTGGGACACAGATCAAAAAGATTTGTTAGTATCGATGACAATTGAGGATGTTGATGAGGGAAGCTCATATGTCGTGCCGAAAGTGAAAAATGTTTTTGATCAATTACGTTAGGCGAAAGCATCAAGTTTGGATTAGTTATCCAAACTCGATGCTTTTTTTAAAAAATAATGTATAATTAAATTAATAAATCAAAGGAGCTGATGTGTTATGACTAATCTATTTGAACGTATCCACCTAACTTATTTACCATCAAATGGAGGAACCATCAGCTGAATTGATGTTATCCTCCAAAATAGGAGGAATTCGGTGAGTCAATTTGTTATTACAGATTTTCTGAAAAATCAACTTCAAGATGGGGAATTACTTGGACGTATCGCTCGTACGGCTTCGGATATTTTTACCGTATGGGGAGAGAAGGAAAGATATCAGGCGACGGTATCAGGTAAGTTTCGTTATGAAGCTACGGAGTGGCCGGTCATTGGGGACTGGGTAGTATATGAACCCTATGACGTCAAACAGGCAATGATCCATCGAGTACTGGATAGGAGTACCGTATTATCTAGAAAAGAACCAGGTTCTAAACATAAAAGGCAAGTCATGGCTGCGAATATTGATGGGGCTATGGTTGTAACGGCTCTTACGTCTGAATTTAACCTTCAGAGGCTTGAACGATATGTTTTGCAAGTGTATGAAAGTGGAGCACGGCCCATCATTGTGTGTACGAAACGTGATTTATGTGCAAATGTTGGAGGGATTGTTTCTCAAATTGAAAACCATATCCCTGCTGTACCTGTCTATGCTGTCAGTAGTCTTCATGAACTGGGTATGGATAGCCTGTTGACTGAGTTGCAAGCTGGGAAAACTTTTTCATTAATTGGTTCATCAGGTGTTGGCAAATCTACTCTTATTAATCGATTATTAGAAAAAGAAATGCAGGTAACTAAAGACGTGAGAGAGCAAGATGGGAAAGGCCGTCACACTACGACTCATCGAGAAATGTTTATCCTAGAAAATGGAGCTGTAGTCATTGATACTCCAGGCATGAGGGAATTACAATTATGGGGAGACTCCTCGAGTGTAGAAGAGGTTTTTTCCGATATAGACCTGTTGGCTGATGAATGTAAATTTCGAGATTGCAAGCATCATCAAGAGCCAGGCTGTGCTGTCTTAGAAGCGATTTCAAAAGGTGAACTAACAAGCGAGCGGTTAAAAAACTACAACAAACTATCACGAGAGCTTTACAGGCTTGAACTTAAAGAAAAATATGGTATCCATCGGACGAATCGTATTCTTCATAGTCCAAACTCCAATTAAACATGCGTTTGTGGGATTGGAAGAGAAGTAATTAATGGAGAAATTCAATCCTTTATTTTGATTTTTATATCAGGGTTGGATAAAAAATTAAATTCTACATCATTTGCAACTATGAAATACGCAAATAGTAGTGTTGATTGGTTGGGAATCTTTGCTCGCTTTCCGCGGCGAAAACGGCAAGGCCCCTCGAGCTAAAGCTAAAGCCATTGAAAAGTCTTTACAAAGAATAAAGAAGGGATCACCTACATTTTATTGGTGATCCCTTCTTTGATTTATTTCTTCTTCTCTTAAATTATCAGTTTTTCAGTGGCTTCTATTAGGGGGAAGGGGGCTTCTAGGTAACAAATGAACGGACAAGGACACCATAATAAACCGTACCATTCTATAGGAATACCTTTGCTACAAGCTCATGTAACTCTTTCTACTGTGCTATTTTGGTTAGTGAAGTTGCGTTTTTTTGGAATAGTAACTATTTCATGTCTTTTCCTTTGTAAAGAAATATATCAACTTAAGTAGCATAATAGACGTGTGAATGATTTTGCCTTATAATCAGAACTGAAGTTTCATTACATAATGATTGAAAAGGAGTGGATCTCATGACGAAGAAGTTAGTATTTGGACACAAGAATCCAGACACAGATACGATTTGTTCGGCAATTGTATATGCTGAACTTAAAAATAAGATTGGTGACGAGGTTGAGGCTGTTCGCCTAGGGGAAGTAAGTGGTGAAACAAAGTATGCACTGGACTATTTTCAGGTAGAAGCACCTAGGTTTGTAGAGACGGTTGCTAATGAAGTAGACCAAGTAATCTTAGTCGACCATAACGAAAGTCAGCAAAGTGCTGATGATATTGACCAAGTGCAAGTTACTGAAGTTATTGATCATCACAGAATTGCTAACTTTGAAACGAATGGACCTTTGTTTTATCGTGCAGAACCAGTAGGATGTACAGCTACTATTTTAACTAAGATGTTTAAAGAAAATAAGCAAGAGATATCCAAGCAGACAGCTGGTTTGTTGTTATCTTGTATTATTTCAGACTCTCTCTTATTTAAATCACCAACGTGCACTAATGAAGATGTTGAAGTAGCTAAAGAATTAGCCTCCATCGCTGATGTGGATGCGGATTCTTACGGATTAGACATGCTTAAAGCGGGTGCTGATATAAGTGGATTGTCTACCAGTGATCTTCTTACTCTTGACGCGAAAGAATTTACCATGGGAGAATCTAAAGTAGAAATCGCCCAAGTAAATACTGTCGATACAAATGAGGTATTGGAACGTAAAGCAGAGATTGTTAGTGAAATAGAAGCAACCGTCTCTAACAAAAATCTTGATTTATTCGTTTTTGTTATTACAGATATATTAACCAATGACTCTACTACAATTGTTATTGGTGAAAAATCTGAGGCTGTAAATAAAGCCTTTGAGGTACAACTTGAAAATAATCAAGCGGTTCTTGCAGGTGTGGTCTCACGTAAAAAACAAATCGTACCACCACTTTCAGACCAACTATCATAAGACGAAAAAGGGATCTTTCAGTTAGTTGAAAGATCCCTTTTTATATCGCCAATAATTCCATTCTTCTCTTAACACGCCCATTCGTATTGAGTCATAGTGTTTCCCTTCGTAAATGCGGCATTTTCTCATTCGACCTTCTAGTTTCATACCAAGTTTTTCACCTACACGCATCATCCGCTCGTTTTTTGACCATGTGGTTAATCCTACACGTGCAATCGGTAAACTTTTAAAAAGTTGATCAATCCATAAATGTAAAGCTTCTGTACCATAGCCTCCACTCCAGTAGTCAGAATTATAAATTCCTATCCCAACTTCTAACCATAAAGATGGCTTATGTTCCCAGTAATAAGTCACGGTCCCAATAATCATCCCATTAACTTCAATAACTAATCTTGAATCAGGTTCTCCAAATTTTAAACGCTCTTTTCTGGCATTTTCGTGACTTCTATAGCTCTCTAATGTATGAGGTTCAAGAGGATAGTAAGGAGCATCCCACTTTTTCCATTCAGGTTCATTCGTACCATATATCAGATCCCAGAGGACGGGGATGTCATGATCTGTAATGCTTCGTAAAAGCAGTAGATCACTTTTTAGAACTAATTCTGTTACGCTCACAACGATGCCTCCCTATGACAATCTTTATTACTATCCTATCATAGGTTTCAAAAAACGGATATTTAAGTAAGAATATAAGCGGACAGATGTGATAAACAATAGTGATTATTGTTTTCTAGGTTATCAAGCATAATCAACGTTTAATTAACCACTTGAACTCTATACAGATATCGACGTTTGATTATTAATTTGAGCCTCACTGAACTTTGATCGTATACTTATTTCAGAAACACAATCTTTCCACTCGGTGTGGATGGTTTCAAACACTTCTTCAATATCCTTACCATCGATAATCATTAATGTTGGTTGATCGGTATCTACAAATAGAAAAAATGATAATAATTTTGTGAAATGACCGGCATCTGCAATTAATTGATCTTGGTGCAGATATATGTGGCGATCATCTTTTTTTGAGTATTTATAAATATTTACAATTTGATCAGTAGATAAGGGCTGATTAAAACGTACTTGATAAGAGGATAGTTGGTTCACCTCACTCACCTCCAGTTATATTAATATCTTAAAATAATATTACCCCTAAGGAAAAGTTGTTAAACGTAAGGAGACATTCATCAAATAATATTTATAAAACATTTTTTCGTCATCCCTCCGCTTACAAGTTGTCTTCTGAATTCTCATTTGTAACGTAGGGCCGTAAGTGCAAATACGTTGATCTATGTGTCTTATTCCTTTTTCATAACTAAGGTAAACTTTTTTCACTATCAAGTAATCTAGATACTTGTTAAGGAAAACAAATAAGTGGTATATTTTTTTGAAAAGAGAGGTGATGAAATGTCGAGGGTTACTTTAGTTCAAGTGTTTAAACATCGAATAACTCAGAAGTATTTACAACGTTCAGGCATTCATCATGCCGTTACAGTTGCAACCTACGCTTATGATTTAGCGATAAGGAAAGGTGTTTCTCCTGATTTAGCAACAAAATCCGCCCTGCTTCATGATATGGGCCATTACGAGTGGTATCGTGATGGAAAATGGGATTATGAAGAATACCGTAAGCATGATATTCATGCCATTAAAGGAGCTGAAAGAGCGCATAAGCTTTTAATTCGTCTTGGTGAAGATCGGTTAGTAGCAAAAGAAGTATCGTTGGCTGTTTTACTGCATACGGACAGTTACTTACCCTTTACCCTTGATAATCAAAGGAACGCTTTACAAGATGTAGTAGCCGAGGCAGATCGGAAAGATGAGCAGCAGCATGGGCTTCATCATTATAAAAAGATGACTCCAAGCCAGGCAGTCAAGTTGTTAAGCCATTTAGACAAAAAAATAATTGTTCCTAGTTAATACACACTCATATTGACCACAACGATTACATAGAGTAATCTTGTGGTTTTTTTAATTTACGGATAGTTTTCCTGGGGAAGGGTGTAGGTATCATGACGGTACACTTTTTTATTTTCACAGTAAATATTTCGGTTAAAAGGCACAAACGTAGAATGATAAAGAAGTATAATAAAGTGATTGATGAACAGTTGTTAAATCGAAAAGCAACTTATCGAAACCTGTATTAAATGAGCTTCCTCTCGATAGGAGAGGAAGCTCATGTTTATTAAAGATTGTAATTTTTCTTTATTTTCGTTAAGGTCAAATTAGATATCTTTATTTCATAGAAGGAAGGAAAGTACATGAATTTACATAGAACACCTATACCAGTTACAGAGGCAGTGGAACGAGTGATGCATTTTGCTCCCCAGTCTTCTATAGAAAAAATTACAATTGACGAAAGTTATCAACGAGTACTTGCAGAAGATATTGTATCAACTCATGCGGTTCCACCATTTAATAAATCACCTTACGATGGGTTTGCTTTCAACGCGGAGGATGTAGCTGAAGCTTCTCGTGAAAACCCAGTACGACTTCATGTTATTGAAGAGGTCGGAGCTGGGCATCGTGCTAGTCGTGCTCTTGAAACAGGAGAAGCTGTTCGAATTATGACGGGCGCAGAAATCCCAGAGGGAGCCACTTGTGTGGCAATGTTCGAAATTTGTCAGACATTAGAAGAAAATGGAAATTCCTATATGACGATAAAACGTAAAATGGAAGACGGTCAAAATGTTATATCTAAGGGATCCGAAACTTCAAAAGGAACGACTTTAGTTAAGGCTGGGGAAACTATCAACCCGGGAGTACAAGCTCTTTTAGCAACTTTTGGTTACCATGAAGTTCATGTGTACAAAAAACCTGTCGTGGGTGTATTTGCTACTGGAACCGAATTGCTTGATGTTGATGAACCTTTACAACCAGGTAAAATACGGAATTCAAATGCTTATATGATCTTGTCGCAAATTGAAAGAAGTGGTGCAGAACCCGTTTATCTCGGAAAATTGGCAGATGAATTTGATCCTTGTTATGAGGCTATTTTTAAAGCAATGCAACAAGTCGATATTGTTATCACAACGGGCGGTGTATCTGTAGGCGATTACGATTTAATGCCCGATGTATATGAAAAATTGGGTGCAAAAGTACTATTTAATAAAATAGCTATGAGACCAGGAAGTGTTACAACCGTGGCTGAAGTAGATGGGCAACTCTTGTTTGGGCTATCTGGAAACCCTTCAGCATGCTACGTAGGATACGAGCTGTATGCTCACCCTTATATTCAAGCCTACTTAAAGAGATCAGATTCCTATCATTCCATCATCGACGTTAGCCTTGGAAGTGATATAATGAAACCCAATCCTTTTACACGATTTATTCGAGGTTTCATTTCCTATGAGGATGGAAGAGTTGTAGTGTATCCAGCAGGATTAGATAAATCAGCAGTAGTTACTTCTTTAGCACATACTAATGTTCTCATTGTATTAAAAGGCGGAACGAGAGGCTATCAAAAAGGTGACCAAGTTCAAGCTGTACTTTTAGAAGAGGAAAGTGGATCGGAAGAATTTTTGTTGAATGGTTAAACAGAAAGGGGCTTGTGAATATGGTTCAATACGTATTAGATAAGCACGACAGGCCAATGAAGGATTTGCGGATTTCTGTAATTGATAAATGTAATTTTCGTTGCACATATTGCATGCCTGCTGAAATCTTCGGAGACGATTATCGTTTTATGCCTGAATCAGAATTATTAAGCTTTGATGAAATCATTCGATTAGTTAAAATATTCGCTCGGTTTGGTACGGAAAAAGTACGTATAACTGGAGGCGAGCCACTTATGCGAAAAGATATTGACCAGCTAGTGGCCAGAATTAAGCAGGTAGACGGAATCAAAGACGTAGCGATTACGACGAACGCGGTGTTTTTGGTAAAGCAAGCGAAGAAATTAAAAGCAGCCGGTTTAGACCGTGTGAATATAAGTTTAGATGCAATAGAAGATGAAGTCTTTAAGAAAACGAATGGTAGAGGGATAAAAACAGCTCCCGTTATTAAAGGAATTGAAGCGGCAAGAGCAGCTGATTTACCGATAAAAATTAATATGGTCGTCAAAAAAGGTATGAATGAAGATCAAATTTTACCAATGGCTCGTTATTTTAAAGAAACAGGAGACACTCTTCGGTTTATCGAATTTATGGATGTCGGGAATCATAATGGATGGAACATGAGTACAGTTGTACCAAAGAAAGAAATTGTTGAGCAAATTAATGCAGAAATGCCGATAGAACCTTTAGAAGCCCAGTATTATGGAGAGGTCGCCGATCGTTATCAATATTCTGATGGTTCAGGAGAGATTGGTGTTATCTCATCGGTAACGGAAGCTTTCTGTAGCAGTTGTACGAGAGTTAGAATATCAGCTGACGGGCAGCTATTTACTTGCTTATTTGCATCTGAAGGATATGATATTAGGGAAATGATCCGTAATTCTGAGGAGGATCAAGCAATTATTTCAAGACTAATCAAAATTTGGACGATGCGAGATGACCAATATTCAGTCGATCGAAAGAATGGAGTACCGACAACGAAAACAAAAATAGAAATGTCTTATATTGGCGGTTAAAACTTGCGAGTTCTAATTTATAGAGCTCGTTTTTTTTCGCTATGGCTCGCTTCACTGTCTTAGTTTTCGAGAAAATATTAAATCGATCTTTGCCCTATTTGGTTTCGTCCTCTATAATAATGTTAGATTCCAATCGGAGGTGCCAGATTGTGAAGACATTTAAACTTGTAACTCTAGATATAGTTGAGGAAAAAAATGAAGATATTACTCAGAGAAGAATTAAGTTAAATGATGGCTTAATTATTAACCGTGAAGATGAGCAAGGACATTGGGTGATGGAAGCTTATATGGAAAATGACTACGAGAAATACTTTAGTCGTATTTTAACGCATTCTGAGGAATTGTTAGTTCAAGTGAAAATCTCAAAAAGCAGCAATCAACCTGCCACCTTTTTGGCTAAGGTTATCGATTTAAATTTAATTGGAAATGACATGAATGTGATTTTTAAGGGAACAATGGTAGATAAAAGAAGAGAGCATATCGAGAAAATGCTCAAAACTCTTCTGGATGAGGGTTACCAAGGCGATGCCCTTTTAGATGAGTTTAAACGTAGAGGCGAAGAAACAGGAACGTAACTTCGCTTATTAATTACATATTACACAAATTTAGGAAAACAATTGTAAAAGGGGCATGTATTTATGATGTGGGTGAGAAAGCGAAATCTGAGATGGGTCAATAAATTATCACCATTTCAACTAATCGCTGTGTTTTATTTATTTGCTGTAACGATTTCATCCATTTTAATTGCCCTGCCAATAGCTCATAATCCTGGAGTAGATTTATCATTTATCGATATTCTATTTACTGCAGTAAGCGCAGTCAGTGTAACAGGACTAACAACTGTTCCAACCGCCGAAACGTTTAGTACGACGGGATATTTTATTATTGCCTTTGTGCTTCAATTCGGCGGTATAGGTGTGATGACTGTTGGAACTATGATTTGGCTTATCTTAGGTAAGAAAATCGGATTGAAAGAGCGTCGTCTCATTATGACTGACCAAAATCAAACATCCTTCCAAGGGATGGTACGGATGGTAAAGCAAATTGTTATTGTCGTACTAATTATCGAATTTATAGGCTTTTTAACTTTAGGAACATATTTTTTGCAGTATTATGGTCCGGGAGAAGCTTACTTACAAGGGTTTTTTGGGGCAATCAGTGCCATGACTAATGGTGGGTTTGATATTACAGGAGCGTCGCTAATTCCTTTTAGGGATGATTATTTTGTCCAATTTATTAATATGATGTTAATTGTTGCAGGAGCCATAGGATTTCCTGTATTAATTGAAGTAAAACAGTATCTTTTTAATAATTATGATGTCCGAACAATTCAGTTCTCCTTATTTGCAAAATTAACTACATTTACTTTTTTTGCATTAATTGTGTTTGGAACAGTTATGATCATCATCTTGGAATTTAATCACTTTTTTGTTGATAAAAGCTGGCATGAAGTATTCTTTTATGCTTTATTCCAATCGGTTACTACGCGTAGTGGTGGATTATCTACGATGAATATTAATGAATTTGCCGAACATACTCACATCTTTATGTCCTCGCTTATGTTTATCGGCGCTTCTCCAAGCAGTGTAGGGGGAGGTATACGTACAACCACCTTTGCACTCGTGGTGATCTTTATATTGACATTTGCTCGTGGTGAGAATAATATAAGAGTCTTTCGACGTGAAATCCATCATGAGGATTTAAACCGAGCTGTGGTCGTCACGATGATGGCTTTATTTACGGTGTTTCTATCTATCCTGATGCTCTCAATTATTGAAGATTTTTCGTTAAATGAAATTATTTTTGAAGTTTGCTCTGCCTTTGGTACCGTGGGTCTCTCATTAGGCATCACCCCAGGCTTGTCCACCTTTTCAAAAGGAATTCTAATGATTTTAATGTTTATAGGGCGGATTGGGATCTTAACTTTCTTGTTTAGTTTCCATCATGACAAAAAGACGACGAATTATCATTATCCAAAGGAGCGAATTCTTATTGGGTAAGAAAAAAGTAGCTGTTTCCCACTTTATGTGGAAGACAGCTACTTTTTTTCATGTCCTATTAGAAAACGTAAGGGTTGTATCTTGATTTCTGGACAAGGGAAGAGGGGAGGTTACTGGTTAGTATGTTTAATTTTTTGCAACCTCCACCACTTTCATTTTTAGCAATAAAATGCTGCTCCTACGATAATGAGTAGAATAAACAGCACCACGATTAAAGCGAAGTTGCTTCCGGGTCTTGGGCACCTGCGACCATAACTATAAGGATTGTTTTCGTGCATAATCCCACCTCCTGTTTGGCTTACACCTTAGCTTATGCTAGGTAAAGAGCGGAGGTATGGGGAGATGCCTATTTTTATAAAAGTTACTCTATACAGAATCCATCTGAAAGCATAACAATCTTACAAGGATCGTTTAAACCGTGTTGAAGATCAAGGTGAATTGTTGCATTTTCATCTTCTAAATCACTATACCAATGATTGATGTGTTGCATTTCGATGTCGGTTACTAAAAGGGCCTCTTGCATCTGACTTGCTGTAGATACTCGTTGATTATTCAATATAAACACTCCTTCTTCATAGTATTCTGCTCGATTTTCGAAGTACTCTGTAAGCATTTTAGTTAGTATGCTTCAGACGTATGTGTGTATCCAAGGGATGGAAAAGTGTGTCAATTTTGTAACAGCTTTTGACTGATCGTTTGCAAGAGAAAAGTAATACAAGGCATAATTACAAACGAGGTGGTTAACAATGACGAATTTAGAGGAAGCTTACGACTATTGTAAAAGCGTAATAAGTAGTCACTCTAAAACATTTTTCAAGTCTTTTTCAATGCTTCCAAAACAACAAAAACAAGCTGTATGGGCTATTTATACTTTTTGTAGACGGGTTGATGACATTGTAGACGAGGGAGAGTATCCTGAGGAACAATTATCTGACTTTGCTCATGAGTTTGATTTATTCGTCAGCGGAGATCTTGACAGTAATCATCCGGCATGGATTGCTTTAGCTGATGTATTTAATAATTTCCCCGTAGAATTTACACCTTATTATGAGTTGATTGAAGGGCAATGGATGGACCTTCGACCTACTTCAATTGAAGACAAAAATGATCTCTTGGATTATTGTTATCATGTAGCAAGCACGGTCGGGCTCATGTTGCTTCCTGTTTTAGCGCCAAGTAAAGAAAAAGAGCTTCGCGAAGGTGCGATTAAACTTGGCTATGCTATGCAAATTACGAATATACTTCGAGATATTGGAGAAGATATCGAGCGTGAACGTGTGTACCTTCCTAAGAAAACAATGGATCACTATAATTATTCTTATTTAGAGCTGATTAATGGAACCATTAATACATCTTTTGTGGAAGTGTGGGAGGACTTAGCAACAGTTGCAGAAGATTATTATGTAAGCGCAATGGTTACATTTCCTCAGTATCCAGCCTATTCAAGATTTCCTGTTCAAGGAGCCGCATATATGTATCGAGCGATTTTAAAATCTGTTCGAAGCAATCACTATGAAGTTTTTAGGAAAAAGAATTATGTTTCAGAACAACAAAAAAAGCAAATTATTGCCGAAATGCAGTAAGTTTGCTTTTTTAACTGATATTAATTTTAAGACATCACAGGCTATACCGTTCACGCATAAAAGTCACCACTTGACCTTTTATATAAACTATAATACAAAAAATATCATCAAGTATCCGAGGTGACCTGTGAGTTTTTCCGGAGGGAGTCTCACCGTTCCCCTTCGCCCTCTAACCACATTGAGAGAACGGATCCGTAATCGTTCATGTGACGTAATGTTGCTAGAACCATCGATTACACTACAATATTGTCAGTTGATGTTACCGAGACCTTAGGACGGTGGATGAGAATAGAGGGAGACTCCTAGTGGAAACGGCCTGGTCACATCGGAGTGGAGGGACGAATAAATTCAGAGCTAATCTACAGTAAGTTTTAATAGCTTAGCAAAAAAAGGTATATAAATGTCTAAATTTATCGTAGCTGACGGCAGAAAATATTGTATAATGTAAACCATCAGTTTGTTTCTATTAAAACTATTAAATGGTTGAAAAGAAAGAAGGAATACTATGCCCTTAGTTTATAACCAATTAGATCAAATACATATCCCGCTCCTAAAACTCATTGGCGATTCCATGAGTGACTGTGCTTTTTTAATGAAAGTTTCAGAAGATGAATTTATCTATGAATATATGAATGAAGCTGGATATGAGTTAGCAAGATTAAATCCGACTGATTTAGGCTATAGCTTAATAGACTGTTTACCAGAAAGTGAAGCAAGTTTTTTATCAGAACAATATCGTAAAGTATTGCAGTTCCACCATAAGATCTCCTACAAAGACACAGTTGTTTTCCCGAATGTACAATATCTCGCAGAAACAACTCTTCTTCCACTTATAGATAATAAATCCGAAATCACCCACATTTTTGCAATAACTAAAAATTTATCAATGTATACACTTAAATCACCAGAAGTACGTCAATTAAACAGAATTTTCTCGTCTTATACAGAAAATACAGAAGAAGCTTTTGCTCTTTTTAATGTTGATTTTCAATTTTTAAGAATTAACGAGTCTTTTTATCGCATATTTGGTTATCAGAAATCCGAACTATATGATATGTCCTGGTTTGATATTCAACCACATGTAAGAGAAGATTTTTTTCCTTTGTTGGAGCAGCTTAAGCAAGGTGCTCGCCTTAAAAGGTTCGAATGTCAACTCAAACGTAAAAACAGTGAGTGGATAACCGCTTCGATCGGACTAACGGCAATTGCTGATGAGAACGGTTATTATACGAGTGTCGTCATGATTCTTGAGGATATAACCAAACAGGTAGATACAAAAAGACAGCTCGAGGAGTCCGAAGAAAGATATCGATTAATTGCGGATTATTCCCAAGATCTTATTAAAATTATCGATATTAATGGAATGATCCAATATGCATCACCTTCACACAAACATGTTTTAGGTTATCATCCAAAAGACTTAGTTGGAGAAAATTATACAGATTATGTTTGTAAAGAAGATCATGCAATCGTTGAACAAAACTCAACATCCAAATTGACGAATACAAAAGGTTTACGTTATGAACTAAGATTGGTCAAGAAAGATAGCAGCGTTTTATGGGTAGAAACGAGAATGACTCCTGTTAAAAATCAGGATGGATCTTATTCTAAAATTGTATTATCTACTAGAGAAATTACGAAACGAAAACGTGCGGAAGACGAGTGGAAACGATTGGCTTACACGGATGACTTAACCGGTTTAACGAATCGTAGGATGTTTGAGGAATATTTAACAAAAACGGAGCAGAATGTTCAAAATGGGTCTCCAGAAAGGTTAGCACTTCTTTATTTAGATGGTGATCAGTTTAAACAGGTTAATGATGAATTTGGACACAAAGCAGGTGATGAATTACTAGTTTTGATTGGACAAAGGATTCGTAATGCTGTTCGCCAAGGGGATGTTGTTTCACGTATTGGTGGGGATGAATTCGCGGTATTACTTCCAAAGATTGAGACTGACCAAGAAGCAGAGGAAGTAGCTAAAAGGATTATTGAACGGATAAATCAGCCTTTTCAAGTTCAAGATTATACATTTACCTTTAGCTGCAGCCTTGGAATTAGCATTTATCCTGATGATGCTGATACAGTTGAAAAAATACAAATATTTGCTGATCGTGCCTTATATGAAGCGAAAAATAGAGGGAAGAGTAGACACGTTTTTTATTCTTGGTTATAAAAAAAGAGCATAGCTTGTTGAGCTATGCTCCCTTTACATAATTTAAGCAATCTTTTTCAAAAGGGGATAGGCTTTTTCTTTGACCAACTCTAACGTATAACGGTCCAATCCAATTCTACCTGCATTCGCTCCTCCTACTAGAATTAAACTCCCGAGTATAAGCATTTCCGGATTTGAACTTATCGTACCACTTAATAGGAAGGCCATATTCATAATCATCCCAAATAATGTTCCTGTTTTCGTTAATAAGCCTATAATCATTGCCAATCCAATCAAAACCTCTCCCCACATTACAAAAAATGTAAAAAGTTCGTGATTGGGTAAGGCCAATCCTTCTAAAAAACTTCCCCACCAAGCTTGAACGACAGCTTCTTCTCCTTGAGATTTCCCGATGGCTCCTTGTAAGAAACCACTTGTGTCAAAACCTCCAGTAACTTTTCCAAAGCCAGACGTTAACCATGTGTACCCTAGATAAATACGAATTCCTAATAAAATAATCGCGGCACTTACGTGTTTAGTAAACCATTTTTTCATCATATTATTTTCCTCCTTTTGTTTGTTCATTGTTTCACAAACTTCATTACACTCTTATAATATACTGAATTTTCCAAAAAAAATGAATATATTGTTCAATACTTCACAAACTATTCAAGGTTTTGTGTCTATTTTGTGAATTAGGTGTTTTTACTGTATAAAAAAATGTGAAAGAGTTATCATAGAAATATAAAAAATGAAGCTATTCGTCTGATTTTTTGCTAAAATGGGATTGATGAGGGGGTGAGCGTATGGCAGAAATTCTTATGTTTCTCGTCTGTCTTGTTGTATTATTCGCACTAATAGGGTTTTGTATTTTCGATCGTGGCTAAAAGTCACCTATATAGAATGGGACATCTTATACACAGATGAGAAAAAGTGAGGTCTTTTAAAAAGACGCTCACTTTTTTTGTTTTTAAGGACACCTCCACTTCATTTCTATCGATTATAGAAGTGAAAGGAGGTGGTTGACATGGCAGTAACAGCAGATATGGTCAATACACAGTTGAAACTCGTCTTTGAAAATGGCACTGATGAAGAAGGAAATGTAACGTATCGTCGCAAATCTTTTAACAATGTGAAAATGGTAGCAACGGAAGAGCAGCTTTATAATGTAGCTACAGCACTTGAAGCTCTTCAACAAAATTTACTATCAACAATTGAAAGAAATGACCGTTCCATTTTAGTAGATCTTTAAAATTAGATGAATCTTAGCCAGGGGGAATAAGTATGAAAAAGCTTGAGTTGAAATTTTTAAATGAAGAAGATAAAGTTGTCACGATTTCTATTGATCAACCTATTGAGCCTGCAGATGAGACTGAAATCAACGCAGCAATGGATGCAATCATTGCTGAAAATTGTTTTTATTCTAGCGGAGGAGATTTAGTTGCCAAGAAGGAAGCCAGAATTGTTGAAAGAAATGTTACGAGCATAGAATTGTAAGGAAGTTAAAGCCGCTATGTAAGAAGATAGCGGCTTTTTCTATAACTTAAAAAGGATAGGGGAAAAGGAAGTGAATTCTGATGGAAAATTGGTTGCCTTTTATAACAGATTTAGGCTTTCCTATTGCGGTAACATTTTATTTGCTTCATCGCATTGAAGGTAAGCTAGATGTGCTTATTGAAACACTACACCAATTCTCAAGCAAGGTATAACGACCAAAGAAGTTGCAGAAATCATAATATAATGCGTGCCCAAATTAACAAGTGATGAACACAATTAATAAGAAAAAACGCTTGGGGATTAAAAATCCAAGCGTTTTTGTTTGCTATTCACCTGTAATTTTAGATGTTCTCCACGGTATCGGAACTACTTATCCCAAGAGCCCTTTCACTTTTTCTAACTACGGAACCATTGATTCTGTTCCATCATAGCCACTTCAACTGACAGCTTATTAAGGTTTAACATATGATTAGTGCTATTTTGACTATTTCCTCTGTAAACCTGTTAAATAAAAAATCATCAGCCCAACTTATATGCTAGTTGAACTGATGAAAAGATTATTATTTCATGTTTTGTCACTTAAACCGAACCTGTTTATTTTCACTAACCAGAGTGCTTCATTTTATTTTGTTAGGCTAATTTCATTAAATGGATAAATTATAAGTTCTGTACGACCGATAATTTCGTCTTCATTAACGAATCCAAGACCGTTTCGACTATCTTTACTGATTGAGCGATTATCACCCAAAACGAAGTATCTTCCTTCAGGTACGTCTACAGGTCCAAAATCCCGCGTGCCAGACATGGTTTGGTCGTCTAGATAGGTTTGTTCTTGTGCCTGATCATTGACAAACAGTTGATTCTCTCGGAATTCAACCGTGTCACCAGGTTGCCCGATCACTCTTTTTACATAGTTTTTTGAGGGCCGTTCGATAATGACAATATCGCCATAATGGGGTTCATCCAAATAGTAAATAATCTTATTAAACATGACTCTCTCTCCACTCTCAAGCGTTGGGTTCATACTCGCTCCTTCAACGATAGAAGTGGCAAAGAAAAAGGTGCGTAATATAAATGCTAGTGCAACCGCAATGGCGATGGCTTTAATCCATTCCAACCATTCATTTTTAGCTTGTTCGGACAATCTTAATCTTCCTCTCATACAAAGCCGTATCTCTCTAGGTTCCATTATATTTTACCACACCCATATGGGAATCGATGAATAGAATGATTAATTGTAATTAAAATTTTACATAATTAATACAAATCTAATAGTTGAAAGATTGTTTGCTTTACTTACTGCCCAGTTTAGTTTGATAAGAAATTTTCTAAACGATCTAGGCCTTCTTCTAATGTTTCTTTACTATAAGCATAAGATAGCCTCATATATCCTTCACCATAGGTTGAAAAGGCATCTCCTGGAACAAGGGCAATCCCTGCTTTCTCGACTAATTCAATAGCTGTGTCAAAAGTAGACTGTCCTTGTTTATGAATCTTAGGAAAAATGTAAAAGGCTCCATTTGGAACGACATACTCTAATCCCATTTTATCCAGTCGCCACATGACATATTCTCTTCTTTTTTCGTACTCTTTTTTCATCTCGCTTGGATCCTGACGTCCATTCTCTATGGCTTCTAAGGCTGCGTATTGACTGATTGATGAAGCACAAGAAACATTGTATTGGTGAACTTTTAAAATATGTTTGGCTAACCATTCCGGAGCTAGTAAGTATCCAATTCTAAAACCAGTCATTGAGTGAGATTTAGATACGCCATTAATAACAATGACATGATCTCTTACGGAAGAAAAAGTTGCAATGGATGTATGAGGTTGATCATAAACCAGTTCACTGTAAATCTCATCAGCAATTAAAAAGATTTGATTATCTTTAATCACATTGGCTATATCCTGCAGTTCTTCTTCAGTTAGTGATACTCCTGTAGGATTAGAAGGGTATGGAAGGATTACACACTTTGTTTGATCTGTAACTGCTTGTGCGATTAAATCAGCTGTAAGTTTGAAATCATTAGCTGTTGTATCTACATACCTAACTTTCGCTCCTGCAAGTTTTATTAAAGGTTCATAACCTGGATAAACAGGCCCAGGTATAATGACTTCATCTCCAGGTTCAATAATGGTACGAAGTGTGATATCAATGGCTTGTGAAGCACCTACAGTCACAATCATTTCATTTGATGGATCATAAGTTAGCTGATAACTATCATGAACATAGTTACTGATGGCCTCTCTTAATTCAATAATCCCTGCATTGTGAGTATAGGTGGTTTTGTTTTCGTTAATAGCATGAATCGTTGCTTGCTTGACGTGTTCAGGTGTCGGGAAATCTGGTTGTCCGATGGTAAGGGAAACAACGTTGTCATATTGACCAATCATATTGAAAAATTGTCGTATACCTGAAATTTGAATGCTAGATAAATTCTTATTAATATTATTTTTCATTATTAAACCTCCATACATTGTTAACAAAATGTTCAAATAATTTAGATTTATTAGTTAATATTTTCTGTTACAATAAAATTGAAAGACGTAAGAAAGGAGTTTTGATTATGAGAACAAACAGGATCTCATTTGAAGAGCTCGTTGATCAAAATAAACAAAAGTTACTAAAGGATCAGCAAGCTTTAGATGAAATTGACGACCTTCTTGACGAAAAAAGATTAAAAAGTACAGATGAAAATAAATCGATAAACTGATCATATCATACGAAAAAAGCAACCGCATAATGCGGTTGCTTTTTCGTGTTACTATATTTAAAGAGAAAGGTGGTTATGTATTGGAACAAACAGGTTTAGTCTTAGAAGGCGGAGGTATGCGTGGGGCATATACTGCGGGAGTTCTAGATTTTTTCCTAGATAAAAACCTTCATTTTCCTTATGTTGTGGGGACATCTGCTGGTGCGTGTAATGGTGGTTCGTATGTTGCTAGGCAAAGAGAAAGAAACTATAAAGCAATGGTTGAGTATGGTGATCATCCAGAGTACATATCTTACAAAAGAATGTTAACAGGAAAACAGTTATTTGGAATGGACTTCATATTTGATACTTTACCCAACTCACTTGTTCCCTTTGATTATGAAGCATTTATGAATCGGTCCACGACCTTCGTTGTTGGTACGACAGACATGGTATCAGGGAAACCTTTATATCATCAGGAATTTCCAGATCGTTCAAGCTTATTGCAAGTAATGCGCGCAGCTAGTTCCTTGCCTTTAATTGCCCCTAGTATTACCTATCTTGGAAACGAGTTAATGGATGGTAGCATATCCGACCCTATACCTATAAAACAATCGATTCAGTCAGGTAATAAAAAGCACGTAATTGTGCTTACTCGAAACGAAGGATATATTAAATCTAAGATGAGGGGCGATTGGTATTTCCAAAGAAAATATAAAAAATTTCCGAAGTTCGCGGATGCTTTGAAAAAGCGTCATCAGATCTACAATAAGACGTTACAAACAATTCAAAAGTTAGAAAGTAATCATGAAGCTTTTGTTATTCGTCCGCTTGAACGGCTTAAAGTAAGTCGAATTGAGAGAAATACAGAGAAGTTACACCAGTTATATATTCAGGGATATGATGATATTAGAAGTAGATACGATGAGCTTGTGAACTTTATTCAGGGAAGAGGAAAGTAAGTGACAAGAAGCGAAAATCTATACAAAGAAATTATAACTACTGTTAATTAATCTGAATGAAAACAGTGAGCACCAATAGAGGTTTCTCCTTTTGCGTAGTTAAAACACCTAAGCGAAATAATATACTGTAATTGGATTTATCAATACACATAATTTACAACCATTAAGTAAACGAGAAGGTTTAAAGTGGTGAAACAAAAAGGTTTATATACTCCTGTATAAAATAGCAAGCGAGTGTCCAAAATGATGGAAAGTGAATGAAGGGACGTGCTATTTATGTTCAACTTTTCCATTATTGAATCTATCTTTCAGTGGCTTGATGCAGATTTGTTACAAATTTTTGGCGTCAAACCTTGGCATGTTCTATTCGGACTAGTGTTTTTATTGGTTACAGGTTGTATGTGGGTTATAAAACCCGTTCTGGAATGGGTGCTTGCAAAAAATTGGCTAATCTTGCTTAGTTATATAAATAGTTTGTTAATAGGATTTTTATTTTTACAACTTATTGATCGCTATGCTATGGGGACAGAGGGATCAATGTTACCCCATTATTTCTGGTCGATTAGTTTATTAGCAATGAGTACATATGGTGCTTGTGTAGTACTTGTGAAAAGCATAAGAAAAGTTGCCGCTAAAATAATGAAGAAAAATAAAAACAAAGTAGCTTAATTTGAAACATTCGTAACCGTTCACACGTAAAAAGTTGTGGGGGTGCTTAATATGGAGTTTGGAATGATGGTTATTATTTTTTTAATGTTTGGTTTAGCACTTTTATTGATTAATATATTTACAAGTGTATGGGCTTATCGTGATTCTCAAAAAAAGGGGAAAGGACAAAGTTTCTCCTTAGTCGTGTTATTAGGGACGCTTTTCTTTCCCATTGTAGGTTTAATTGTATATGTGATTATTCGTAATGATTATTGATTAGGATAGTTTAACTGTGTTTTGACGCGCTTTAATGAATAATAAATATTTGTTTTTTTTGTGACAAATTCCCTCTCTCTTTAGTACTATAGAATAGAAAAATATGTTATGTTCTATACATAGTAAAATACCCATTCGTGGGGGTCTTACTACCCGTTTATCGGGAAAAGAAAGTTATAGAGAGAGGAAGTTATACATATGCAAAGCGATCAAGGGATTCTATTAGAAAGTGGTACAAATGAGTTAGAAATTGTAGAGTTTAGTATCGGTAACAATCGTTTTGGAATTAATGTCATTAAGGTAAAGGAGATACTAAATCCGTCACCCGTTACGAAAGTTCCTCATTCTCATTCATCGGTAGAAGGTATTATTGAAATTAGAGGAGACGTTGTACCTGTTGTCGATGTAGCTCACGCTTTAGGATTCGATCCCTCTGATCATCCTAAACAAGATAAGTTTATCCTTGCTGAATTTAATCAGACAAAAATTGTTTTCCATGTACACACAGTTACACAAATTCATCGGATATCCTGGGAGTCGATTGAGAAACCTGGAAAAATGTATCAGGGATTAGAAACTCAAATAACAGGCGTTATTAAAAAAGATGATGATATGCTTTTGCTATTAGACTTTGAAAAGGTAGTAGCAGATATCAATCCAGAATCGAGTGTTCATGCTAAACAAATACAAACACTCGGGGAACGAGAGCGTTCCAATAAAAAAATTCTTATTGCAGAAGACTCCGGATTATTGAGGTCTCTTTTGCAAGAAACGCTAGAGGAAGCAGGTTATGGCCAAACGGTTTTCTTTGAAGATGGAAAAGAAGCGTTCGAACATCTTATTACTTTTTCAGATGAGGGAAAGGATATACTCGAAGAATATCAGCTCGTCATTACGGATATCGAAATGCCAAGAATGGATGGACATCATTTAACGAAACTTATTAAAGATAATACAGAACTTCAAAAGTTACCTGTGTTAATTTTCTCTTCTCTTATTACGAGTGATTTAAAGCATAAGGGTGAAATAGTTGGTGCTGATGCTCAAATTTCTAAACCGGAGATTGTTGATTTAATTCAAACCATTGATCATTTTATTAAATAAAGAAAAAATTGTATTCTAACTAAGTAATTCGCTATAACGGGGTTCGGTTTTCGAGTGAAAAATATTAAATAACGTACTAGGCCTTTTCGAAAACATTTCGTTGGAGAGATTTAATTGATTTAGGAAATAGAAAAATCCAGATAAAACCTTCCTTTTGAAAAATGAGCACCAGAATATATCTATTCGATGCTCATTTTACAGGGGAATTTTGATAGCTTTGATCTCAAATCGGAATTATTTTAATGTTAGTTGGCTACTCTATTTGCGTTTTTGTCTTTGATTCCAAGGGGTGATGTTTTGTTGGCCTAACAAGGATGGAGGAGTTTGGTAAGAAGTAGTAACAGAGTTGACCTTCATCTGATTCCAACCTAAGTAATTATATAGGTTACGTTTGGCTCTTGATAATGATAATTTTGGTTTTGGATTTCTGTAAGATTGATCAAGGTTGCCAAGGTGTTGCAATTGATCAAAATCTTTTTTCTCAGCCGGAATGTGAAAATAGTATCCTCCTACTTCGATTAGAAGCGTTGAGTGTTGTTTACTATATTTAGGATGTTCAGAGAAATGCAAGCCTATTTTTTTTGCTCTTTTTTCATTAAGCAATTGTGTAATGGCTCTTTTCTTAATCTCGTATAAGTGTTTAGGCTGAGGAGCTGTTTTGGCATGACGGTTAACAATAAATAAAGACTCGGCTAACTCTCGGCTTGAGACTTTCGAATATTCCATAAATGTCCTCCTTTCTTCAATTATCTTCCATCTTAACGAATAACGTCAATGTTTGCAAAACATACACATGAAATTATTGGGCTTCTTTTAGATCATTCGCAATGTTTTCCATTTCACTTGCTTTTGTACCATCATACCTTTTAATGACTTCTCCCTTAGGATTCACTAAAAAGAAACTAGTACCATGAGCAACTTGATCTGTATCCTCCATCATGCTCAACGGAGATTGAAAGGACTTGATAGACAATTCTTTAACTGCCTGGAAGGAGTAGTTTGTTACAAAGTCCCAACTTTCGAAGTCAGCATTATAATTGTTTGCAAAATCCTTGAGTCTTTCCTTTGTATCATATTCAGGGTCAACTGAAAAAGAAACTAAGGAAATTTCTAAATCAGCATCTTTTAATTGTTGTTGTAATCTAGACATATTACTTGTCATAGGTGGACATACCGTATCACAACGGGTGAAAATGAAATTCGCCACCCAGTATTCTCCAATTTGATCATCTGGCAACTGTATCGTATCCCCATCTTGAGTGGTGCCCTGAAATTCTTCAATGTCACGAGACATATTTTCCTCTATAGGAGAACCGCAGGCGGTTAAGAAAGTTAGTAAGCAAATAAGCAAGGGTAAAGCAAAGTATTTCATAATCTTCCTCCAATTTGGTCAATAACTCTAGTTTATCACGCTTTAATATTAAAAAATTCCTTTACTTAAAATGTCACAAAAATGTTATTGGTTCGACTGTAAAGTGAATATTGAATACTCCGGTTTACACAGAAAGCGATAAGGCATACGAGTTGTCCCAATACCACGACTTACATAGAGAGTTAACTGATCACTAATTGTATGTTTCCCATCCACATATTTTTCTGCATATGGAGGAGTAACCATCGCACCTAATAAAGGAATGCGTATTTGTCCGCCATGACTATGCCCAGAGAGTTGAACGTCGATAGGATAATTTTTAACGGTATCCGCAATATCAGGCTCATGGACAAGCAGTATTGTAAATGACTGTTCACTGATAATGCCGAGCGTACCTTCAAGATCTGGTTTACCGAGCATGACATCGTCTAATCCTGCAAGTGTAAACGACTCTCCGTTATATGAAATCTGAGTGGACTCGTTTTTTAAAAGGGTGAAACCACCATTTGACATAACGGCTTCGAGTTTTTCAGTGCCATATCCTCCATGATCATGGTTACCGTATATCCAATATTTACCTAAAGGGGCATTCAACTGGTTAAGTATATTTGGAATATCTGAATTGAAAGAATAGCGATGTGGTTTGTCAACTAGATCTCCAGTAAAAAGTATGAGGTCAGGTTTTTCAGCTTGTATATTTTGTACAAGTGTTTGGAATTGATCAACTGTATAGTGAAAACCTAAGTGAATATCAGAAAATTGAATAACTTTAATATTATTAAAAGACCTTGGAATATTTGAGTGAGTTAATGTATGAATTTTTTTTGAGAGCATTTCAGGCTCGATATAGTGAGCATAGTAATATCCTCCACCACTCAAACCGAGTAGACCTAAACCGCTGTACAGCATTTTTTTAATAAAGCTGCGACGTGTAAGAAACACAATAGACACCTCCAATTCTATACTTTCGATATTATATCACTTCTACTGTACATGATAGATAAAATTAAATTTATCTTTTTTTATGAAATGAACAGGAATTCATTTTTTTATATGGAATGTATTAGAGACGGAGGGATGTTTGAATGAAAGATCAAGTGATAATTGTAACAGGTGGGTCCAGTGGTATGGGCCTTTATATGGCTCAACGTTTTTTTGATGAAGGAGCTAAGATAGCAATTACAGGTAGAAATTTAGAACGTCTTCAAAAAGCAAAAGATCAAATTGCGAAGGGTAACGAAGAACGAATGCTTTTAATTGAAATGGATGTTCGAAAAATAGAAGATGTAGAAAGGATGGTAGATGAAACGGTTGAAGCCTTTGGCAGAATTGATCATTTAGTAAATAATGCAGCAGGAAACTTTATATCTCCTGCAGAAAAACTTTCAGCCAATGGGTGGAATTCAGTTATAAATATAGTGCTGAACGGGACATTTTACTGTAGCCAAACCGTAGGAAAGTACTGGATAGAAAACAATATAAAAGGTTCGATTCTAAATATGGTGGCTACCTATGCTTGGAATGCTGGAGCTGGGGTGATTCACTCTGCATCAGCAAAAGCTGGGGTGCTCGCTATGACAAGAACGTTAGCTGTAGAATGGGGAGCAAAGTATGGAATTCGAGTGAACGCTATTGCCCCTGGACCTATAGAACGAACAGGCGGGGCTGACAAATTGTTTGAATCTGAACAAGCTGCTAAACGCACTCTCCAGTCAGTACCTCTTGGACGACTGGGTACACCAGAAGAAATTGCTGGTTTGGCCCGATTTATCTTATCTGAAGAAGCGGCTTATATGAACGGTGAAGTTGTCACGTTAGATGGAGGACAGTGGTTGAATCAATTTCCTTTTTAAATAATCAAGTATTGTTAAATATCGGAAAAAGAGAAAGGTAACCTAAAAATAAAAGAAGTCGCTCAAAAAATAAGTAGTTCCGTTACTGTGGAGAACTTCTAAAATAACAGGTGAAGTAACATACTAAAACTCACTACGTTTAGTACGATAAATAACAGTACAAATAACAAACAAAAACGCTTGGATTTTTAATGCCCAAGCGTTCTTGTTATTAAACTAACCCCCCCCGATTGTTTAATAACAAGAAGGTCCGTTTGCCGTATGGAGTTTGGGAGGGGAGGGAAAACAGCTCGCTTTCCGCGGGCAGACGCCAAGCCTCCGAGCTTCCTCTACGGGGTCTCGTCTAGTCCGCTTTTCCCGCAGGAGTCTCCCTGTTTTCCCTGCCCTCCCTGCTTTATTTTTCATGAACGGACCCTAATAGGAGGCTTTCCTCCATAATGAAAACAGAGGATAAACATGCTGTTATATCATGGCTACGTGCAGACTTCTAAGATTCGTTGATGTTCCGTACTTCTTTTTCATGAAGGGGGGCGGGGAAATGACGCATACCCGTCAAGATAAGCTCAACATTTTCGCAATCCTTTTTATAAACGTTATCCTTCACTGAAGAAATTTCTAGAGAAGGATGATTTTATGAATCAAAAGCAACACATTTGGCCGGAATTTTGTAAGGCAAACAGCTAAAGAAACCGGCTTTTTGAAGCATTCCAGTAATATTCAAGCCTGAAACGTTCTGAAGTCTCTGTACACTGTTAAAAGACTCCGGGGAGGAAAAGCTTACATCATTTATATAGCGCTATATCCTATCAATTCAAGACCTCGATCTCTAAACAAGCTCTGCATGAACATTTCAATTCTATAGCATTGGTAAGACGCATTCTCCTTTGCCGTGGTTCGTTCATTTCCATGACGAATGGGGTGGCTTTGAAACGACGAGACTCCCGCGGGAGAAGGAGGAGGCCACTGAAAAAGTCCTTTTCTATTAATAATGAACTTTTTGGAAAAACACTATCCCAAAATCACGTTGTTTTTCTAGTAATAGTGGAGTATTAAGTCCAATTTATCCCTAATTTATAAACCGAAAGTGGGGATGGAATTTTTAGGGATTTGCTTTTCTTAAAATTTACCGGACTTTTTCAGTGGCCTCGAGAAGGAGCTAGGCGAGACCCCACAGGGAGTGTCAACGACCGAGGAGGCTTAGCCCGTTCCCCCGCAGGAAAGCGAGTTGTTTCAAAGCCACCCCTATCCCTTATACGGTAACGAACCCTCATGATCTCGGAATCGAGTCTCATACCTAGTAACATAGTAATTAGCACGTTGACATCAGCTATTGTCATTCTGATATTTGGGTGGTGATTTTTGTATGATAACTCAAGTGTTATTATCCCATAACCATTGATATATAAGGGGAAAATAAGAGACCAAATCATATGTGATTTGATCTACTAATTCATTGCTGTGTTGTTACTTATCAAAAAAAGCGACTTCTTTACTATATGATGTAAAAGAAAATTGTGAAGAAGTGAAAAATAGAGCCTCCGAGGACAAATAGATGCCAAACCATATGATGGTAGGTAAAACTTCTCCATACGTAAAAAATCGATCCGATCGAGTACATGACTCCTCCGACTATGAGATAAGTAATACCTGCTGCAGGAATCTCAGCTGTTAAAGGACCCCATGCTAATATAATGAGCCAACCCATGAGTAAATAAAAGATGGTTGATAAAAGAACAAAACGCTTCACAAAGAAAACCTTAAATAAAATACCGAGAATGGCTATACCCCACACAATGCCAAATAATGTCCAGCCTAAAGTACCTCTGAGTGGAATTAAAAGCATAGGGGTGTAAGTACCTGCAATGAACAAGTAAATAGCTGAGTGATCAAAAATCTCAAACAAGTCCTTTGCCTTCCCAGGAGGAAAACTGTGAACGAGTGTAGAGGATACGTAAAGCAAAAGCATTGTAACTCCATAAATACTTGCAGCAACTATATGCCAAGCACTTCCTTGTAAACTTGCGTAAACGATGAGGAGAACTAACATAGCAACACTGAGGATCGCACCTATTCCGTGTGTAATCGCATTAGCAATCTCTTCTCGTTTTGAAAATGTGTGTGTCATCATTGAAAACATCAGCCCCAAACTTGGCATTTGTTTTATTATAAACCTGATTTATCTTTTTATAAAGAAAAGACCTTATGATGTGTTTGAAAGTGCAAAACATCAGGGGAGAAGAATCATAAATAGGACTAAAATCTCTCTTGAAAAAGTATAAATCTCATTCGTTTGTTGAAGTAATTTATGTTAGGATAATATTGTACGTGTAGAGCGTTTCTTTTGCTCCTTCAGTTAGGAAGATCAAAGGAGTGTGGATGTACTATGATAAGTGTACAAAGTAATGAAGTGAATTTCCCAATGGTAGAAGAGCTCATGATTCCGTCAGAGAAAGTGGCACATGTGCAAGTCGGAAATCCGTTAGATCATGCGTTGCTCGTTTTGCTTAAAACAGGGTACTCTGCTGTACCCGTACTAGATTCAACGTACAAGTTCCAAGGTGTAATCAGCAAAACGATGATCTTAGAAGAGACCCTAGGTATTGAGCAATTTGAGTTAGATAAGCTAAACGATCTGACTGTTGATCAAGCTATGAACCAAAATGTACCTTGTTTGAAAAAAGATCATACGATGATTGACGCTTTGCACAAGCTAATTGATCACCCATTTATTTGTGTGACAAATGATGATGAAGAATTTGATGGAATCATCACAAGACGGACGATTCTAAAACAATTTAGCAAACATTATCATGAGACATTGAAGAGAGCATAATAGAGACGAATAAGTAAATGATAGACGAATGAGCGGCGCCTATATGGGCGCCATTTATTTTGTGAAAATAGTTAAGATTGCTTTCCTTTTGATTGGAGGTGTGGGAGTGAATCGTGGACTTGTATTAGCTTCAATAATGTTAGCTATGTTTTTAGCAGCGATTGAAGCGACCATTGTGTCTACAGCGATGCCAACTATTGTAGCCGATTTAGGTGGGTTTAGTTTATACAGCTGGGTTTTTTCCGCGTATTTATTAACGAATGCTTCTACTGTCCTATTGTTTGGAAAATTATCAGATATTTATGGGCGTAAACCTATATTTGTGTTAGGAATTAGTTTGTTTCTAATAGGCTCTGTAATCGCAGCCTTGGCTGACAGTATGATGATATTGATCATTGCCAGGTTTGTGCAAGGATTTGGTGCTGGCGCATTAATGCCTATTGCCACTACTATAGTTGGTGACATTTATTCAAAAGAAGAACGAGCTAAAATACAAGGGTATTTATCTAGTGTCTGGGGTATTTCTGCAGTTTCTGGACCTTTGTTAGGTGGATTTTTTGTAGATGTGCTAAGCTGGCCTTTTGTATTTTGGATGAATATTCCTTTAGGGTTACTAGCATTAAGTGGAATCCTTATTTTCTTTAGGGAAGATGTAACGAAGGAAAAAGAAAAACTTGATGTAAAAGGTTCCTTGTTTATCATGATATCTGTGAGTCTACTTATGGTAATTTTAGTAGAGGGAGGCGTAGGATTTCCTTGGTTGTCTGTTGAAATGCTAGTTCTTTCTTTAATTGCAAGTATTAGTTTCTTTCTTTTTATTTCTGTTGAAAAACAGGCAGACGCTCCTATGATGCCTTTTCATATTTGGAAGAATCGATCAATTAAATATGCTAATTTGACGTCGTTAACGACAGGTATGATATTGATAGGTGTTTCTAGTTACTTACCAGCATTTGTACAAGGTGTGATGGAGCAATCAGCTACCGTTGCTGGTTTTACATTAACTACGATGTCGATTGGCTGGCCGATTGCTGCAACTGTGGCTGGCCGCTTACTTTTAAAAACAGGTTCTCGATTCACATCAATTCTAGGTGGATGTGCGCTTATTATTGGAGCCATCGTTTTTTCATTATTATCACCTGAAAAGGGACCGTTGTTTGCTGCGATGGGATCGCTTCTTATCGGTATTGGCATGGGACTGACGACGACTTCGTTTATTGTTTCCATTCAGAATTCTGTAGATTGGAAGTCGAGGGGAATTGCTACAGCAACGAATATGTTTATGCGAACGTTGGGCAGTGCTCTTGGTGCTGCGATTTTGGGTGGAATCTTAAACACTACGATTCAATCTACATTAGAAGAACAGGGAATGGATGAAGAATTCACCATTGATTCTATGAACCTATTATTAAAAGAGACCACTCGCTCCGAACTAAATCCACAGACATTACAAGTGTTAAGGGATGGTCTGACAAGTGGTTTGAATTTTGTTTACATAAGTTTATTATTGTTGGCGATCGTCAGTTTATTGCTGATCATTAGACTTCCTAAGAAAACTTAAATTTAAAATTCTTGTCACAAATTACATGCTTTGATAAAGTAAAGAATGAAATAGTAACAATACAAAGGAGGATACATATGAAACAAATGGATGCAAATGAGATTATCTCGTTTATTTCAAATAGTGAAAAGTCTACACCTGTAAAAGTCTATATAAAGGGGGAGGACCTTTCATCCATTGATTTTGGTGAACAAGTTCAAGACTTTATTACTGGAAATACTGGCGTAATCTTTGGTGAGTGGAAGGTTGTTGAGCCCCTACTTGAAAAGTACAGCACACAAATTGAAGATTATGTACTTGAAAATGACCGTAGAAACTCTGCTATCCCAATGCTTGACCTTAAGAAAGTAAATGCACGAATTGAACCTGGTGCCATTATCCGTGATCAAGTTGAAATTGGTGATGGTGCGGTAATTATGCTAGGTGCAAGCATTAATATCGGATCCGTTGTTGGTGAAGGTACCATGATTGACATGAACGTTGTAATGGGCGGACGTGCAACAGTAGGTAAAAACTGCCACATTGGTGCAGGTGCTGTACTAGCTGGTGTTATTGAACCGCCTTCCGCTCAGCCAGTCGTTGTGGAAGATGGCGTAGTCATTGGTGCTAATGCAGTTATCCTTGAAGGAGTAACTGTAGGTGAAGGGGCCGTTGTTGCAGCTGGAGCAATCGTTACAGAAGATGTACCAGCGAATACACTAGTTGCTGGCACTCCAGCACGAGTGATTAAAGAGATTGATGACCAAACTAAATCAAAAACAGAAATTAGACAAGAATTAAGAAAACTTGATAATTAATTTTAGAAGACCTTGCTTATTGTGCAAGGTCTTTATTTACAATGGAGGAAAAGTATGAACACTGAACAACTAACTAAAATTAGAAGAGATCTCCACCAAATCCCGGAATTAGGTTTTAAGGAAGTGAAGACTCAAAAATATTTGCTTGACTTTATTCAACAATTACCACAGGAATATGTAACATTTGAAACATGGAAAACGGGGGTTTTTGTACACGTAGCCGGTCAGAACCCGAAAAAAACAGTCGGTTATCGTGCTGATATGGATGGGCTTCCTTTGACCGAAACAACGGGACTGCCATTTTCTTCTACACATGAAGGGCAGATGCATGCATGTGGCCATGACTTTCATATGACAATTGCTTTGGCAGCATTAGAGGCTTTAGCTCACCAACCAGCAGACAATCATGTAGTTTTTCTTTTCCAACCGGCGGAAGAAGGTCCAGGCGGAGCTGAACCGATGCTAGCATCGGACGTTATGAAGAACTGGAAGCCAGATGTTGTATTTGCGTTACACGTGGCACCAGATCTCCCTGTTGGCACCGTATCCTCAAGACCAGGATTGTTATTTGCTAACACTAGTGAGTTATTTATTGACCTTGTTGGCAAAGGAGGTCATGCTGCCTATCCTCATCATACAAAGGATATGGTAGTGGCGGCTAGTTCTTTAGTGACCCAGTTTCAACAAATCGTAGCAAGAAGAGTTGATCCACTGGATAGTGCTGTTATTACTATAGGGAAAATTACGGGAGGTACTGTACAAAATATCATTGCTGAACAAGCAAGGTTGGAAGGGACTATCCGAACCATGTCTCCCCAAGCAATGATTGAAGTAAAAAAAGAAATCGAAAAAGTTGTACGTGGAATGGAAATTTCTAATGATTGCAAGGTTTCTATTGATTACGGATCAAACTATTATCAAGTTGAAAATGATGAGAATTTAGTCCGGCATTTTTCACAAATTACTGAGAAGTTGAATATTGATTATCGAGAAGCGAACCCTGCGATGACAGGAGAAGACTTTGGTTATATGTTAAAAGAAATTCCCGGGTTTATGTTCTGGCTTGGGGTAAACTCGAAAGCAGGATTGCATCAGTCCCAGTTATCACCCGATGAAGAAGCGTTGGATGTTGGTTCAAAGCTCGTCATTCAAGGGCTAAAAGATTTGTAGAGCGCATTACTTCCTGTATAGTTATGATGAATCAGTTTATAATAACTTCAAATCGATAAATGACAAAATCCTATAGTTACAAACTATAGGATTTTACTATACGTTTGGGAACTTCTCTGACACAGGGAGTGAATCAATGGAAACGACTATTAAATTGTTAGCTGTTGTAGCTTTAATTATATTGACTGCTTTTTTTGTTGCTAGTGAATTTGCGATTGTAAAAGTTCGGCGCAGTAAACTTGAAGCACAAGCAGATCGTGGAGATAAAAAAGCAAAGGTTGCTATATCGTTAATTGACAACCTTGATGACTATTTATCCGCATGTCAATTAGGCATTACGATAACTGCCTTAGGACTTGGATGGTTAGGAGAGCCAACGATTGATCGACTTTTACAGCCAGTTATAGGAAATTTAGGGCTTCCTAGTGCAATAAGTCACACTCTTTCGTTTGCTATAGCTTTTTCCATAATTACATTTTTACATGTGGTTTTAGGTGAGTTGGCACCTAAAACAGTAGCCATACAGAAAGCAGTAGGAATAACATTGCTAGTCGCACGTCCCTTGATATTTTTTCATAAGGTCATGTATCCTTTCATCTTTGTCCTTAATGGTTCTGCCAATGCCCTTGTCCGAATGTTCGGTTTAGCCACAGCTAAAGAGGCTGGAGAAGTTCATTCAGAAGAAGAATTAAGGTATATCATGAATCAAAGTTATAAAGAGGGGGAAATCAATCGCAATGAATATACGTATGTCGATCGGATATTTGAATTTGATAATCGATTGGCAAAAGAAATCATGGTTCCAAGAACGGAAATGGTAGCGCTTGATACGAATGATTCTATGAAAAATAATTTGCGTACAATGAAACAGAATCGTTACACAAGGTATCCTGTGATTGATAACGATAAAGATCATGTGCTAGGTGTCATCCATATGAAAGAATTTTTCTATGATGATGTAGAGAAAATTGGGGTATTAAAACCTTATATACGAACGGTTGTTAAGGTTTTCGAAAATATACCCATCCAGGACCTTTTAGTACGAATGCAAAAAGAGCGAACTCATTTAGCAATCTTAATTGATGAATATGGGGGAACTTCTGGTTTAGTAACGATTGAAGACATACTAGAGGAAATTGTAGGAGAAATTCGTGATGAGTATGATCACGAAGAAGAGCGTGAAATTAAACGTTTGAAAAATGGCCACTTTTTAATAGAAGGAAAGACTTCGATTCAAGACTTAAATGACTACTTTGATCTTAAGTTGTCTAATCATGATGTAGATACGATATCTGGATGGATCTATATGAATGATGTCGATGCAAAAGAGGGAACAGTGATTGAAAATTATGAAATCAACTTTAAGGTGGTCGATATGGACAGAGGTACCATTCGCAAAGTTGAAGCATGGCTATAAAAACAGCCCGGAATATGAAATCCGGGCTGTTTGTTAACTTTCTTTCTTCTCAATATATACTTGGTGGGGAAAAGGAATTTCAATCTCTGCTTCATCTAGAGCTTCTTTCATAGCTTTTCTTAGATCACGTTCGACTCCCCACTGTTCCATATTTTCTGTTTTACCTAAAATTCTAATCACAACATCTGAACTTTCTAAACTTTGAACTCCTAGGACATCGGGGCCTTCTTTAAAGCGAGGGTCCGCAGAAAAATCATCAGCAACACTTTTAAGAACTTCTAAGGCCTGATCAATGTTCTCGTCATAAGCAATACCGATATCAACAAGTGCTCGCATATTTCCTCGAGAATGGTTGCTAATTCCTTCGATATTTCTATTTGGTATGAAGTTTAATGTACCATCAAAACTTCTGATTTTGGTTGTTCTGATCCCAACTTCTTCTACAATTCCACCATAACCACCTGCAGTCACATAATCATCTACTTCAACTTGACGCTCAAGAAGGATAAAGAAGCCTGTCACAATGTCTGAAACTAAACCTTGAGCACCAAAACCAATAGCTAATCCTAAAATACCTGCACCAGCAAGAAGTGGTCCTATATTAATATTCACAGCACTAAGCAACATGATGATTAATACAAAAAGCATTACATACGAAAATACATTCACAGATAACTTTTCTAAAGTTTTTGTTCGCCCTTCTGATAATTTTCGCTGTTTTCCCATTTTATGAAGGGCAACACGAATTGCTTTTTTACCTAGAGGGCCAATAATAGAAAATGCTACGAGAATAACGAGGATTCTTAATCCTCCAGTAATTAACCATTCAACCAATATAGAAGGGTTGAACTCAAACCCTTCTTCAAACAAATTCATAAACAAACTCCTTCCAGCAATGTATTCTTATTTATCATAGCGGAATTTGACATACATTTTCAATGAATTGAGGTTTACTGTCTGTATTTGTCGGATGAAAAAGCATATAAATTTACATTAACTACTGAATCATGTTTAATGAACAGTAGAGATGCCTATATTAAATAGTATGTAAATCTTTCTATTGAACATAGATCTCAGCTAGATTATATTAAATGTTATTAAATATTGACTACAATCTCATCTCTAGTTATACTATTGTCTGTGATTGTTGAACAATGTTACTAAACATATGGAGGGATTCTTAATGGCAGAACGTATGGTAGCAAAACAAGCTCCGCGCTTTGAAATGGATGCGGTGCTTCCTAACAAGGAATTTGGAAAAGTTTCACTTGAAGAAAATATGAAAAATGATAAATGGACCGTGCTATTCTTTTATCCAATGGATTTCACATTTGTATGTCCAACTGAAATCACTGCTCTATCCGATCGTTTCGATGAATTCGAAGATCTAGATGCTGAAGTTGTTGGTGTTTCAACAGACACTATTCACACGCACTTAGCTTGGATCAACACGTCTCGTGAAGATAATGGGCTAGGGGATCTTGAGTATTCACTAGCTGCGGATACGAACCACCAAGTAGCAACAGACTATGGTGTGCTAGTAGAGGATGAGGGTGTAGCTCTTCGTGGCCTATTTATCGTTAGCCCTGAAGGTGAACTACAGTATCAAGTAGTTAACCACAATAACATTGGCCGTGATGTTGATGAAACACTACGCGTACTTCAAGCACTACAAACTGGTGGACTTTGTCCAGCAAACTGGAAGCCAGGTCAAGAAACACTGTAAGTTTATATCTAAATTGGTCTAACCATTGTGTTAGACCTTTTTTTCCATTGTACTGTAATTTTAAAGGGGGAAAGTCAGATGAAACTAAGAACACCGATGCCAGAGTTGCCGGAAGCAACTAAATGGTACAATAGTGATGCTCTTACAAAAGATGATATTATTGGTGGCAAACCGACACTCATCCACTTCTGGTCAGTAAGTTGTGGGCTATGTAAAGAAGCAATGCCTAACGTTAATGAATTTAGAGATGAGTATAGTGATGATTTGAATGTCATCGCTGTTCATATGCCACGTTCTGAAAAAGATCTAGACCTTGATCAAATTAAAGAGGTAGCGGATGAACATGGAATTACCCAACCTATTTATGTTGATAATGACCATGCTTTGACAGATGCATTTGAAAATCAATATGTACCTGCCTATTATGTATTTGATGAAGAGGGTAATCTTCGTCACTTTCAAGCCGGTGGCGGCGGCATGAAAATGCTTCGTAAGCGTGTTAATCGCGTGCTCGGTGTCAATCAAAAATAAACGAACAATAAAAACAATATTAATCAATAAGTAGTTCAGTTTTGGAGTACAAAAGCGCAACTTGTACCCCTTAACTGGACTATTTTTTATTCTGAACTACTTATTCAATCAGAAACCTTTTTAAAATTTTAAATAAATAAAAAGAATGCTGATATATTATAATCTCTGCTCATAAAATGAATTTATCGCTTTACATAATAAAACTGTGACTAAATCGCTTACATTTATATCCTGAATTTTAAAAAAATCAGTCAAATAGGTGGAAATTTATTTCGATACCCGATATATTAATACATACGTGAAAAGTTAAGGGAGGGAAACATATTGGATGTTTTTAAAAAGTTGAAACCGTTTTATTGGCCATTTAAATCCTTTTTCTTTTGGTCATTATTCTCATTACTATTTGTTACAGGTATTACTGTTGTTTATCCAGTGGTTCTTCAAGTTACAATTGATGAGGTTGTAACGGGTGAAAGGTATAATTTAATCCCATATATTAGTGCCATTTTTATATTTCTTATGATCATAAAAGGCATCGCTACATATTTCCATCAATACTTTGGAGAGTACTTTGGGATAAAATCGGTATATGTTTTACGAGACGAACTTTACAAAAAGCTCCAAAGACTGCCATTTAAGTACTATGATAATGCTAAAACTGGCGATATCATGTCTAGATTAACAGCAGATGTAGAAGGCTTTCGATTCTTTTTAGCTATGGGCTTTTCTGAGTTGATTAGAATCGTACTTCTCATTTTGATTAGTTTAAGTGTTATGATGTATTACTCAATTCCGCTAGCACTCATTACTATGGCGGTTATGCCGTTCTTAGCAATTGTTGTTTATAAGTTCGACCGGAAAGTTCACCCGGCGTTCCGTAAGATTCGTAAGTCATTTGGAAAATTAAATACAAGAGTGCAAGAGAATATTAGTGGTATGAATACAGTCAAATCTCTTTCCCGTGAAGATTTTGAGGTTGGTCGTTTCTTAGATAAAAGTGAAAATTATCGAAAAAATTATATTGATACTTCAAATATTTGGTCACGTTACTTTCCATTAATGGAGTTTATCGGTAATGTATCAGTGGTTGTACTTTTAGCTTATGGTGGATACCTCGTAATGAACAATGCTTTACAGCTAGGCGAACTTGTCGCTTTCTTTAGTTTAGTCTGGTATATTCTTGGACCTCTAATGAACTTGGGATTTGTTATCAATTTATTTTCTCAATCGAAAGCCTCAGGAGAACGTTTATTGGAAATCTTAGAAGCTCACGAAGATATTCAGGAAAAAGAGGGTGCTATCATACAAGACCGTTTAGAAGGTCATGTCGTATTTGACGATGTCACATTAACTTATACGGAGGATGACGATTCGGCCTTGAAGAATATTAGCTTTGATGCCCCTCCAGGGAAAACGATAGGATTAATTGGTTCTACAGGCTCAGGAAAAACGAGTATTACTCAATTGATCACTCGCTTTTATGAACCTGAACAGGGGAGTGTATTAATTGATGGAAAACCTGTTGATCAATACGGATTAAAAACATTAAGAAAAAACATTGGTTTTGTTTTACAGGAATCGTTTTTATTCTCAACTTCTATTAAGGAGAACATTTCATACGGAAATCCTGATGCTACTCTTGAGGACGTTCAAGCAGCAGCCAAGAGATCCCAGGCACATGATTTTATTATGGATATGCCTGAAGGATACGATACTTTGCTTGGAGAAAGAGGAATGGGATTATCAGGTGGGCAAAAACAAAGAATTGCAATCGCGCGCGCTATTTTAATTGACCCAGCTGTTCTCGTATTAGATGATGCTACCTCAGCTGTTGATATGGAAACAGAGTTTAAAATTCAAAAAGCTCTTCAAGAAGTTATGAAAGGCAGAACAACATTTATAATTGCTCATCGTATCTCATCCTTAAAACACGCGGATGAAATTTTAGTGCTCGAAGATGGGGCGGTAGTCGAGCGTGGTTTGCATGATGAATTACTGATTAACGGTGGACCTTATCAACGAATTTACGATATTCAATACCAAGATAAAGAAAAAATCTTGAATTCATCCAATAGCTTGTAAAGGAGGGATACTCATGGCCCGTAAACCAAAACACGTACCAGAAACTACCAAGCATTTAAATCGATTTAAATATACGCAAGATCTGGCGATTGAAAAGCCGTTTAACTGGACTCAAATGGTTCGGCTTTTGAAATATGTTAAACCTTACTGGAAAACATTATTACCGATATCAATTATAACTATGCTCATTGCTACAATTGTGCGTTTGGTGGTGCCTATCTTAATTGGTAAGGTAGCTATAGATATAGCCATAGAAAATGATAATACAAATTTATTAATTCAGTTAGTTGTCGGCATCGCGATCATGTATTTATTAAGTTATGTCTCTAATGCGTTAAGAATTAAATATGTGAACATCTTAGGACAAAATGTCATTTATGATTTGCGGCAGCATTTATTTTCCCACGTTCAAAGACTTTCTCATAAGTTTTTCGATTCCCGCTCAGCAGGGTCGATTCTCGTTCGAATTATGAATGATATCAATTCCCTTCAGGAACTATTTACAAATGGGATTATTAACTTACTTATGGATGTTGTGATGCTTACAGGGATTATTGTTATTTTGTTTGCTTTAAACACGAAACTTGCGTTAGCCATTCTAATTATCATGCCGTTGATGTTCTACATTTCAACTAAATTGCGTCAGAATATTAGAAGGTCGTGGCAGCAAGTGCGTATTCAACAGTCAAAATTAAATTCTCATTTAAATGAAAGCTTACAAGGTGTAAGAATTACCCAATCCTTCTCACAAGAACGCGAAAATGCTGAATATTTCGATGGCGTGAACTCAGATAATTTTGAAGCATGGAATGTTGCGACACGCAAAAGTGCCATGTTCCGACCTTTTGTAGAAATGAGCAATGCTGTAGGTACAGTTATTCTGATTTCCTATGGTGCTTTCCTCATTTTGCAAGGGGATATAGAGATCGGTACCTTTGTATCTTTTGCCTTTTTCCTCGGTATGTTCTGGGAGCCTATTTCAAGGCTTGGCCAAATGTATAATCAATTGCTCATGGCTATGGCAGCTTCAGAACGAATTTTTGAGTTTCTTGATGAAGAGCCAAATGTTGAAGAACGTAAAGATGCGATCGAGTTAACAGATATGAGAGGACATATCGAATTTGATCACGTCCAATTTGCCTATGATGAGAAACGGATGGCTCTTCATGATATCCAATTAGAAATGAAACAGGGAGAAACCGTGGCTCTCGTGGGTCATACTGGATCAGGAAAATCAACGATCGCCAACTTAATCAGTCGTTTTTATGATCCGACTAAGGGAGCGGTGAAAATTGATGGCGTGGATTTACAAGATGCTACCATTGATAGTGTTCGCCAGCAAATTAGTGTCGTTCTCCAAGATACATTTATTTTCTCAGGAACAATCATGGAGAATATTCGATTTGGACGTCCAACAGCTTCTGATGAAGAAGTGATAGAATCGGCTAAAGTTGTCGGAGCCGACGACTTTATCAAGCGATTAAAAGAAGGATATCAAACGGAAGTAGAAGAGAGGGGCAATATCCTTTCAGCGGGCGAACGACAGCTGCTTTCGTTCGCAAGAGCTCTTCTAGCAAATCCTCGTATTCTTATTTTGGATGAAGCAACAGCAAGTATTGATACTGAAACGGAAATGAGAATCCAGGAAGCTCTTCGTCGCTTATTAAAAGGACGAACAGCAATCATTATCGCTCACAGATTATCAACGATTCGTGAAGCGGATACGATTTATGTTCTCGAACAAGGCGAGATTTTGGAATATGGTTCTCATGATGAATTAATGGATCAAAAGGGTGAATACTTTGAGTTAGTTAAAGCTCAGTTTCAGATGTTAGATGCTATTTAGATTTTGCATAGAATGCCCGCATAATGAACTAGTTATGCGGGCATTTTTATGTGTGATTATTGTGCTTTTTTGTCCGCACATGTCTAATACTTATTAGTATTGGGTATTGTTAACTAACAAAAAATCTAAAATTTAGACAAACGAATAGTTGTCTTGTAAGATATAGATACAAGTTGTTTGTGAAGTTTGTCACAAAAAAGTCATCAACCATCCAACTATGAATCGCTTTCATAATTTATACTACGAGAAGAAGGATTAGTTATAGAAGTTCCAGGGGGAATAGATATGTTTTTTGAAGATAGCGTCACCATGAGTCGATTGCTCACCTCTTTAACTTTAGCATTTCATGTTATTTTTGCTACAGTTGGTGTTGGAATTCCAATCATGATCTCAATAGCTGAATTTATTGGTATTAAAAAGAAAGATTCACATTTGACTTTACTTGCACGAAGGTGGACACGTGGAATGACGATTACGATTGCTGTCGGTGTTGTAACCGGTACCGCAATTGGTTTGCAATTATCACTTTTATGGCCTAGCTTTATGCAAGTTGCAGGTAATGTCATTAGTTTGCCTCTCTTTATGGAAGTCTTTGCTTTCTTTTTTGAAGCTATTTTTCTAGGAATCTACTTATACACTTGGGATCGATTTAAAAATCCTATGTATCATTGGTTGTTATCCATTCCAATTGTAATAGGTTCGACATTGTCAGCGTTCTTTATTACAACGGTAAATGCTTTTATGAACACACCCCAAGGATTTGAAATGGATGGAAACACGGTTACAGAAATCAGTCCGTTAGCAGCTATGTTTAATCCTGCGACACCTACCAAGGTATTCCATGTTGTTGCTTCGTCTTATTTAACTTCGGCAGCTATCCTGGCAACGATTGCCGCCGTGATTATTTTAGTGAAAAAAGGATCGGAGTATCATAGAAAGGCTCTGAAACTGACGGTAACAGCAACCTTTATTTTTGCTATAGCGACAGCGATCGCCGGTGACTTGTCTGCTAAATTCTTAGCGGAACATCAGCCGGAGAAATTAGCCGCTGGAGAATGGCATTTTGAAACAGAAGCTGGGGCCGACCTCGTTCTTTTTGGATCCCTAAATGAAGATAATGAAGTTGAAAATGCGATAACGATACCGAAGGGGCTTAGCTTTTTGGCCTACGGTGACTTTAATGCAGAAGTAGAAGGTTTGAATGAAGTGCCTTCTGATGAACAACCGCCACTATGGATTCATTATATGTTTGATTTGATGGTTTCGATCGGATTTTATGTTTTGGGAATCTCGATGTTATTTCTGCTATTCTGGAAGGTTAAGAAATGGAATGAGGAAAACAGGTTATTGTTATGGGGAATTGCAACCTTAGGCCCTCTCTCTATGCTTGCCATTGAATTTGGCTGGATTTTTGCGGAAGAGGGTCGTCAACCTTGGATTTTAAGAGGAATCATGACGGTTGCAGAAGGAGCTACAACGTCCGATCATGTTGGACTAATGTTTATTCTTTTTTGTGGTCTTTATTTTGTTTTGGGGGCAGGGTGTTTGCTCGTTCTTCGGAAAATGTTTAAAAATAATCCAGCAGAGGCTGAATTTGAAGAGCGTTACCCTGAAGTAGCAGCAACGAAGGAGGAGGACTAACATATGGGTTATGAATATATCGGAATTACAGTGCTCTGGTTGTTCCTCTACGGTTATTTAATCGTTGCTTCAGTTGACTTTGGAGCTGGATTTTTTGCCTATTATGCTAAAATCACTAAAAAAGATCATATTATAAATCAGTTAATCTCTCGGTATCTTTCACCAGTTTGGGAAGTTACCAATGTATTTTTCGTGTTTTTCTTCGTAGGGATTGTAGGTTTTTTTCCTGATGCTGCTTATTATTATGGTCAGGCCCTATTAATACCTGGAAGTATTGCTATTGTATTGATTGCCATTCGAGGTTCTTTTTATGCTTTTGAGAGCTATGGCTTTAAAAATAATCACCTATACATGTTTCTTTATGGTGCGACCGGCTTACTTATTCCAGCTTCGTTATCTACGGCCTTGACCATCTCTGAAGGTGGTTTTATAGAAGAAACATCGAATGGAGTAAAACTTTTATATACAGAACTATTAACGAGCCCTTACTCTTGGAGTGTAGTTTTTCTAGCGATTGTCTCTGTACTTTATATTAGCTCGATGTTCCTAACGTATTATGCGAATCGAGCAGATGATCAATCTGCACTTGAACTCGTGCGAAAATATGCACTGTTTTGGAGTTCGCCAACGATCATAGCCAGCTTAACTTCTTTTATTGCGCTTAGCCAGCATAATCCTGAACATTTTGAAAAAGCAATCGGTTTGTGGTGGGTATTTGGGTTATCAGTCTTCTTCTTTATGGTTGCCCTATTTCTAGTATATCAGGGCAAATTTTATGGATGGGCCTTTATTGCTGTTATGCTTCAATTCCTTTCTGCTTTCTTTGGATACGGAGCGTCTCATTTACCCTATATACTACAGCCGTTTGTGACTATAACTAGCGGGGCGACGAATGAAACTATGGGAATCACACTTGTTATCGCATTTATAGCTGGCTTACTTTTACTCGTTCCATCACTTATCTTGCTCATGCGTTTGTTCTTATTTAACGCAGATTATGTAAAAGGTAAAAAGTAGGAAAGGGATAAAAACCTCTTTCCTCTACTTTTTATTAATGTTTACTTTATGAAACTGTGATAAAATAACGTTACATTTGATTGAGTTTTTGGAGGCTATTACTGATGAAAAAAGAATTTGCAGTCATAGGTCTAGGTCGTTTTGGAGGAAGTATATGTAGAGAGTTAAGTCGAGAAGGAATGGAAGTATTAGCTCTCGATTTAGATGAAGATAAAGTAAATGAATATAGAGATATTGCTGCACATGCTGTTATCGCAGATTCTACCGATGAAAATGTTCTTAAAGAACTAGGAATTCGCAATATTGATCATGTCATAGTAGCGATCGGAGATAATATCCAAGCTAGCATGTTAACAACTTTGATGCTAAAGGAATTAGGAATTAAAACAATCACGGTAAAAGCACAAAATGATTATCATGAAAAAATATTAAGTAAAATTGGGGCGGATCATGTCGTTCACCCTGAAAGAGATATGGGGAAACGAATTGCTCATAATATTATCTCAAATAATATCCTTGACTATATTGAACTTTCAGATGATCATAGTGTTGTTGAAGTTAAAGCAGGTAGTAAAATGAGTGGTCAATCTCTTGTTGATCTAGATATTCGTGCAGAATATGGATGTAACGTGGTAGCGATTAAACGTAAAAAAGAGGTCATTGTTTCACCTATGGCTACCGAGCAAATTCTTGAAAGTGATATATTGATCGTAATTGGAGCAGATAAAGATATAAGTCGCTTTGAAAAGAATCTAGTAGTTGAAGACTAAAAAGCCTTATCGGGCTTTTTTTTTATTGGTTAAAATCGATCATTTAGTTTACTTTTTTCCTTTTAAGGATAAAAAGGAGATATAGACTATAATCGGAAAGGGTGATGACAATGCTCAATAAAAGAACGGGACAAGTACTCATAGATTTATTAATAAATTGGGGGGTTGACCATGTTTATGGTCTTCCTGGAGATTCGATAAATGAACTAATTGAGGATTTAAGAAAAAGACAAGACGACATTAGATTTATTCAAGTTCGCCATGAAGAAACAGGAGCACTGGCTGCAGCATCTTACGCTAAACTAACGGGGAACCTCGGTGTTTGTATGTCCATCGCAGGTCCAGGAGGGATTCACTTATTAAACGGTCTCTACGATGCAAAGGAAGATAAAGCACCTGTGTTAGCGATCGTAGGTCAAGTCAATAGTGAAGAAGTAGGAACGGGTGCTTTTCAAGAAATTAATTTGGAAAGAATGTTTGATGATGTGGCAGTTTTCAATGAACGTGCTCAAACTGAAAGTCAATTACCTGATCTATTAAACCAGGCTATACGAGAAGCATATGCACATAAAGGGGTGTCAGTACTAATTGTCCCTGATGATTTATTTAGCAAAAAACAATCTAAAGACATAAAACTAACATCCAGCACCTACTATCGTCCTGAAATTTCTCCCACGGATAAATATTTAAATCAAGCTAAAGAGCTTATTGAACAAGCGGAGAGACCTTTAATTTTAGCAGGGCAGGGGGCAATTTCTGCTCGAGAGGAACTTCTGACATTTGCAGAGAAAATAAAATCACCTATCATTTTAAGTTTGCTTGCCAAAGGCGTTCTTCCTGATCACCATCCTTATTGCTTAGGTCAGCATGGACAAATAGGTACAAAGCCTGCTTATCATGCCATGAAAGAGTGTGATCTATTACTATTGATAGGCACGCAATTTCCTTATCGTGATTTTTTACCTGATAGTGTAACAGCCATACAAATCGATAATAAACCTGAACATCTTGGAAAATATTATCCTATCCAACTCGGTTTAACTGGTGATGCAAAAGAAACGTTAAAGGTCCTAACGGAAAAGTTAAATGAGAATAAGGATGATCGTTACTTGAAGAAATATCAAGAGAAGATGGAGAAGTGGAGTGTCGCTCTACAGGAAGAGAAAAGATCTACTGAGAACCCTCTTCACGCTCCTCAAGTGATGTACCAACTGGAGGATGTTATCAAGCCAAATGCAGTGGTTTCTGCTGATGTAGGGAATGTGACAGTATGGGTTTCTAGATTCTTACCGTTTATTGACCAACGATTCCTCATTTCAGGATGGTTGGCTACTATGGGAAGCGGATTGCCAGGAGCGATTGCTGCCCAAATGGCTTATCCGGATCGTCAAGTGATTGGTATAAGTGGGGATGGTGGTTTTTCTATGGTCATGCAAGATTTTGCAACCGCTGTTCACTATCAATTACCTATAAAAATGGTTGTACTTAATAATAGTAAAATCGCAATGATTAAATATGAACAGGAGCAGATGGGACATTTGAATTTTCAAACAGATTTAAGTGAAATGGACTTTGCTAAATTTGCTGAATCTTGTGGGGGAGAAGGATATCGTATTGAGTCCTATGAAGACCTAGCCACTAAAATGAAACAAGCCTTTCTATCAGATAGACCGGCAATAATTGATGTGGTCATTGAAGAACAACCTCCACTTCCGGGGCATATTGATTATCAGTCTGCTGCCAATTACTCAAAATATATTATTAAGAATTTCTTTGAATATGGAGATTTAGACATTCCAGACTTAAAAAAATCTATAAAGAGATTACAATAGAAAAAAACTCGCTCATAAATGAGCGAGTTTTTTCATGATCAAACTTCCATAATAATAGGTAAAATCATTGGACGACGTTTCGTCTTTTCAAATAAGAAAGGAGCAATTGTGTCCGTAATCTCATTTTTGATTTCAGACCACTGAGTCGTTCTACGTTCCATCACTTTATCTACATGAGTACTAACAAGTTTCTGAGCTTCTTTAATTAAGTCCTCTGATTCCCTCATATAAACAAACCCTCGTGAAATGATGTCTGGACCTGAGGCGATTTTGAACTCTTTCATATTGATACTTACTACAACGATAACCAGTCCTTCTTCAGACAGGATACGGCGGTCTCTAAGCACAATATTCCCAATATCACCAATGCCACTACCATCCACGTAAACAGATCCTGATGGTACTTTTCCTGCGATCATTGCTTCTTCTTTACCTAAAGCAAGTACATCACCATTATCCATTACAAAACTATTCTCAGGATTAATGCCAATTTCTTCACTTAATTTAGCATGCTCTTTCAACATACGATATTCACCGTGAATTGGCATGAAATACTTAGGTTGAATAAGTCGAAGCATGAGTTTCATTTCTTCTTGACTACCATGTCCAGAAGTATGGATATCATTTAAAGGTCCGTGAATTACATCAGCACCAGCACGATAAAGTTTATTAATCGTACGGCTTACACTAATCGTATTACCAGGGATTGGGGAGGAGGAAAACACGACTGTGTCTTTCGGCTGAATTTGAATTTGACGGTGAGTACCATTGGCAATTCTAGATAGAGCTGCCATAGGTTCTCCCTGAGACCCTGTACATAAAATGGTAACTTCATTAGCTGGGAAACGGTTGATCTGGTTTGGCTCAATAAACGTTTCTTTTGGTGCGCGAATATATCCTAAATCTTGCCCAATTCGAATAGAATTTTCCATGCTTCTACCAAAGACAGCAACTTTACGTTTGTATTTCACTGCTGATTCGATCACTTGCTGTAAACGATAAATATTCGATGCAAAAGTAGCAAATATAAGTCTGCCTTCAACACGGGTGAATATGTCGGCAATACTTTGACTTACTACTCGTTCAGACTTTGTAAATCCTGGTACTTCACTATTCGTGCTATCAGATAATAGTGCAAGTACTCCTTCTTTTCCAATTTCTGCCATGCGCGCAAGGTTAGCTGGTTCTCCAACAGGGGTGAAATCGAACTTAAAGTCTCCAGTATGAACGATATTACCAGGAGGCGTTTTAACAACGATTCCAAAAGAATCAGGGATACTATGCGTCGTACGGAAAAAAGAAACAGATGTTTTGCGGAATTTTATGACATCATCTTCTTCAATTGTGTGCATTTTTGTACTGCGCAGTAAGCCATGCTCGTCTAATTTGTTGCGCAAAAGACCTACAGCTAACTTTCCTGCATAAATAGGAATATTGACTTCACGTAACAGGTAAGGAATACCACCGATGTGGTCCTCGTGACCATGTGTTATAAATAGTCCTTTAATTTTATCTTGATTCTGAATAATATAAGTGTAATCAGGGATTACGTAATCAATTCCTAATAATTCGTCTTCGGGAAATTTAATCCCAGCATCAATGAGGATGATTTCATCTTGGAATTGAACGGCGTATGTGTTTTTTCCGATCTCACCGAGTCCGCCAAGGGCGAAAACAGCAGTTTGATCATTTTTTACGAATTTCATACGTTATACGTTCTCCACTTGAAAGTCTTCATTCTGCTTTTCATATTCCAAATGTTCCTCATTTAACACTTGAATATATTCAATATTAAGTTGTTTATCGGCCAATTTCTCGCGTACTTCTCTTTCTTTGTTCGCTTCAACGTATATGGCCTTGGTACGTTCGCGAACAGGAACTTCTTTAGAAAGTTCCTGATACAATACTTTAAATATCATTCCTTAATCGCTCCTCACTAGATATAATTTCCACATTTTTTCTAATTGTAATAATAGCACGTTTTTTTGTAGTAGTAATGAATTTTTAGGTGAAAATGTCATATTCCGCTATATGACATTTAAGCATAGCTCTTACGTTCCATGATTTTTTTAAAACGCTTTCTAAGTCTTCTTCTTAGACGCTTCATCATGTGCATCCAACTCCTTTCACCCGATGAAGAAAGACACAAAAACGTTAAACCGCCCAATCCCTGTTACCTATAGTATAATACGGATTGTCTTAGAAAGAAACAATTAGGTTTTATCTATTTGTTATTATCCTTCGTTAAACTTCTCAAATATATCCACTCATGCTAAAGTGTAGTCATATACTTTACACTACTTTAGTGTACGGGGACAGATGATATGGAGGGGTTTTTATGAATAAGAAAATTGCATTTTTCGATATTGATGGGACTTTATTAAATCATGATAAAGAATTACCTACATCTACAATTAAAGCAATTAAAGATTTGCAAAAGAAGGGTGTTTACTGTGCCATAGCTACAGGGCGGGCTCCTTTTATGTACGAACATATTAGAGATACGCTTGGAATCGATTCCTATGTCAGTTTTAATGGGCAGTATGTTGTTTTGGAAGGAGAACCAATCTACAAAAATCCTCTTTCGCATAAGCATTTAGATGAACTACATAAAGATGCATTCATAAATAATCATCCTATGGTATTTATGAATCAGGAGGGGATGAGGGCCTCTACTGAGGAATCGTCGTTTATAAACGAGAGTCTAAGTTCTCTTCATTTTCAATATCCTCCGGTAGATCATCAATTTTATAAACAGACAGAGATTTATCAATCATTACTTTTCTGTCAAGGTAATGAAATTGATTATTATCGAGATAAACATAAGGAATTTAATTATATCCGTTGGCACGAGCTTTCGTGTGACGTATTACCACAGGGCGGTTCGAAGGCGGAAGGTATTAGGAAAATGATTCAGGCATTGGGTTTAACTATGGAAGATACTTATGCATTTGGAGATGGGCTTAATGATATTGAAATGATTCGAGAAGTAGGGACAGGCGTAGCCATGGGAAATGCGGTAGATGCGACGAAACAAGTTAGCGACTATGTATCATCTGATGTATCTGAAGAAGGACTTGTGAAGGCTATTTATGAATTGAAATTGCTTTAAAAGGGGAAGACTCGATTCCTAGATGATTGTGTGGCTGTTCCGTCATGAGGAGAAGGAGGTCGGGGAAATAACTCGCTTTCCGTGGGCGAACGGTGAGCCTCCTTGGACTTCGTCGAGGCCGCTGAAAAAGTGTTTGAAGTTAACACGGGCAGATAATCACAGTCAACATGTTGATGTTAAAGAAGAAATTACTCGCTTATATAGTTGTTGGTTGAGCTAACTCTCTTATTAAATTCACTTTTTCAGTAGCCTCGCTTTAGCTCGAGGAGGCTTGCCGTCGTCCCTGCGGAAAGCGAGTGGTTTCCCATCCCCCATTCTCCGATAAAAAGCATCGGAACCCCCATTCTTTTATTAAATAATCTGGGGCTTTAATGGAATAAGATAAGTAAATTAGATTTGTTGATTAGATGGGAACGTTATGATTCCTCTTTTTCTAATAGCGGAATCATAACGTTGTTCCTAACAAGCGATCTCCTATGTAAAATCCACTTATCATTTGATTTAAAAGGAATAAAAAGAGACCAAATTATTATTAATTTAGTCTGATTGGTAAGTTGTTTCATATGTTTCTCCACTATAACGCAACTACTTATAAATAGATGGAAGTCCTTTTATTTATTGATCGACGGGCTGAGCTCCTTCAGGTGCTTTAAAAGGATCTTCAGAATTAATGTGGTCATAGAACATAACTCCATTAAGGTGATCAATTTCATGTTGGAATACAATTGAAGCATAATTTTTTAAACGAAGTTTCAGATCATTTCCTTCCAAATCTGTCGCTTTAACAGTGATTCTACGGTATCTAGGAACGTACCCTGGAACTTCACGGTCTACGGATAGACAGCCTTCACCTGTAGACAAGTACGTTAGTTCAACGGAGTGACTAACAATTCTAGGGTTGAACAAGCCATAGCTGTAAAGCTTATCACTAAGGTCAAAGAAATGAACGGCTAACATTCGCTTATTAACATTGATTTGGGGAGCAGCAAGGCCTACGCCAGGTCTTAGGCCGTATTTTTCGCCAACTTGCTCATCTTGGCTATTTAGTAAATATTGCTGCATATCAGCTAATGTTTCTTTATCTTGTTTTGAAGCAGGCAGTGATACATCGTCCGTTACTTTTCTTAGAGCTGGGTGACCTTCACGAACGATATCATCCATCGTAATCATTTCATACATCCTTTCTATAAGTACACAGTCCAAGTTAGTTTAACATATCTTAGGTATCAAATCTTGACTAAACGATAAATTGAAAAAATTTAGTCAATCCTTTCAATTTATTTCTAATTATTATACTATTAAAGGTACGAATTAAAGAATACATATTATTGTAGACGACAAGAGGAGGAGAAAAGGTGCGTTATTTTAAAGTAATGACGTTGCTATTTGCAACGGCTTTTTTTATGGTAGCTTGTTCTAGTCAATCACCAGAGGAAGAAATGTACGAGCACATGGAAGCAGCCGTTTCATTAGAAGAGTCCTTTCGGGAACAGCAGGAGCCCTTAAAGGAACTAGAAGAGCAAGAAGAAGAGATTTACAATCAGATTATTGAAATGAATTCAGATGAGATTAGTGAGATTCAAGAATTATCTTCTGAAGCTGCTTCGATTGTTGAAAAGAGGCAGGAGCGGATTGATAATGAAAAGGACAGTATTGACCAAGCAAAAGAAGAGTTTGACAATGTTAAACCACTAGTTGAAGAGTTGGAAAGTAATGAAACAAAGGAAGCAGCTGAAGAGTTGATCGAAACTATGGATCAACGTTATGAGGCGTATCAAGAATTGTATGATTCTTATCAAGTGTCCCTTGGGTTAGATAGTGATCTATATGAAATGATGCAAGATGAGGATTTAAAGAAAGAAGATTTACAGACGAAAGTCAATGAGATTAATGAAAGCTACAACGAAGTGATTGAAAACAATGAAGTATTTAATGAATTTACGAATGAATACAATGAGAATAAAAAAGACTTTTATGATGCTTCCGAACTTGAAGTGAATTATGAGGAATCTGAATAAAGCACAGTTAACACTAAAAATCAGGATAATTAAAAAATAGTTTACAAAAACGCTTGGGATAACCCCAAGCGTTTTTGTAATCAGATTTTCTTGTTGAACTAAAGCACGATTATTTAGAACAAGAATATATGATAAGGTTCTTGCGCTTTCGGGAGAATATGGGAGTAGGAACTTACTCTCCTCTCCTCGGATGAACCATTAGCCTCCTTAAGCTAACGCTGAAGCCACTGAGAAAGTCTTTATATTAAATAAAGGAAGGGGGACCACCTACTAACTAGGTTGTGCCCTTGTTTTTTATATATTTTGATTGATTTGATTTTCTTGTTCTCTTAAAATATCAGTTTTTCAGTGACCTAAACGACAGTTCAAGGAGGCCTCACGGGTCATCCGCGGAAAGCGAAATGTATTCAGGCTTCAAAAGGGTGATGGAGATCATTCTCCACCACATTTGACAGAGAACCAACATCTTGTGTTGCAGTAGGTTATTTTACCTGAGTGTAAAATTTTCTCCACGATGAACTACTTAATATTTGCAGCCGACTTTTTATTTGCATCTATATTTAAAAAAACGTAAAATTAATACAGGCTAAATAATTGATTGGTACAGTGTTGAACTAAGGAGTTGAGTTATATATCAGTTCTTGATTTTTGTAGCAAGCAATAATTTAAAGGGATATTTTATTTGTAATGTGATTGACGGGGCATGGAGATTAAGCTACACTACAGTAGGAAATTAGATTGTACCAATTTAAAGTTTGCTGAAATTGTAACAGTTTGAACTTGGAATTCATCAATGATTAATTTGGATCTGTTAAGGGTAAATTTAAGAAGAGAAAATAGGTACAGTTTTTTTTGCAGTTTTGGGAAGGCTAAATTCATCATCCAATTTAAAAGTAGGAAGGAAGAGGTGAATCACTTTGAAACGAGTTCTCGAGAATATCGAAAATCAGTTTGAAATGTTTCAAATCCTTAATGAAAAAGGCGAAGTCGTCAATGAAGACGCAATGCCAGATCTTTCAGATGAAGATTTAAAAGAAATTATGAAACGTATGGTTTATACAAGAATTTTAGACCAACGTTCAATTGCATTAAACAGACAGGGGCGTCTTGGTTTCTATGCTCCAACAGCTGGACAAGAAGCTTCGCAACTAGGAAGCCATTTTGCACTAGAAAAAGCGGACTTTATCCTGCCGGCATATCGTGATGTACCACAATTAATCTGGCATGGTTTGCCTTTAACTAAAGCATTTCTTTTCTCTCGTGGACATTTTAAAGGGAATCAAATGCCTGAAGGGGTTAATGCTGTTAGTCCTCAAATTATTATCGGTGCTCAGATTACGCAAGCTGCCGGTGTTGGACTAGGATATAAAAAGCGCGGAAAAGATGCCGTTGCAATTACTTACACTGGGGATGGCGGGGCCTCCCAAGGTGATTTCTATGAAGGAATAAACTTTGCTGGTGCATTTGGTGCTCAAACAATCTTTGTTGTTCAGAACAACCAATTTGCCATTTCAGTGCCTGTAGAAGAACAGTCTGCTGCCCAAACTATTGCTCAAAAATCTGTTGCAGCTGGTATTGAAGGTATTCAAGTAGATGGCATGGATGTACTTGCTGTATATGCAGCAACTAAAGAGGCTCGAAAACGAGCAATAGATGGAGAAGGTCCGACTTTAATTGAAACACTAACATATCGCTATGGTCCTCACACTATGGCTGGGGATGACCCTACTCGCTATCGTACTGAAGAGATGGATGACGAATGGGAAAAACAAGATCCAATCGTGCGCTTCCGTACGTTCCTTGAGGCTAAAGATCTTTGGTCTGAAGAAGAAGAAAACAAGGTAATCGAAAAAGCAAAAGAAGAGATTAAAGCTGCAATTAAAGAAGCAGATAATACTCCAAAACAAAAAGTAACTGATCTTATTGACAATATGTATGAAGAACTTCCGCCAAATCTTCAAGAACAAATGGAAGAATACAAGGAAAAGGAGTCGAAGTAGATCATGGCACAAATGACAATGATTCAAGCTATCACAAACGCGATGCACACGGAACTTAAGAATGACGAAAATGTGCTCGTATTTGGTGAAGACGTTGGCCAAAATGGCGGCGTTTTCCGTGCAACCGAAGGTCTTCAAGATGAATTCGGAGAAGATCGTGTATTCGATACACCACTAGCCGAGTCAGGAATCGGTGGTTTGTCCATCGGTCTTGCTTTAACAGATTTCCGTCCTGTTCCTGAAATTCAGTTCTTTGGTTTCGTTTATGAGACAATGGACGCGATTAATGGACAAATGGCTCGTTACCGTTATCGTACAGGCAACACAAAAAATATGCCGATCACAATTCGCTCACCATTTGGCGGCGGGGTTCATACGCCTGAACTTCACGCAGATAGTCTAGAAGGTCTAATGGCTCAACAACCAGGACTTAAAGTTGTTATTCCTTCTAATCCATATGATGCTAAAGGACTTCTTATTCAGTCCATTCGTGATAATGACCCGGTTATCTTCCTAGAACATATGAAACTGTATCGTTCTTTCCGTGAAGAGGTTCCTGAAGAGGAATACACAGTTGAACTTGGTAAAGCTAAAGTTAAGCGTGAAGGTACAGATGTGACGTTGATTGCTTATGGTGCAATGGTACACTCTTGCTTAAAAGCAGCCGACGAACTTGAAGAAAACGGAGTAAGTGCTGAAGTTATTGACTTGCGCACTGTAAGCCCAGTAGATTATGAAACGATTCTAAAGTCTGTTGAGAAAACGAATCGCGCAGTAATGGTACAAGAAGCTCAAAAACAAGCAGGAATTGCTTCAAATGTTGTTTCTGAAATTCAAGAAAAAGCAATTCTTCACCTTGAAGCACCTGTTCTGCGCGTTACTGCTCCAGACACCGTATATGCATTTACACAAGCTGAAGAAATATGGCTTCCAAACCATAATGACATCGTTGAAAAAGCAAATAAGGTAATCAATTTTTAATAATCTCTAACAATAGGAGGTAATAACCGTGGCGTTCGAATTTAAACTGCCTGATATCGGTGAAGGTATCCACGAAGGTGAAATCGCAAAGTGGTTCGTTAAACCTGGCGATGAAATAAAAGAAGATGATGTACTTTGTGAAGTGCAAAATGATAAAGCTGTTGTAGAAATTCCCTCTCAAGTGGATGGTACTGTGAAACAAGTCCATGTTGATGAAGGCGAGACAACAACAGTAGGTACAGTAATTATTACAATAGATGATGGTTCTGAAGATTCTAGTGAAGAAACGCAAGAAGAATCCAAAGAAGAACCTAAAGATGAAAAGAAAGAAGCTCCAAAAGAAGAAGAGTCCAAAGAAGCGCAGCCTGCAGCGCAGTCTGACGATGTAGATGATGACAAACGTGTTATTGCAATGCCTTCTGTAAGAAAATATGCTCGCGATAACGAAGTAGATATCCGCAAAGTACAAGCGTCAGGTAAAAATGGTCGTGTACTAAAAGAAGATATTGACAAGTTCTTAAGTGGAGATCAAACAGAAGCATCACAAGAGGAAACTTCTGAGGGCAAATCAGAAGAAACAGCAGAAGCTGCATCTGCAAAACCAGCTCCTGCAGCAGGAGAAGCTTACCCAGAAACTCGCGAGAAAATGAGTGGAATGCGGAAAGCTATCGCAAAAGCTATGGTGAATTCAAAACATACAGCTCCACATGTTACACTAATGGACGAGGTAGACGTTTCCGAATTAGTTTCTCACCGTAAGAAGTTTAAAGCAGTAGCTGCTGAGCAAGATATTAAATTAACTTATCTTCCTTATGTAGTGAAATCCCTTGTATCAACGCTGAAGAAATATCCAGTATTAAATACGACTTTAGATGACAATACGGATGAAATCGTTCAGAAACACTACTATAATATTGGTATTGCAGCTGATACAGATAAAGGACTTCTTGTACCAGTTGTTAAAGATGCAGATCGCAAGTCAATTTTCTCAATTTCTAGTGAGGTCAATGAATTGGCTGTAAAAGCTCGTGATGGTAAACTAACATCTGAAGAAATGAAGGGTGCTTCAACGACAATTACGAATATCGGTTCTGCTGGTGGACAGTGGTTTACTCCAGTAATTAACCATCCTGAAGTAGCTATCCTAGGTATCGGCCGTATTGCTGAAAAACCAGTTGTTCGTGACGGGGAAATAGTTGTAGCGCCAGTTCTTGCAATTTCATTAAGCTTTGACCACCGGATGATTGATGGTGCGACAGCTCAACATGCAATGAATAACATCAAGCGTTTACTAAACGATCCACAACTAATTATGATGGAGGCGTAAAGTATGGTAGTAGGAGACTTTCCAATTGAGTTAGACACATTAGTAGTTGGAGCAGGACCTGGTGGCTATGTAGCTGCCATTCGTGCTGCCCAAACGGGTCAAAAGGTGACAATTGTAGATAAAGGAAATCTTGGAGGAGTATGCTTAAACGTGGGTTGCGTGCCATCTAAAGCACTTATTCAAGCTAGTCACCGATTTGAACATGCAAAAGGATCAGAAGATATGGGGATCCAGTCTGAAAATACAACAGTAGATTTTTCTAAAGTTCAAGAATGGAAAAGCGGTGTTGTAAATAAACTGACTGGCGGTGTAGAAGGCCTTCTTAAAGGAAATAAAGTGGACATTGTTAAAGGTGAAGTTTACTTTGTAGATAAAAATACAGTACGTGTAATGGACGAGAAAAATTCTCAAACCTATACTTATAATAACTGTATTATTGCGACGGGTTCACGTCCAATCGAAATTCCTTCTTTCAAGTTCTCTGATCGTGTTATCGATTCTACAGGTGCTCTTGATTTACCGGAAATCCCTAAAAAAATGGTCGTTATCGGTGGAGGATATATTGGTACAGAACTAGGTACGGCTTATGCCAACTTTGATACAGAAGTAACAATCCTTGAAGGTACTAAAGATATTCTTGGTGGTTTCGAGAAGCAAATGTCTTCTCTTGTTAAAAAGCGTCTGAAGAAAAAGGGTGTAAACGTTGTTACAAACGCTATGGCTAAAGGCGTTGAAGAATCCAAAGACGGAGTTACTGTTAAGTATGAAGTAAAAGGTGAAGAAAAAACAGTTGATGCGGATTATGTTCTAGTAACTGTCGGTCGACGTCCGAATACGGATGAAATTGGATTGGAAGAGCTCGGTGTTGAGATAAGTGAAAAAGGAGTAATTCAGACCGATAAACAGTGTCGTACAAACTTTGACAACATTTATGCGATCGGTGATATTGTTGATGGACCTCCACTTGCTCATAAAGCTTCTTATGAAGGGAAGATTGCTGCCGAGGTTATTGCAGGCGAGAAATCAGAAATTGATTATCTAGGCATTCCTGCAGTCGTCTTCTCTGATCCAGAACTAGCTTCTGTTGGTTATACAGAGCAAGGAGCTAAGGATGAGGGATATGAAGTGAAAGCTTCTAAATTCCCATTTGGTGCCAACGGTCGTGCCTTATCTCTTAACGACAGTGAAGGCTTCTTAAAGCTTATTACTCGTAAAGAAGATGGTTTGGTGATCGGTGCTCAAATTGCTGGTCCAAACGCTAGTGATATGATCGCAGAGCTTGGCCTTGCGATTGAATCAGGGATGACAGCAGAAGACTTAGCTTTAACTATTCATGCTCATCCGACGCTTGGTGAGATTACAATGGAAGCTGCTGAAGTAGCAATGGGTCAACCCATTCATATAGTTAAATAAAGCAGATGTTAGAGTTAATAAAAACTCCTAAGCCTATAAATCAGGCTTAGGAGTTTTTTTGGTTACCAGAAAGAGCAATAGTGCTCTCTAATTTATTTAAAATATCATTACGATCGCTAACTTCGCCAGTTATAGTTTGAATGGGCTTTCCCTCTTTTGATATAACTAATGCTGGCAGTTGATCAGTTGATAGATTGATATCCTCAGTATTCATGGTTGACTGTTTAAAGGAAAGAAACCGTTCATCTTCTTGTTTTGTCTTCCAATTTAACAGGGCAGACATATAATCATTCATTTGATCTTTATTATCTGGATGACCGTATAAGCTTATATCGTAATCAGAAGGCTGTGCACTTATAACTTTTACTATTTCACCGTGTGTATCGCATCCTGATAAAGTGAATACAAAGAAACTGCATATAAGTATTGAAGTTACTACTCTGACCATAAATACCACTCCTTCTTCTCAATTAAAACCTTAACAAAAAAATAAGAAGAAAGTGGTCATGTTATACAATTGTCATTATAATGAAAGAACGTTGTTTTCTTCTTAATAAGGTTGTCATTCTATAATGCAATATGAAAAAGGATACTCTCACAAGTGAGAGTATCCTTTTATCTTAATTATTTTTTCTTCAAATTAACTTTTTTACCTTCTTGTTGAAATTCTTTAAATAGGGAAAAGCACATAAGGATCATAATAAAAGTAAATGGAAAGGCTGCGATAATGGCAGCGGTCTGTAATGAGCTTAGACCACCTTGCCACAGTAAGATTGCGGCAGCTCCAGCTTGAATGATACCCCAAACGAACTTAACCTTTATATTAGGATTTAAACTACCATTCGTAGTCTGCATTCCTAATACAAATGTAGCTGAGTCAGCAGAAGTAATAAAGAAAGTACTAATGAGCAACAAGGCTATAATAGACATGACTCCACCTAGAGGAATGTGCTGCAAGGTTGAGAATAGAGCAACTTCAGATCCTAATTCGCTCACATCAGAGTATATATCTATTCCTTCAAAGAACTCAAGATTAATGGCGGTACCTCCAAATACGGAGAACCATAGAGCTCCAAAGATGGTTGGTACAAGTAATACACCAGTAATAAATTCTCGGATCGTACGACCTTTAGAAACACGGGCAATAAACGTACCTACAAATGGTGCCCAAGATATCCACCAAGCCCAATAGAAAATCGTCCAGTCGGAAACCCATGTGCTGTCCTCGGCAAATGGTGTCATTCTAAAGCTCATATAAGGGAGATCGCGAATATATGAACCGAACGTAGACGTGAAATAATCCATTATGAAGTTCGTTGGACCTGCAAACAATAGGAAAAGCAAGAGTAGTAGCGCTAGAACAATGTTTGTATTACTCAAGTATTTAATTCCTTTGTTTAAACCAGTCATAGCTGATGTCATAAATAGGATCGTTACGATTACAATAATGATTAACTGTAAAGCAAATGAATTTTCTATTCCATCAAATGTGAAAGATAAGCCACTAGCAATTTGCAATGCACCAAGTCCTAGTGATGTAGCGACACCAAAGATGGTTGCAAATACCGCAATGAAATCAATAGTGGTACCTATCCAGCCTTTAATTCTTTTTTCGCCTAGAAGAGGTACAAGAACGGCACTAATAACACCAGGAGCTCCTTTTCTAAACTTAAAGTAAGCAAGAGCGAGGGCAAGAATAGCATAAATCGCCCAGGGGTGAAGACCCCAGTGGAAAAAGCTGTATTTCATTGCTTCCTGTGCAGCTATTTCACTTGTAGGATCTGTAGTAACACCAGGTGGTGAATGGAAGTGGGATAAAGGTTCACCTGCCCCCCAAAAGACAAGTCCTATCCCCATACCAGCGCTAAATAGCATGGCGAACCAGGTGATATAAGGGTACTCAGGTTCATCATCCTCTTTTCCTAACTTGAGCTTTCCGTATTTAGAAAAAACTAAATATATAGCAAAAATGAGAAAGCCTGTTGCGGTTAATAAATAAAACCATCCAAACTTATCTGTTATGAACCCTTGTACATTTGTAGTTACATTTGAAAGGTTTGCTGATTGTAGCAATGACTCAGGCAATGTTCCCCATATTATAAACAAAATTGCTACAACAACAGAAATGTAGAATACTTTTGTAACTTGTTGCATACCAAACATCCTTTCCGTTTTATTACGAGCCCTCATTCGGTTATAAGCTGTCCAGCAATACATTCATCTTCTCGGTAAAAAGTATTAACATCCCATTATATAAAAGTGGCTTTCATCATCTCAATTCTTGTGAAGGTAACCGAATGCGAGAAACTCTTTATCTTTTTCTTCTCAAATTAATATCATTATGGTCTGATGCTTTATTATCTGTAACTCAATTTCTTTCATGCACCTAATTCATTTATATAATGGGGATATACATAGTTCGTCACTCATAGGGTAGTAAGTAGAGAAAAATTTCATGAATTGAGATATATAATAAGTATAGTACCCTCTAATTAATTCCCGAAACAAGGAACGTCGAAAAATGTAGAGTAAAAAATGTGTTACTCGAGAATAGAATTCTTGATTGATGTACGAGAATTCAACAAAAGCCTATATTTATAGACCTCTAACAGGATAAAACTCTTTTCGATCAGATGTCAACTTTTCGGATTGTACGTAAATTTTTTCACATGGTCCATAAGTCACATTTTGTCATTATAAATGAAAAGTTTAAAAAACGATAGTAAAATTTATTGATTTGCATTTATAATAAAAACATACATATACAATATTTGGGGGAAGAATAATGAAATATAGTTTCAGTGTACTTTTGATGTTTTTTTTGTTAGTAGCATGCAGTGACAGTGAGGCGCAAAAGGTAGATGATGTACTTAAGGAAGAGGAACAAGAGGAACAGATTGAAGAAAAAGATGATAAAGAGAACGAGGAGGAAACGAAAGAAGATGAGGTGGGAGAAGTTGTGGCAGAGAAACCAGCTGAGCCTCAGTATACAATGAATAACGTTTGGGGATTTGAGCCCATAGATGACGCAGAGGAAAAAGTAGTACTCTTAACTTTTGATGATGCACCTGATGAGAATGCATTGCAAATGGCAGAAAAATTAGTTGAACTAAACGCTCCAGCAATCTTCTTTGTTAATGGACATTTTATTAACACCTCTGAAAAAAAAGATATTTTGAGGGAGATTCATGAGATGGGTTTTCCTATTGGAAATCACACAATGACTCATGCATCCTTACAGAACATTTCTGAAGAAGAACAGCGTAAAGAAATTGTTGCATTAAATGATCAAATAGAAGGTATTATTGGAGAGAGACCAAGATTCTTTAGAGCCCCATTTGGTCAAAATACAGATTTTAGTAAAAAGTTGGCTGAAGAAGAGGGAATGCTCTTAATGAATTGGACGTACGGTTATGATTGGGAAGCAGAGTATCAGGATGCAGAAAAATTGGCTGATATTATGGTGAATACGGAATTGCTTGTTCCTGGAGCTAATTTGCTTATGCATGATCGTGACTGGACAGCAAAGGCAATTCCAGATATTGTAGAAGGTTTTAAAAATAAAGGTTATAAACTGCTTGATCCTTCGCTAATAAAGGTGGATTAAGAACGGAAAGCATACTAATGTGTTTAGTAATATGTAGAACAATGAATCGCAAGTTTAATCTCACCTATAAGCACAAAATTTTCACTATTAAAATACACAGTAAAAAATGGCTTGGAGATTCCAAGCCATTTTTCTTCTTAATATTCTTTAACTGGCTACTTTAATATGCATTGCTTTCATAAGAATGGGAGGGTTGTATACAAGTACTTATAGTGCGGTTGCATTCATATCAATGATAAGAAGGGGAGGGGGTGAGACTCCCTCGGGAAAAGCACACAGGTCTATCCCCCATAGCGAAGTGAGGAGACCTGACTAGTTTGTCCGCAGAAAGCGAATCGTTTCCCAGAGCCCTTTCTCTGTTTCTAACGACGGAACCATGATGCTGTTCCTAACTTTTATTCCACATAACTGCTTGTTGGTTGAAAAAAATTCTTTCTCAAATCAGGTGAATACCAACATTAACGTTTAACAAGCCTTTTAACTTAATCTCATATATTTTAAAAGAACGAACTATTAGTATGTCACATTAATAAAAAAGTTATACTAAAAGGGTTGATTTTTTCAATGTGACATATTAAAATAAAGTTATGTTGAAAGCGATTACAAATTCTGAATAAAAGGATGGGATGACAAAATGGGTACTATTGTTTGCCAAGAGTGTCAAAAAGTGATTGAACATTTTGATAATGAGAAAGTAGCAACTTTATACAGTAAATGTCCGACTTGCAACCAACCGAATAAATAAATGAAAAAGGGTGGCCAAATAATGATTTTGGCCACCCTTTTTATGTTCATCGCTGATTTTATTGAAAAGCACGATGTTCCTTGATTACTTGAATTGTTTGCAGGCTATCATCTTCAGGACCTTGTACTGGAAGCCCTGCAGCAACATTTTCCTTAATATAGTTTATATTCTCCATAGTAATGATTTCACCTGGAATAAAGATAGGAATGCCTGGTGGGTAAATCATAATAAATTCGGCACTAATCCGACCTACCGATTCTGTAAATTGAACAATTTCAGTCTCTGAATAGAAAGCCTCTCGAGGTGTTATAGCCAAACTAGGAATTTCCGGTACACTAACCGGAAAATCTTCTATAGCCTGTTTATTACTAACTTCAGCTGTTAAGTGACTAAGTGCGGAAATTAAACAATTAATTTCTGTAGTGGAGTCCCCTGGAGTCACAATACACAAAATATTGTAAAGGTCAGATAATTCCACCTCTATATTATAGTTATTTCTAAGCCAAACTTCAGCATCATAACCCGTTATTCCTAAGTTTTTAACCGATATAATTAATTTCGTTGGGTCATAATCAAAAGTAGCAGGACTCCCTAATAATTCTTCGCCTACACAGTAAAGAGTTTCTAGTGTATTAATTTCACTTCTAGCATAATCGGCGAGTTTCAGAGTGGATTCGAGTATCTCGTATCCGCGAATCGCTAGGTGTCTTCTAGCTGCATCTAAAGAAGCAAGTAAGATGTAGGAAGTTGAAGTAGTTGTAAGCATAGACAACACAGCCTGCACACGTTCACGGGAAACCAATCCTTCTTTTAAATTAAGAACAGAACTTTGTGTTAAGGCACCTCCTAATTTATGGACGCTTGTTGCAGCTAAATCTGCTCCGGACTGCATGGCGGACGTGGGTAGTCTGTTATGAAAGTGGATATGTACCCCATGAGCCTCATCTACTAATACAGGGATATTATATTCGTGGGATATTTCCACGATTTGATTAAGGTCAGCGGTCACACCGAAATAAGTAGGGTTAATCACGAGTACGGCTTTCGCATCAGGATGGGCATCACAGGCTTTTTGAACTGATTCAGGAGTTATTCCGTGCGAGATCCCTAAACGATCATCTAGCTCGGGATGTATGAAAATGGGTACGGCACCTGAGAAAATGATTGCTGAAGTCACAGATTTATGAACATTCCGTGGTACAATTATTTTTTCACCAGGGTGACATACGCTCATGACCATAGTCATTATTGCTCCAGAGGTTCCTTGTATAGAAAAAAAGGTGTAATCAGCCCCGAAAGCTTCTGCGGCTAACTCTTGTGCTTCTTTAATTATTCCGTGAGGACGATGGAGGTCGTCTAATGGTTCGATGTTAATTAAATCGATGGATAACGCCTGATCTCCTATGAAAGCTGAAAACTCATCATCCATACCTTTCCCTTGTTTGTGACCAGGTATATGAAATTGGACAGGTTTATTTGATGCATGTTTTTTTAGGCCCGTAAATAAGGGCGTGTGATTTTGGTCCATAAGTAAAAACACCTCTTAATATTAGCATAGTGAAAATTTCACTTGTCTGTTAATACGTGATAAAAGCAAGTGAATTATAGCAAAGTTATATGATTGTGGCTAGTTTTTTTAATAGATAATACTTCGTGATAAACTAAATAAAAAGGAGGTTGTCATTATGAACTGGAAGACGAGAATAACTGATGCTTTAGCTATAAAGTATCCGATCGTTCAAGGAGGTCTTGCTCACTTAGCTTATTCGGAGTTAGCTTCAGCTGTTTCCAATGCTGGAGGACTAGGTCAAATCACAGCTATGAGTATGGATAGCGAGCAAGATTTGCGGGATGAGATACATAAAATGAGAGGACTAACTTCTAACACATTCGGTGTCAATTTTGCGATTGGTCAACATGGTCGCCCTTTTCAATCAATGGTACAGGTGGCAATCGATGAAGATGTTCCTGTATTATCAATTACAGGTGGGAATCCCCAGCCTATTTTTGAAATGATTAGAGGGACCAATATAAAAACACTTGTACTGGTAGCTGCAAAGCGTCAAGCAGTTAAAGCTGAACAACTAGGCGCTGATGCAGTTATGGTAGTGGGACAGGAAGGAGGGGGGCATATAGGTAGAGATGATGTGAGTACCTTCGTGTTAACCCCTCAAGTAGTTGAAGCTGTGAACATACCTGTTATTGCATCTGGTGGTATAGGCGATGGAAAGGGGTTAATGGCTGCTTTAGCTTTAGGTGCTGAAGGAATTGAAATGGGAACACGCTTTATTGCTACGGAAGAATGTATTCATGCACATGATCAATATAAGCAAGCCCTAGTTCATGCAGATGAGAACTCTACAATAGTAATAAAACGTTCCCTTGGGGCTCCAGCTAGAGCGTTAAAGAATACTTGGACGGAACAAATAGTTGAAATGGAGAAAAGCCATCCAGGGTACGAAGCTCTCCAACCGTATATAAGTGGAGAAGCAAATAAAAGATATATTAGTGGGGGAGCAGATAATAAAGGATTTGCATGGGCTGGACAAGTATCTGGCAGAATTCGTGATATCCCAACAGTAAATCAATTATTTGATAGAATCATTAAAGAAGCAGAAGCTATACGTACTTCATGGCAATCGTAAATAAGGAGATGGAAAATGAGTTATAGTTATCCAATTGATGAAGTTTTTTGGTCAAAAGAAGAGATTATTGATGTTGTTAGTTTTTATTCAATGGTGGAGCAAGCATATGAATCGAGTGTAAAAAAAGAAGAGATACTGTTAGCTTATACGAGGTTTAAACAAGTTGTTCCCTCAAAAAGCGAAGAAAAAAAATTGTGTGGGGAATTTGAAAAGGAATCAAGTTATTCTTGTTATCAAACGGTTAAAAAGGCACGAGAATCTCAAGATAATGGAAGAATAAAAATGAGCAAATGAGCCCCCTAATAGGGAGGCTCATTTATTTTGCATATCTATAAAGAGGTTCTAATGTCTGAAAAGTGTCACGGCATAGTTGTAGGAATTGGTCTGGATCTTTTAATCGGTCATCATCACGATATATGTTGAGGCCACAAAGTAATTCAGCTTTCTTCACTTGTTCAAGTCTCTCAAGCATTTTAATGAATTTTTCGTTAGAAACCTCTGAGTGGTTTATTGCTTCAGGCTTCGTATGGTCAATAGACCAAACAAAATTCTCCGGTACTAAAGAAAGAACTTCTTCTTTATCTCGGAGTAACTTTTTAGCATAATCTTCCTTAATGGGACTTTCGTAAATCACCGCGAACCATATAAAAACATGAGTCCCCCAAAGTCCTATTTGAAAGTGAGGAAGTTTCTTGTACCCACGTTTATTAGATGCTATTGCCGCCCATGTATCATTAGGAGGGTTCGTTTTTCGCCGGGCATGCCTAGCCACGTGAACAAACATTTCATCCCCCGTCATTGCAGTAACATCTGGAGCTAATTCTGTAGCAATCGCTTCTAATTTAGGAGAAATATTTTCTCTTAACTTCTCCATGCGATCCTCGAGTCCAGGTATGTTGAAAATGTCAAAATCATTTTGTGTAAATCCTTTAAATTCACTCATCTGCTCAACTCCTATTTAATCTACTCAAGAGTTTACCACATGAAAGAACGATCCATTAAATAATGTGTTTTAAAAGTTTTATGATCGAGAAAATAGGTTATAAATAAGTAATCTTATCGAAACTTCGAAAGGTTAAGGACATATATATAAATAAGGATGAAAAAAGGGAGGAAAGGCAAGTGAAACATGTTATGGAGGCACTACGAAAAAGAGAAGCTGAGGAGAGGCTCCCCGTAATCCGTATAGAAATTGATTATGAATTGGTTTCATTACACGATGCTATGAAAGCTGAGGACAAAGAGCAAATAGAAAAATGTAAAAAAAGGTTACTAAACCTTCATAAGCAACTTGTTGAATGGTCAGAGTAAAGAAGAGCAACGTAAGTAGTGAGTAGGTCAGTTTCAGTACAAAAAGTAAATCGCAACCTAAAAGGTATGCAAATTCTTTATTAAATTCGCATACCTTTTTTTATTGTTGTAACCAGCATTTATCTATAATGATCAGTTAAAATAATAGCATCTTATGGCTAATAATTATTTTTCATTTCTTAACTAACGCCTCTGGTTGTTGGATAAGTAGACGGTCCGCTTACTTTATGGAGTTTGAGATGGCAGAAAAAAGCTTGCTTTCCACGGGTCCACACTTTCACAATAATTCACAGAAGAAGTACACTTTTATCTTAAATTCACTTTTTCTGATATGATTAATAGATAACCTTTATTATGAAGGAGCCGATCTTGTTTATGGATAAGAAAGAAAGAGAACTGGTATTTGAAAAAGCGAAAGCGTTTGTAAACGAAGCAGGTCAACAAATTAGAGAAAAAATCGATCATCCAAGAACGATAGAAACTAAATCAAACGCAAATGATTTAGTTACTGAAATGGACCAAAAAACAGAAGAATTTTTCGCTGAAAGTATTAGGGACGAGTTTCCTGAGCATAAGTTATTTGGAGAAGAAGGTTTTGGCCATGATATCAAGGATTTAAATGGTGTTGTTTGGATAGTAGATCCGATTGATGGCACGATGAACTTTGTTCACCAAAAAAGAAACTTCGCTATTTCAGTTGGAGTATATGCAGATGGGGTTGGAGAAATAGGCATTATTTATGATGTCATGCAAGATGTTCTTTATACAGCTGTACGTGGGGAAGGTGCTTATAAAAATGAGGTCAAGCTAGCCGAACTTACTAACCAAAGGTTGCTTGTACAATCCATAATTGGATTAAATACTACATGGTTAATTCCTGAAAATCCATATGTAAACCATAATAAATTACTAGATCTAGTTAAAAAAATAAGAAGTACAAGATCTTACGGTTCTGCCGCATTGGAATTAGCGTACATAGCAGAAGGTGTTATGGATGGCTACTTAACGATGAGCTTAATGCCTTGGGATGTGGCTGCTGGGAAAATTATTGTGAATGAAGTCGGTGGACTTGTAACGACAGCTGATGGTAAAGATATAGACATGCTTAATCGTACAACAATGTTGGCTAGTCATCCTCGAATCCACTCAGAAGTCATCCGAAATTTTGTTGAATTAAAAAAATGATTTAATTAAAAAAACGCTGCCCTTGGGCAGCGTTTTTTAATGGGCATTTTGTTTTTTCTTTTTAGAGATTCCAAATCCCATAATAGCAAATCCTAAGAATAAGAAAAGTCCGGCAAGCCAGAAGACTTCTTGACCAAGGGCGAACCCTACTGAAATAAAAGCTATTATGACAAAACTTGCCAGTAGTATTGAGTTCCAGTTTATATTTTTCATATTTTCACTCCTATTTTTATATTATAAATCAATATTTCAAAGTTGAAAACGGTTGTAGTATTTTTCAATGATTGACGAGGTAGAAAAAAATGCTATGATTTAGTATGATATGAAGAGCATTGAAAGTGGGTAGTAAGGGGGGGGGCACGATGACAGAGATGTCTACAGTAGAAGTACCAACTGATTTATGGCCGGTAGCAGATTTGTTTTTTAATGGTATGGGCAGCGAAGTGAATTTTAATGATGAGAGTGAAATGGCTATGCTAGTTCGCTCATTTTTTCTATTGTATTTAGTAATATTAATATTGACAATTATTACGTTTAAGCTAGGGTTTGCTAAAAAATTACCCCTGATGAAAAATATTATTGTCTATGCTGTGCTGATTATAGGTACATTTATATTAACATTAATCTTAGGGTTGAATTTGCCGCTCGCTGAAAGCATGTTTGTAGCTGCTTTAATACTTGGGATCTATCGTATTCGATTGCATAAAGAACGTGGAGGACGTAAACAAAGCGAGCAGTCATAGGAATCCCCCCGAACTCGTAGTTCGGGGGGATTCGTTTATAAAGTTGAAATAACTCGTCCACGTATATCTTATGATAAATGTTTTTCTTGTTTTTTTTCACGATTAAATCGGAAATGACCTGAATTCACACGTTTCTCTGTATTCACACGAATTCTTTCGTCACAAGTTGGGCACATATACGTGGTGATCCTGCGGTTACGTAATCTTTTAGCCTGTAAGCAATAACTATCAATAGTGTTAATTGAATCACATAGCACACATTTAACACGCATATTGATCACCTCTTTCATTTATCTTTTATCATAACATGATTTATAGTGACACGCATTTGATGTTTTAAATAAAATGTTTCGGGGAATACTTTAACATAAAGAAATTTAGGGAAGGGTGATAGTGTGAGAAAACGTTGGATTTTTACAGCAATCGGAGCAGCTGCTGGTGGTGCTACAGCTTACTTAATGAAGGATGAATCAAAACGCCAAAAAGTCGTAGATAAAGCGAAATCAATTCAGGGAAACTTTAACAACGGTGATGACCTGCCGATTGAAGAAGCTGGGCAGCCGGAAGTATCCAATCCGGAGAATTCTAAGATGGTTTCTGAAGGATCTCAGTTTGGTGTTCAATACTATAATGATTTGACTGAAAAAGAAAGAGAAATTCTTGAAAAAAGCAACAGCTAAATCCTTTAAGGATTTAGCTGTTGCTTTTTTAATGTTCAGTAGATTGTTCTTTCTGAATATCTTCGATTTGTTTTTGCTCTTCTTGCGGTACGGATTCTTTGTTTTGATCTTCTTCTGATGGTGATTCTTCTACAGGACCTTCAGGTAAATATCTGGCTACTATTTGACTCAATTCATCTGTAACTGCTTCAATAGGATGTCCTTTTGCCATTTTATCGCCTAAATCCCTAATTCGCTCAACTCCATCAGCATCGGCAATAATTAAGGCATCTTTTCCATACTGGTCATCCTTGACTGCTTCGGCAACTGAATATTTAACTATACCTACACGCGAGCGGTCTAGGTCTTTATCTACATCAATTCCAATGGTTGCGTAATTTCCTACTACGAGAGCTGTCGCATCTTGAACATCAGGTACTTTAGCCGCTAATTTAGCTAGATATCTTGCTGTTTCCTGGTTTGATTTTTTCTCAGGAGTCACCGGATCTGAGTTTGTTACATATTGCATATTAGTATTAGTGTTGCTTTTCTCTTGTAATAGAGAGTCTTCTTCCTGTTGCTGACATCCCATTAAAAAGAGTAAGCATCCTATAATTATGAAAATGAATTTCATTTTGACCCCTCGCTTCTTTTTGTATAGTTTGTGATTTATTACAAATATTATTCAAAAATGAAAACTGGAATCAGGAATCAGGAAGCTGTTGAATAAATTATTTCATATTAAAATAAGCTAACCACCTATTTTTTATAGGTGGTTAGCTTATTTTAATAATTTCACTATTACCTATCCAATGATATTACGCATTTCATTGAAGAATGATTTTTGTAATCCCTGTAATTGGACTTTGTTGTTCAGTCTCATCTGAAAAATATAAATGGACTGGACCATCCTCTTTTAATGGTTTTCCGTTTTTAGAGAATAATAATAGTCCGTCTGCAAAACGGTCAGCATTTAATGTGTGTTCTCCATTATTAGTAACAAGTAATACTTCTTCAACGTTAGCTTCAGGTTCACTTGAATGAATAAATGGTTTTATAGGCATTAAAAAAGTTTCTTTTAAAATGCGCTCTTTTTCATAACGGTTAATGCTCTTATTTACGGGTGGGTTAATTTTTTGTTGATAAATTTCCCTGTCAAAGCGCAACGATTTTCTTTTTATTTCATCTTCACTATCTTCAACTTCTGTTTCAGAAACAGCTGAAGGATTAAATACCTCATCATAAGTAAGTTTACGATCATCAAAGATCCAAACCGTGGGGTCTAATGTAATAGGGTATCTTACATTTCCGAGTATCTGTACGATCAAGAGAACGGCCACCTTTCTAATTAAATAACTACATTACAAAGCATAGCAAAAAATGAAGTCGATTTCACTAGGAGGTTCTTATGAAAGAAAAAATAACAAGTAGAGTTTTGGAAAGTTGCCTTGAAAATTTACGACAATATGCCCTTGATGGAAAAGTCGCCGATTATATCCCTGCATTGTCTAAACAAAACCCTGAAGATTTAGCTGTCTCGATCTATTATTTAGATGGAGACTGTATCCATGCAGGTAAGGTGGAAAAGTGCTTTACGTTACAGAGTATATCGAAAGTCATCGCTTTAGCCCTTGCTTTAATAGACAATGGGGAAGAGTTTGTTTTTGGCAAAGTTGGAATGGAACCTTCAGGAGATCCTTTTCACTCCATTTACAGGTTAGAACAAAATGAACCTTCCAGGCCATTAAATCCTATGATCAATGCAGGGGCGCTAGCTGTTTCAAATATGATAAAAGGAAGTACACCGGATGAAAGAGTAGGCAGATTATTAAGTTTTATTCACGAAATGACAGGAGATCAATCTATAGAAGTGAATCAAGAAGTTGCTTTGTCAGAGTTTAAATCTGCGTTCTTAAACCGTTCATTACTCTATTATTTAAAACAAGATGGTGTAATTATAGGAAGTGTTGAAGAAACATTGGATGTATACACAAAACAGTGCTCTATTGATGTAAACGTACAGCAACTTTCAAAAATTGGAGCATTATTTGCTAATGAAGGAAAAAATCTACAGTCAGGAAGACAGATCATTCCAAAACACTTTGCAAGGATTTGTAAAACATTCATGGTCACCTGCGGCATGTATGACGCTTCGGGTTCTTTTGCTATTAAAGTTGGTATTCCAGCTAAAAGCGGGGTATCCGGTGGAGTAGTAGCATCTTTAAATAGTTTTGGGGGTATTGCTGTGTACGGACCATCCTTAGATGAAAAGGGAAACAGTGTAGTTGGTTTAAAATTATTAGAGGTTTTGTCGAATCGTTATGACCTATCAATATTTTAACTAATTAGTCGATTCCCTTGTTGCAATTTCTTATCCAAGACGATACTATTATAAGAAGATAGATTGTAAATGGAGGGGGATCTTTATGTTGTCTGATGTGGCTGTGGATCACCGAGAAAAGGCCTATGCCCTTCTAAAAGCTGATGCTGATAAAATATTGCGATTAATAAAGGTACAAATGGACAATTTAACTATGCCTCAATGTCCATTATATGAAGAAGTTTTGGATACACAGATGTTTGGACTATCACGTGAAATTCATTTCGCGGTTCGTCTTGATTTAATCAGTGAAGAAGAGGGTAAGTCAATTCTTGATAACTTAGAAAAGCAACTTAATGTCTTACATGAAGCTGCTCAGAATTCGTGAGAAGGCAAACTCAAATTGCGACATTTTATGTTGTGATTTGAGTTTTTTTGTACCAATAATTGTGATCTGAACAAAAAATTACATAAAAAATTTGACAAAAAAAGCAGGAATTTAAGAAGAAGATCAAGAAATTAATATGTTAGTAGGGATGAATATTATGTTGAAACGTTTGAAAACTTATGACTTCACCTTATTGTTCGCTCCCCTTGCTTTAGTGGCATTTGGAACAGTCATGGTTTATAGCGCTAGTATGGTTTATGGTCCGGTTCGTTATGGTTATGAAAGCAATCACTTTTTAATTAAGCAGCTACAGTGGGGTTCAATAGGAGTCATCTTAATGTTCATAGCCACTATCTTACCCTATCGACATTTAAAGCGTTTAGCCAAGCTTGCTGTATTATTTATGATCCTTTCTTTAGCAGGGTTATTCTTTTTTGGCGAAACAAAAAATAATGCTCAGTCTTGGTATGATCTGGGACTTATGAATTTTCAGCCTGCAGAGTTTGTTAAATTGGGCTTAATTATTTATCTGTCTTCTGTTTATGCAAACAAGCAAAAATATATTGGAGATTTTGCTAAAGCAGTTTTACCACCACTAGTAATCACAGTAGCAATTTTAGCTATGATTATTAGACAGCCTGATATAGGTTCAGCAGCTGTTATCGGTATGATCGCAACGGTTGTTATTATGTGTTCAGGGATTAAAGGTAAACACATTTTACTATTAGCCGTATTTTCAACTGCAGTTATAGGCTTAGCAGGAAGTCAAATGATTACAGATGAAAGGATCGAGAGGTTTACGGGAGCCTATGAGCCTTTCGATTCTCCAGATCGAGAGGGATATCAATTAATTCAATCCTATGTAGCAATAGGAACAGGTGGTTTGTTCGGGGAAGGTTTGGGGCAAGGAGTTCAGAAACTTGGATATCTTCCAGAACCTCATACGGATTTTATTATGGCTGTAATCGCTGAAGAACTTGGCTTCTTAGGTGTGGTTATAACAATCGGACTATTGAGCCTAATTATCCTGAGAGGATTATACATATCTTGGCGGTGTAAAGATCCTTTTGGAGCATTGTTAGCGTTAGGTATTTCTTCGATGTTTGCCATTCAGACATTTATTAACTTGGGGGCTATGAGTGGCTTGCTTCCTATAACTGGGGTACCTCTTCCACTTGTCAGCTATGGAGGCTCTTCCTTACTCATCATGATGTTGGCATTAGGTATATTGAATAATATAGCAAGAACTGTAAAAGTGAAAGAATCAGAAAGACAAGAAACGTATGAACCATTAAGGCAACCCGTTCATAGCACAAATAATGATCGCACAATTAAACAAGGAGTGAAATCATGACAGAGTTAAAGAAAATTAACAAAGTTCTCGTGGCAAATCGTGGAGAAATTGCTATACGTGTTTTTCGTGCATGTACCGAGTTGAATATACGTACTGTTGCTGTATATTCACAAGAAGATACAGGTTCCTATCATAGATATAAAGCTGATGAAGCATATTTAGTAGGAGAAGGAAAAAAACCAATCGATGCATACTTAGATATTGAGGGTATTATTGAAATTGCTAAAAGTGTTGGTGTCGACGCGGTACATCCTGGATATGGATTTTTGTCAGAAAATATTCATTTTGCTAGGCGCTGTGAAGAAGAAGGAATTACCTTTATCGGACCAACGAGTAATCAGCTGGACATGTTTGGTGATAAAGTTAAAGCCAGAGAACAAGCTGTTGCTGCAGACATTCCAATCATTCCAGGAAGTGATGGACCCGTTGGCGGTTTAGATGAAATAAGACAATTTGGAAATGAAAATGGCTATCCTGTTATGATTAAAGCGTCTATGGGCGGCGGCGGTCGAGGAATGAGAATTGTCCGAAGTGCAGAGACCTTAGAAGATGGGTATGATCGTGCGCGTTCAGAGGCAATGGCAGCTTTTGGTAGTGATGAAGTATATGTTGAGAAGTTGATTGAGGAACCTAAACATGTCGAAGTGCAAATCCTAGGTGATTTTCAAGGGAATATTATTCATTTATATGAAAGAGACTGTTCGGTTCAGAGGCGACATCAGAAAGTAGTTGAAGTGGCACCGAGTGTTTCCTTAAGTGACACGTTGAGGCAAGACATTTGTAATGCAGCTGTTAAATTGATGGATAACATTAAATATGTTAATGCAGGGACGGTCGAATTTTTAGTTACAGGTGATGAGTTTTTCTTTATCGAAGTAAATCCACGAGTTCAGGTAGAACATACCATTACCGAACTAATTACAGGTGTCGATATCGTTCAGTCACAAATTATGATTGCGGAAGGATATAACCTTTACGACCCACCTATATCGATTCCGAGACAAAGTGAGATAAAGACTCATGGGTATGCCATTCAGTCAAGGGTTACAACAGAAGATCCTTTAAATAATTTTATGCCAGATACAGGTAAAATTATGGCTTATCGTACTGGTGGAGGTTTTGGAGTCCGACTAGATGCAGGAAATGGATTCCAAGGTGCAGTCATCTCTCCTTTTTATGATTCTTTGCTCGTTAAAGTATCGACTTGGGCTTTAAGCTTTGATCAAGCTGCCAACAAAATGATTAGGAATTTAAAAGAGTTTCGAATTCGAGGTATCAAAACTAATATACCTTTTCTTCAAAACGTTATTCAACATAAGAACTTTCAATCTGGTGAATATAACACAACATTTATTGATCGTTCACCTGAACTGTTTGTTTTTCCGAAACGAAAAGACCGTGGAACAAAAATGCTCACATATATAGCTGATCGTACCATTAATGGCTTTGAAGGAACCGGAAACCGTAAAAAACCTACGATTCCTAATCCGCGAATTCCAAATGTTAAATATTCAGAAGATATTCCGCATGGTACGAAACAAATTTTAGATAAACGGGGACCTGAAGGGCTAGCTAACTGGTTAAAAGACCAAAAGGAAGTACTTTTGACAGATACGACCTTTAGAGATGCACACCAATCCCTATTAGCTACGAGGGTAAGAACTAAAGATTTACAAACGATTGCAGAGCCAACTGCTAGACTTCTACCAGATTTATTTTCTTTAGAAATGTGGGGCGGAGCAACGTTTGATGTTTCTTATCGGTTCTTAAATGAGGATCCATGGGAACGACTCCTTAAATTGAGGGACAAGGCTCCTAATGTGTTATTTCAAATGCTTTTAAGATCTTCAAACGCGGTTGGATATAAAAATTATCCGGATAACCTCATTCGTGAGTTTGTTGAAAAAAGTTCAAATGCCGGGATTGATGTGTTCAGAATCTTTGACAGTTTAAATTGGGTCGAAGGCATGAAACTTACAATTGATGCTGTTAGAGAGAATGGTAAAGTTGCAGAAGCGGCTGTTTGTTATACGGGGGATATTTTAGATTCATCAAGACCTAAATATGATCTAGAGTATTATCAAAATGTTGCAAAAGAATTGCAGGATGCTGGGGCACACATCCTTGGCATTAAAGATATGGCAGGACTGCTGAAACCTGAAGCAGCTTATCAACTTATTTCAACATTGAAAGAAACAATTGATATTCCTATACATTTGCACACTCATGATACAAGTGGTAATGGAATTTTTACTTACGCACGTGCGATTGAAGCTGGAGTAGATGTCGTCGATGTGGCGACGGGATCTATGGCAGGACTGACGTCTCAACCTAGTGCAAATAGCCTTTATTATGCAATGGAAGGCAATGAACGCAGACCTAGAATGGATATTTCAGCATATGAACAGTTAGGTCATTATTGGGAAGATACGAGGAAGTTTTACAGTGATTTTGAAAGTGGGATGATGGCTCCTCATACAGAGGTTTACCATCATGAAATGCCAGGAGGGCAATATAGTAATCTACAGCAGCAAGCCCGTGCTGTCGGTCTTTCCCATAAATGGGATGAAGTGAAAAGGATGTATCGTAGAGTCAATGATATGTTTGGAGATATTGTTAAAGTTACACCTTCATCTAAAGTTGTCGGTGACATGGCACTGTTTATGGTGCAAAATGATTTAAATGAAGATGATATCTATGAAAAAGGCGATTCATTAGCCTTTCCTGATAGTGTAGTAGAATTATTCCAAGGATATTTGGGTCAACCTTATGAAGGGTTTCCGGCAGAGTTGCAACGCATCATTCTAAGAGGAAGAGAGCCGATTAAGGTAAGACCCGGGGAACTTCTTGATCCAGTAGACTTTAAAGAATTGCAGGAAATGTTATTTCATAAGTTGGGGAGACAAGTTACAAGCTTTGATACGATCAGCCATGCCTTGTATCCTAAAGTGTTTATGGACTACCAAAATTTCACTGAACAATATGGTGATATGTCGGTACTGGATACACCTACTTTTTTCTATGGTATGAGACTTGGTGAAGAAATTGAGGTGGAGATCGAGCAAGGGAAAACGTTAATTGTCAAACTAGTTTCCGTTGGTGAAGCAAAAGATGATGGGACGAGAACCGTATATTTCGAATTAAATGGTCAACCTCGTGAAGTAGTAATGAAAGATTTAAATGTAACATCTACAGTTGAAGAAAGACCTAAGGTTGATAAAGCGAATGAAAAGCATATAGGTGCTAGTATGCCTGGAACCGTTATTAAAGTGATTTCTGAAAAAGGTGAAAAGGTGAAAAAGGGTGATCACCTAATGATCACAGAAGCTATGAAGATGGAAACCACTGTACAGGCTCCGTTTGATGGTGTAATTAAGGAAATCTATATCAAAAATAATGAAGCCATCCATGTGGGGGATCTGTTAATCGAATTTGAATAATAGTAAAAACCTGGCTAACAGCCAGGTTTTGCTTTTGATTTTCGACAATCAAACTTCTCCAGGAAGAGTACTTTGTACCAAGTTTTAATAAAATCTGAAGGTAGTTTATGGAAATTAATTTGGACCTCTTAAAAATTTCACCTCTACATCTGTAGCCCTTAATAATCTAGTATGGAGTCATTCAGTACATAAAATTGTTCCTATTACTTATAATAAAAACCTTGCAATTCAAGGGAGATTTTGCTAGTAATATATAAGTGTGTATTAAAAACTCGACACGCTTTCACAAATTTGTCACAAAAAAATAAAATTGTAATGTAGAAATAGATAGAACAGTTATTCCGTGATACAATTATTTTGATGTTTCTTGTGGAAGTTACAATTTTACAGGAGTTGATGACTGCTTGATAGCCACTACGGGTGTGAAGTAGGAGAAGGAGGGAAGATATTTCGATGGACAATCCTAGAACAGTTGATACGCCTGCTACACAAGTAATAAATTCGACTGTCAATGAAACTTCACTACTAGCTGATATAAAAAGCTTAATTAAGGTCGGGATTATAAACTCCAATTTAATCACTACCTTTACAGGGTTCTGGTTAGCTGTTTATTTTACTGGATCCAGCTTTCAGTGGGTTACCTTCTTATTGACTATGTTTGGAACTGCATTCGTAATCGCTGGTGGATGTATAATAAATAACTGGTATGATAGAGATATTGATCCTTTAATGTCTCGAACTGATAATCGACCAACAGTAACCGGATCCATACCCATAAATGTGATTAAATGGATGGGTATAAGTGTCTCCGTGATAGGAATTATTATTCTTTCATTTACCACAATACCAGCAGCCATCTTTGGTGCGTTTGGATGGTTTGTATATGTTATATTATATACAATGTGGTCAAAAAGAAAATATACCATAAATACCGTTGTTGGAAGCTTTTCCGGCGCTGTTCCACCTTTAATAGGTTGGGCTGCTGTTGATCCAAGTCTACAATTAGAGGCTTTAATGTTATTTATGATTATGTTCATTTGGCAAACTCCTCACTTTTTAGCTTTAGCTATGAAAAAGAAGGATGATTACAAAGCCGCAGGTGTTCCTATGTTGCCTGTTGTTCATGGTTTTCAAATGACAAAACGACAAATAGTGATTTATGTAGCTTGTTTACTACCGCTACCAATTTATTTAGCTTCACTTGGAAGTGTATTTTTGGTGATAGCCTTTACATTATCCTTAGGATGGCTGATCTTAGGAATTGCAGGCTTTTTTATGAAAGATGATTACAAATGGGCTACATGGATGTTTGTTTATTCTTTAAACTACTTGACCATCCTATTTGTAACGATGGTTTTAGTTACGTTACCTTTTCCTTATTAATGAAACTAGCTCATACTTATGAGCTAGTTCCAATATAAAAAAAGCATCATTTAAAAGAGAAAGAGAGGTATCACTCAATGAGAGGTTGGATGAAAAAATTTCGGTCATTCTTCTTGTTTGGGGCACTTACCCTTATTCTATCAGGGTGTGGGGTTGAAAACCTTAGTGCACTAAAGCCTAAAGGATATGGCTCGGAACTAATATTTGATCTAATGATGATTAGTATCGCAATAATGTTATTTGTATTTGTAATTGTTATGGCAATTTACACATATGTACTTATTCGGTATCGTCAAAAGAAAGGTCAAGAAGATTTTATACCTAAACAAACAGAAGGTAATAAAGCATTGGAAGTGATTTGGACTGTTATACCAATCATCTTACTACTTGTGCTTGCCGTTCCAACGGTACAAGCGACCTTCGATTTAGCAGATGAATCTACGAAGGGCGATGACAATGTGACTAGCATTGAAGTCACAGGAAATCAGTTCTGGTGGCACTTTAGTTATATTGATGATGAAATATCTACGAGTCAAGATCTCTATATTCCTACTGGAGAAAGAGTATACTTAGATATGAAATCGAGTGATGTCATACACTCCTTTTGGGTACCTTCTATTGCAGGTAAAATGGATACAAACCCTGGAGATAATGATAACACGATGTACTTAGAAGCCTATGAAGAAGGCGTTTATTGGGGTAAATGTGCTGAACTTTGCGGAGAATCACATTCATTGATGGACTTCCGTGTTATCGCTGTCAGCCCTGAAGAATATGACCAGTGGAAGGAAGACATGCAAAATGTTGATCCTGAAGCAGAACCAGAAACTGCTGAAGCACAAGAAGGAAAAGAGCTATTTGAAAACAGCTGTATGGGTTGTCATGCAATTGGAGATGGAGCAGCAGGTCAAGGACCTAACTTGACGAACTTTGCCAATCGCACAAAAATTGCAGGTATTTTAGAACCTTCGAAAGAGAATTTAGTAGATTGGATTGTTAATCCTGAAGAAGTGAAGCCAGGTAACCAAATGCCGGTCAACCTAGTTTCTGAAGAAGAAGCAAGTAAAATTGCAGAATACCTACTTGAGCTTGATCATTCAGATGTAGGACCGGAATCTTCCGGTAAACAGGTTGAAGAAAAATAATATTACATGTAGAGGTTTTAAAGGGAGGTTAAAGCGTGAGTACTGCACTTTCACAAAATCGTGGGCTCGGCGCTATGATTTGGGATTACTTAACAACTGTTGACCACAAAAAGATCGCTCATCTTTATTTGGTTGCAGGGGGTTTCTTCTTCCTAATCGGCGGGCTTGAAGCGATGCTTATTCGTATTCAGCTAATGAAACCAGACAATGATTTCATATCGGCTGGATTATACAATGAAATGATAACAATGCATGGAACAACAATGATTTTCTTAGCAGCCATGCCGCTTATATTTGCTTTAATGAATGCGGTAGTTCCTTTACAAATCGGAGCACGAGACGTAGCATTTCCATTTTTAAACTCACTTGGATTTTGGTTATTTTTATTTGGTGGTTTAATTTTGAATGTCTCTTGGTTTGCTGGAGGAGCACCTGATGCAGGTTGGACAAACTATGCTCCTTTATCGACAATCTCACCTGGTCATGGCGTTGATTATTACGTTATGGGATTACAAATATCGGGTGCAGGAACATTGATTGGTGGAATTAACTTCCTCGTCACGATTGTAAATATGCGTGCACCTGGTATGACATATATGCGTATGCCTTTGTTCACTTGGACGGTATTTGTTACAAGTGCACTAATTTTATTTGCATTTCCTGCGCTAACAGTTGGACTATTTCTTATGATGTTTGACCGTATGTTCGGTTCTGTATTCTTTGATACAGCAGCTGGAGGTAATGCTATAATTTGGGAGCACTTATTCTGGATCTTTGGACACCCAGAAGTTTACATTCTCATCTTACCGCTATTCGGTGCGTTTAGTGATATCTTCTCCACGTTCTCTAAAAAACGTTTGTTCGGTTACTCCGCGATGGTGTTTGCAACCGTACTTATTGGTTTCCTAGGATTCATGGTTTGGGCTCACCACATGTTCACCGTGGGGATGGGACCTATTGCTAACTCCATTTTTGCTGTTGCGACGATGGCCATTGCTGTTCCAACAGGGATTAAGATCTTTAACTGGATGTTTACCATGTGGGGCGGAAATATTAAGATGACAACCTCGATGCTCTGGTCTATTGCATTCATTCCTACCTTTACTATTGGTGGAATGACAGGTGTAATGCTTGCTGCAGCTGCAGCTGACTACCAGTATCATGATACTTACTTTGTTGTCGCTCACTTCCACTATGTCATTGTTGGTGGTGTTGTATTTGGTATTTTTGCAGCATTGCACTATTGGTGGCCAAAAATGTTTGGTAAAGTTCTGGATGAAAAACTTGGCAAATTGGCATTCTGGCCATTTTTTGTCGGATTTCACTTAACATTCTTTATTCAACACTTCCTAGGTTTAATGGGGATGCCTCGTCGTTACTGGGTATTTCTCGAAGGACAAGGTCTTGAGACAGGAAACCTTATTAGTACTGTAGGGGCCTTCTTAATGGCTATTGGAACAGTTATATTCTTAATTAATGTTATTTATACAGCAGTAAAAACAGACAAAGTGGGTGGCGATCCTTGGGATGGCCGTACATTAGAATGGTCAATACCATCTCCACCACCACACTATAATTTCACTCAAACTCCACTTGTTCGTGGATTAGATCCACTTTGGGTTGAGAAGAGTGAAGGCAAAAAAGGTATGACACCAGCGGAACCTTTGGGTGACATTCACATGCCTAACGCTTCTATATTACCGTTTCTAATGTCTTTAGGACTATTTATCGCTGGGTTCGGTTTTATTTATCAGGTAGATAATAAAATTTGGTTAATTCTTGTGTTTATCGGTATGGGGATTACCTTTGGTTCAATGCTGACTCGTTCACTTAAAGATGATTTGGGTCACCATATTCACAAAGAAGATTTAGAAAAAGACCTTGAAAAGGGGGATGGCCAATAATGAGTCATGATGATGTTTTAAATCCAAAACAAATGCCGCATGATCCGGAAAAAGCCACCCTCGAGGGGAAAAATAAGTTTACTGCCTTCTGGTTTTTCTTGGGAGGCGAAACGGTATTATTTGCAAGCTTATTCGGAACATATTTGGCACTTAATCGATCGACTGTCGGTGAAAATACACCTGAACATTTATTCGGTTTAGAACTTGTTTTTATAATGACGATGTTACTTTTAACTAGTTCATTAACAAGTGTTTATGCTATGTATCATATGAAAAATCATGATTTTAAAAAGATGCAGCTATGGTTAGGTATAACCGTTGCTTTAGGTTTTTCGTTTTTAGGTTTTGAAATATATGAATTTGTGCACTATATTCATGAGTACGAATTCACTTTCGGCTCGTCAGCTTTTGGTTCTGCTTTTTATACCTTAGTTGGTTTCCATGGTGGACACGTATTGTTTGGATTAAGCTGGTTCATTGCGCTAATGATTCGTAACTCAAAACGTGGTTTAAATCTTTACAATGCACCTAAGTTTTATGTGGCTAGCTTGTATTGGCACTTTATAGATGTTGTGTGGGTATTTATCTTTACTGTCGTTTATTTGATGGGAAAGGTGGGCTAAATGATGGATCAAACAGAAACTTCGCATCAAGATGAGTTTGTACGACATCAACATAAAGAGGAAATGAAGCAACAAGTCGTTAGTTTTGCTTTAATGATCCTCTTTACATTTATCGCGTTTGGTATGGTTTTACTCGATATTGGCTCTGTATTTTTGGGACCAATCTTATTATTGCTAGCTGTAGTCCAAGTTTTATTCCAACTTTATTATTTCATGCATATGAAGAATAAAGGGCACGATATGGTTGCTGTTATGATGTTTGGCGGCTTAGGTGTTGCGATCTTAACGATTATCACTTTCACATCGATCGTATGGTGGTAAAAGGACGGGTTTCTGGTAACGGGTTTTGTTTCCTATTGCAAAGAGCCTAATTCTGCATTCCAATTGTATAGTGAATGTATCTTATTTTGTAATGGTTTTTGCAGCTAAACAAAAAAATCTCAGTTCACTGAACTGAGATTTTTCTTATATTTATTTTGGGCACTTCTTAAACTAGCTACCGATTGTTGAACAAATAGATAGTCCGTTTGCTTTATGGTGTTTGGGGTGGCAGGGAAACCAACTCACTCTCGTTAGCTAGTGAGATCGTTATGGATTTGTCTAATTTATGAACAATGAAAAATCTCTGGTTTAAGGCTCGTCTTTTATATCAATTTTCGTTAGAATAGAAAGGTACCAAAGTATATTTTATTGAGGTGAGATGCCTATGTGGTTAGAACTTCAAATATTTGGGTTCCGGGCCTTGTGGAGTCCTTATTATCTTTTGTTCGTTATCATATTATCAGCGATTTATTTTTATATAACAGGTCCTAAACGAAAAGCAGGGGAATCCCGTCCTAGCCTCGCTCAACAATTAATGTTTTATTTTGGGATGGTTCTTTTATATACAATAAAAGGTTCACCTGTGGATTTGTTATCTCATATTATGTTTACTGCTCATATGACTCAAATGGCTCTCTATTATTTGCTTTTTCCCATCCTTGTAATTAAGGGAATCCCGGTATGGATTTGGAAAAAAGTATTTAGTGTTCCTGTTTTACGTCATGTGCTTTATTTCGTTACCAAGCCACTTCTTTCACTGATTGTATTTAACGCGGTATTTTCGATTTACCATATGCCTACAATTTTCGACTATGCAAAATCGAATGAAGTAGCTCACACAATCATTACCACGTTCATATTACTTACTGCATTTTTCATGTGGTGGGCAGTGTTTAGCCCCATAAAAGAAATGGATCGTTTGAGTCCGATAGTGAAAATTGCTTTTATTTTTGCTAATGGGGTATTAATTACTCCAGCTTGTGGTTTAATTATCTTTGCTGGAACACCATTATATGAAACGTATACTCAGTCAGGGGCCTGGTTACAGGCAATGAGCTTATGTGTTCCTTCAGATGTGTTATCGGGAATATCAAGTTCACTAAGCGGACCAGAATACTTTACACCAATGCCTTTAGTAGAAGATCAGCAACTAGGTGGAATTATTATGAAGATTACTCAGGAGATCATCTTTGGAGTATTAATCGCTCGCATTTTCTTTACTTGGTTTAATAGAGAGAGAGACATCGTTGATCCACTACCTTCAAATGTTCAAACAGATTCATAATGTAAAGAGAAGAGTCTTTCTTTCGTTTGACTGACTCTTTTTTTTCTACATATAAGTTTTAGAAAGAGGAGAAAAAGCTATGCCTTTGTTACCAACCCTAAGTACGATCTTTATTGTTTTAAGTGCCATTCTTGTAGCTATCGGTTGGGGATTTATTGCAAAAAGAAAACTTAAAAAACATAAATTTACGATGATTGCAGCATCAATTAGTGCATTAACTTTCTTTATTATCTATGTAAGTCGTTCAATTTTTGTAGGTAATACCAGTTTTGGTGGTCCGGATGATTTAAAAATATATTACACGATCTTTTTAATTTTTCATATAGTATTGGCGACTACAGGTGGTGTGTTTGGAATAATCACTTTAAATTTGGCGTTTAAACGTAAAATACCTAAACATCGTAAAATTGGCCCAGTTACCAGTGTGATTTGGTTTTTTACTGCAATAACTGGAGTTATGGTTTATTTATTATTATACGTTTTATATGATGGTGGAACGACAACTAGCATGATGAGAGCGATATTTGGTTATTAATTCAGTCAGAAAAAAATTTGGCTGTTTTTCTAACGGGTTCGGTTTAAGGGTGCAAAATAATAAATAACAATCTTTTTTCAGCAGTTCAATTAAGTAATAAATTGGACTGCTGATTTTGATTTAAGAAGGTTTATAAAATAAGCCTCTATAATGAATTTGGTTGTGTTATTTTACATATCAATGGATTTTTTATTATACAGATGCTGGAGAATAAAAATATGAACGTCAAGGCGTGGAAACGTTAAACAGGCCAAAGTTACCGAAATCAAAACATCCAGGGGGTTAACATACACACGATTGTTAAGAATTTTTGATCGACAGAAGATCCAGAGCGACGTGTGTCTCCTCGAGCCATCGAAAAAAATCGTTGAATTCGAAGCAGACGCCAGTGGAGAACGCTTCTAGACTGTCTAAAGACCTTTGTTCTGTGAATTAGTTTAAACTTCCCTTAATAAAGGAATAGCTAATTATATGACAGGTTAATTTATAAGAGAGAGGAGTAAAAAGATGGAGTTTTCATCTGCTCGAATCAAGTTCATTCCAATCACAATAGATTTGGCACAAATGATTATGAAAAATCCCTTGGCTTTTTACTATAAGTACCGCTTGCCGTGGAATAGAAGTTGGCCGAGTGATGGGTTGAAAGCTACGTTACCTTTTTATGTAGAATGGTTGGAGAATGATCAAGAGAATTTAGGATTTGGACCATGGATTATGATTGATCATGATGGGGAATATGTAATTGGCGATATTGGATTTAAAGGGTTACCCGATGAATATGGCATAGTAGAAATAGGATATCACGTTGTTTCATCTGTAAGAAATAGTGGGTACGCTACAGAAGCTGTGGAGGCCTTATGCCATTGGGCGTTTAAAAGTGAGCTAGTACGGAGTGTAGAAGCCCAATGCGGAAAGCAAAATGTACCATCTCAAAAAGTGCTTATTAACAATGGGTTTAATCAAACATTAGCGGATCGTGACATGTTTACATTTAATATTGAGAAGCACGAATTTTATAAAAAGAAAACGAAATATAAAAATGAATCATAAAAAAACTTTCTCCCAATTTTTCAGGAGAAAGTTTTTTTATAATTTGAAATTCCACTTAATAATTCCTGCTTCTTTGGCGGAATTAAATGCGATTACAAGAAGTGGACCTAAAATGAAACCCATAAGACCAATTAGTTGTAGTCCAATGTACATAGCTACTAAAGTCGCTAGTGGTGATAAGCCAATATGCCTACCCATTACTTTGGGTTCAACGGTTCGACGAATGGCTAACAATATTATTGCTAGTACTGCTAATTGACTTCCCATGGCCAAGTCGCCAATTATAAGCATATACAATGCCCAAGGTCCTAATACAACGATAGAACCGATGATAGGGATGAAATCAACGATCCATACGATCAATGACATAACGATAGCTACTTCTGGTGTTATCCAGAAAAGCCCAATCAAGCAAACGAAAAAAATGATTATGCTTACTAAAAATTGCGCTTTTAGAAACCCAAATACTACATAGGATAAACGCGCATTCATGAACTTTACTTTTTCAGAAGATGATTCCGTAAGACTATGATGCATTTTGTCTTTAAGGCGTGGTAATTCAAGCATAAATAAGAACAGTGCAATTAAATAAACAAGAAAGCTAACTAAATACTCTGGAATTTTTGCAGCAAATGCGGCAATATTACTTAATTGTAGCTTTTGACTTAAAGTTTGAGTAGTTGTATCTATTGTATTCTGTAATTCAAAATAAACCTTATTTACAAATTCACTAGGCATATTTTGAGTGAAGCTGTTCATGTTATTTTGCCAATCTAATAATACATTATTAATTTGATTGATGTATACTGGTGCATTGTCAGCCAATTCTACAATTTGAGTAACGGCTCGGGTGACAGCATATGTACCTAATAGGCCAATCAAAACTAAGAAAAGTAAAAATATGATTGAAACAGACATTTTACGGTTCATTCTAAAGCGAAATTGCATCCATTTTACAGCAGGATTCAGAAAAAGCGCTGTAATAAAAGCAATGATTAGTGGTACGGAAACGGGCAGAATAAAGTATCCCGCAATGATGAAAAGGACTACTAATAAAATGATCATCCACTGGCGTTTATTAAGGTAGCGGAACAATTTGATTCATTTCCTCCTTCATATTGTTTAATGAAGACAGTTGGTTAAAAAAAGTCGCTCACCATCCAAGGTGTGCGACTCCCTATCATAAGTTGTCTTTATACTTATGATTTTTGATGCTGAGCTACGGTTTCTTTTAATTTCTCTACAGTTTTTGTTGCTCTTTCAATTAAACTTGAGGAAAAGCCTTCTTGTTCCCCGTATTCGATTCCATGAGGATAATAGTGTCTACCGAGCAATGGAGTAACCAGTTGAATTACCGCATTTCCTCTGTCAACATCGCCTTCCATGGAATAACCTTGGATTCGAATATAGTAGGTAATGTTTTTTTCAGGAGCATCCATTTTATAGTCGTAAGTTACACGTTCGTAATCCCATGAACCACCTAGAATAAAACCATTACTTTCCATGACTTGTGTGAGTGGTTTTAAATCTACAACCAAATCTTCAATTCCAGTACCTTCAAGTTTCATTTATTCCACCTCGCAAATTTTATGTAGCTAACTTAATTTTAGTATGAACAAGGATAAGTTGCAATTAATTGACATATAAGGCAAATCTCCCTGCAGTCTCTTTTTATTATACTATAAAAAAAATCACCGTGCATGGTTTAAATATAATGAAACGGGAACACTAACCATTGATATTTGAATAAATAAAGGAGGAGAAATTTTCATGAAAAACGTAAGAGAAATTATGACAACGGATTTATCTGTATGTCAATCTAACAGCACATTGTATGACGCCGCTAGTTTAATGAGAGAAAATAATGTGGGAGCGATTCCTATTTGCGATGAAAACGGACAGTTGATGGGTATGGTTACTGACCGTGATTTAACAGTGCGCGGTTATGCAAATCATAATCCAGATACAACTTCTGTTGATCAGGTTATGAGTGATCATCTATATCATGTTACACCAGAATCCGGTTTAGAAGAAGCTAGTCAAATTATGGCTGAACATCAAATCCGTCGTCTTCCAGTAGTAGAGAACGGGAAATTAATAGGGATTGTTTCACTAGGGGATCTTTCTTTGGATGAAAAGTCTGATCACGCTGCTGGTGTAGCTTTAAACGATATTTCAGAACGCCCAGAAGTTCACTAAGAAAAAGACGACCTTTTTTTATTAAAAGGTCGTCTTTTCATATTCATGAACACCTGATAAAGCTCTGCATAGGCTGTAGTGTAGACTTTAGTAGCGAGGTGTGAGTGGAATGAGTGAGCACAATTTACATCCAAGTGTTCAAAAGTTTAAAAAGTTCGTAAATGAACATCCTGACGTGAAAAGCCAGTTAAGAGAAAACCACAAGCTAATACAGAGTTATTATGAAAAGTGGATGATATTAGGAGAAGATGATCCATTTTGGACTGACCTTCCTCAGGAAGAAGAAGAAAACGGTTTACGACTTACCAAAAAGGAATGGATGAAGCAATTCAGTAATTTATTGCAAGAAATTAATTGGGAAGATGTTTCTAAGCATATTGAAGATCTAAATGGGGCGATTGATCAAATTCAAGAAATCATTTCTAAAGTTCAACATGAAAATCGTGATAGTGCTAAAAGACGCCCTATGGAATATCCATATTATTAAATTCAGGAAAGGCAGATGGATTCATATTTCATTCTGCCTTTCCTTTTGGTATGATGAGGGTGGAGGTGAACGTAGACCATGTTAGCAACTATGGAAATTGTCGATCTTATAGACCGTTCAGAAGCCATCGGAGAAATGGTTAAGGAATCAGATGTTATGGTTCACTATTACAAGATGAAGCAAGAATTAGACATAGATGAAGAAGCTCAGGCGTTAGTTAGAAACTTCAACAATATAAAAGATCAGTATGAAGATGTTCAACGATTTGGACGCTACCACCCTGATTATAATAATATTATGAAGAAAGTACGAACTGTTAAGCGAGAAATGGACATGCATGAGAAAGTGGTTCAGTTTAAAAAAGCTGAGCGAGAAGTTCAAAGACTACTGGATGAAATTAGTCAGAGTGTCGCCTTTAGTGTTAGTGAGCAGATAAAAGTTCCGCGAAACGGTATGGTTTTTGATACTGGTAGTGGTTGTGGTAGTGGCGGCGGTTGCGGCTGCGGCTGATAATAAACACACCTTTTGTGAATATAAAGTTCGCGAAAGGTGTGCTTTTTTATAAAAGTCCGAACGAAAAGGATGATTGCTGTTTTCCTTCACTTTTGTTAAACTTTTGATAAATACTAAAAAAGTAGGGAACTTTATGAGAACAAAACGTCAAGGTCTCATCGTATATTTTCAACATATGAAAAACATTAGACAGATTAAGAAGCATGGGCATTTAATTCATGCTTCCAAAAAACAGAAGTATGCTTTGATTTATGTGGATCAAGACGAAATTGAGTTTAAAATGGATAAACTAGAACGTTTACCCTTCGTCTCAAGGGTCCTTTTTTCACATAAACCTAATATACGTACGGATTATGAAAATGCTAAGCCTGATAAGGCGAAGCAATACGATTACAAAATGGGAATTTAGTAAAAGGATCTACAATAATGAATTTGCCCCCGGATAGTAAATGACTACTATTCGGGGGCTTTTTATGTTCATCCTGCATTATCCGACACTTTACTTAACCGTATGGCCCCGAGACGGGCAGGTCGGCCTTGGCATATCTTCGCACGGACGTTAGCCTATGTCACATACGATGCTAGTAGAGGTCCATCTCCGCATTTCTTCTGTCCAGCTACCAGGGCTAGGCCATCGCGACATAAGTAATCCACCTCCATCGGGAAGGTCCCCGATTGCGGCATCTTACTTATGCGAATCAGGCCTAAACAGCCCTTTTCACATTTCTGTCCAGCTACCAGGGCTAGGCCATCGCGACGTAAGTAATCCACCTCCATCGGGAAGGTCCCCCGATTGCGGCATCTTACTTACGCGAATCAGGCCTAAACAGCCCTTTTCGCATTTCTGTCCAGCTACCAGGGCTAGGCCTGATACGCATTTCTTAACTCAACGGTGTTAGAATTTTGTTGGTTCTTAGGATTCCAATGAGGTAGTTGTAGTATAGTTCTGTTTCTGGGAATATGCTTGATGGTTTAACTGTAAATTCGGTAATTGTTATTTCTGCTTTTTCTGACATTTCTTTAAATAGATCGAAGCGTTTGTTTGGTTTTTCGTGAGGGTTGGGTATCCCTTCTCTACAAATATAAATGGGTTGGAATTTTTGTTGTGAGGTTGGTTTCATGATTAGAGCTAGAGATGCAACAGATTGTCCGGATTTTTCACTATAAAATGCGATTGAGTGATTTATTCTATCAGGCATACGGTTTCCAAGTTCTACTATCTCATAAATATCGGTGTATCCTTCGCCTAACTCAATAAACTTTTGAATCATTTTTTTCCTCCTGTCTTGGTCTCATGTTACTGTAGCATTAATTTAAATCATTGTGAATAATAGCTAGATAATAAATAGAAGAAAAAGAATTAAGTGGTTTTGAAGGGGCTATCTGTTTTACAGAAAGTTATAACTTTGGTTCTTTTTAGTAACGATTGTTTTGATTTATTAGTGGAATGTTTCAAATCAAAGAGAAACGAATCTTTCAGATAAGTAGTTCCTATACCGTGGAGAAGATCTAAAATAACAGATGAAATAACACACTATGTTTAGCACCATATCATCTTCATCCCAGCTCAATTTGGGGCTGGTGGTATCACTTATTGTGCAAAAGAGTTATCTGGAAGACTCCATTCCGAGATCATGGGGGTTCGTTATCGCATAAGGGATAGGGATGGTTTTGAAACAACTCGCTTTCCTGCGGGACTTGGCAAGTCTCCTCGGTCGTTGTCACTCCCTGTGGGGTCTTGGCTAGTTCCTTCTCCTCCTACCTATGACGGAACAGCCGATATAAATAAAAGTTAATTGACTTATAAAAAAGAAGTTAATCTGAAAGGTAAGTAGTTCCGTTTCGGTGGAGAAACTTACGAAATAGCATACGAATTAGCAGAGCAAATCGCATATGATTTGCTCTCTTATTTTTCCCTTATATATAATGAAGGAGTATTTGGTTTAGCTAATCAGGCGATCATAAAAGTAGGGAAAGAAGTGTAGAGGGAAGTTTATAGAGGAACTTTTGTAAATCATAGTTAAAAAAGAGGCAGCGAATCTTCAGTTAAATAAAAAATAGGGCTGTCCTAGTATGGGACAGCCCCTCTTTCTGCTTGTAAATGAAAGCAAAAAGCAAAGGGAGAGGAGAAACCGGTAGAAGAACTTATGGGGAAATAAGTCTTCACCGTTTCCAGAAGCAAAATCCTGCTTCCTCTATCAGTATGACCTATGTATGCTTTTTTATACGGTGAATTATCTATTTTTGAAAAGTTTCCTGGAAGACTGAATTTATGGTAGGATAATTGTGAATCTAAGAAGGAGGGGCCATTTAATGAGAGTGATCGCTGGCGAACATAAAGGACGCCAACTTAAACCAGTTCCCAATCATAAAACAAGACCCACTACGGACAAGGTGAAAGAATCATTGTTCCAAATGATCGGACCTTATTTTGATGGTGGTTCAGCATTGGATCTATTTGCTGGCAGTGGGGGGCTTGGTATTGAAGCTTTAAGTCGCGGGATCGATTATTGCGTCTTTGTCGATCAACAACCTAAAGCCATTCAGGTTATTCATGAAAATTTGGAAATGTTGAAGATTAGTGATAATGCTGAAGTTTTTCGGACAGATGCCTTGCGTGCAATAAAAGCTGCAGGAAAGCGTGGACTAATGTTCCAATACATATTTCTTGATCCGCCATATAACAAATTTTCATATAAGGACTTGCTTGAAAATTTGGTCAGCCATCAGTTACTTGCTGAAGGATGCCTAGTGGTATGTGAACATGATGCATCGGAAGAAATTCCTTCTCAAGTTGAACATTTAGAATTAGTAAAATCTGAAAAGTACGGCAGTAATATAGGTGTATCTATTTTTCAGTAAGGAGGTTTTTAAATGACAAGATTAGCGATCTGCCCTGGAAGCTTTGACCCGGTAACATATGGTCACTTAGATATTATACAACGCGGGGCGAAAGTTTTTGACCAAGTGACCGTAGCCGTTTTTAATAATCAAAGTAAGGCTCCTTTGTTCGATGTTAATGAGCGGGTATCTTTATTAGAAGAGGTTACTAAACATTTGGATAATGTCTCGATAGATTCTTGTGATGATTTATTAATGGAATATGCAGAAGAAAAAAATGCTCAGGCAATAATTCGGGGGTTACGAGCTGTAAGTGACTTTGAATATGAAATGCAAATAACCTCTATGAATCGCAAGTTAAATGCAAAAATCGAAACTTTTTTTATGATGACTAACAACCAGTATTCCTTTTTGAGTTCTAGTATTGTTAAAGAGGTGGCCAAGTACCGGGCGAATATTTCAGATTTGGTACCACCTCCTGTAGAAGAAGCGTTAAAGGAAAAGTATAGAGGGTAAAGCAGTCTATTTCAAGGCTGCTTTACTTTTTTAAGGCTTAATAGAAAGGCTGCAGTTAAAGCTAGCAGTGTAACAGTTGGTCCGAAGAAAGCCATGAAATCTACATATGATTGATGAGATTCTTGAGAAAAACTCGATACATGTATCGTATTAGATCCTGCAAATGAGCTGTTGTGGTATAAAATAGTTATAATAAAAACGGCTACGATTCCGTGTAAGATTCTTGCGAAAAAGTAGGGAGCAAAACGAATGTCTGTATCTGCAAGAATACTAGCTATTTGTGCTTGAATCGAAAAGCCGTGAAAACCTAACATGAAGCTGGCTATAGCTAATTGTGTAATTAGAGATGTAGAAGTGTTTGTTACTTCTCCTATCCCTGTTGTAAGCTCCAAGAGTCCTGTTAGAATCGGTAAATGCATATCTGTGGGAAACGTTAGAAAGGACATTACGTGAGATAATAATACAAGTAAACTGCTTTCCTTGAGTAAACCTGTAAGTACTGAAAATAATATAATGAATCCCCCGACTAGTAGTAAAGTCTGAACTGATTTTACAACAGCATCACCGAGAAGCTGACCTAAAGGTCGTCCGTCCTTTAAACGGGCATTATGTATCGATTGAAAAGCTTTCGATAGCGAGAACCCTGTGGCTCTGTAAGTAGATCCTTGGTCATGGCTGCCGTAAAACCTCATGCAAATTCCAACGAATAAACATCCTCCATAATGGGCTGCCCCCAAAAGTAAACCTAAGGAAGGATCTCCGAAGAAACCTACAGCTACAGCACTTAGAATAAATAAAGGGCTCGATGCATTTGTAAAGGCAACAAGACGTTCTGCTTCTATTCTAGTGACTTGTCCGCTATTGCGAAGCTCACGTGTCCACTTAGCCCCTGCAGGATAGCCACTTGCCATCCCCATAACCCAAACAAATCCTCCTGAGCCTGGGACGTTAAACAACGGTTTCATAATACGTTCGGATAATACTCCAATTCCGTGAACTACCCCTAATCCGAACAATAATTCAGCAATGATAAAAAAAGGTAGTAAGGAAGGAAAGACGATCGTCCACCACAAATTAAGCCCCTTAGTACTGGCCATTAATGCAATATCAGGTTTTTGGATGAGCGATATTGTCAGGTATAAAATAGCTAAGGTTAATAATAGTGTTTTAAATTGTGACATGAGAATCCCCCCTTGGCTTTCTGCATTTCTGTACTTCTAAAATCATCCATAGTAAAATGGGAATAAGTTTCTCCCGTGTATTTATATGTACGCTCATAAGTGACACGCTTATTCCATAAAATAAAGTGAAACTTCAATGAGTAAAGGACCTACGTCTCGATCATGTAGGAGAAGTACCTTAGGGATACCAAGGAGAGATGCAGTGTGAAACAGCCTAAGATTGGGGTGGCGCTTGGATCTGGTGGCGCTCGTGGGTTCGCCCATTTAGGTGTGCTTAAAGTTTTACGAGAACATCACATCCCCATTCATATGATCGCCGGAAGTAGTATGGGAGCATTAGTCGGTTCTTTTTATGCAGCCGGCCAGGAAATTGAAAATTTATATAAACTTGCTTTTACTTTTAAACGGAAATACTACCTTGACTTTACTGTTCCGAAAATGGGATTTATTCAGGGGCGTAGAATTAAAGAGTATATCCGTTTATTTACGTTTGGGAAAAACATTGAAGATTTCCAGATTCCGATGTCTATTGTAGCCACAGATTTGGCTGGTCGTTGTAAAAAGGTGTTTAATGACGGACCAGCGAGTGATGCTGTTTGTGCCAGCATAGCTATTCCAGGTATTTTCGTGCCTCAAAAAATAGCAGGACGGTTATATATAGACGGAGGAGTTATTGATCGAGTTCCAGTTTCTGTACTAAAGGATATGGGAGCTGATATTATCATTGCAGTGGATTGTTCGCATACAGAAGCTGAACCGTCCATACGCTCTATTTATGATGTTATTATTCAAAGTATAGATATTATGCAAGATGAGTTGGCATCCGTTATAGGGGTCTCTTCATACGCAGACTTTATGATCCGCCCCAATGTGGCAAAGTTTAGTACAAGAGCATTTACAGATATTCACGAGATTGTTAAATCAGGGGAAGACGCAGCAAGTAAGGATATCGAGAGTATCCTAAGCATGATTAAAGACTGGAAGGGGCCAACACAAACATGAGATCCAATAAAAGAATTATAATACCAGGGATTATAGTTGTACTAATCGTAGCATTTATCGGGGCTTACCGCTTACCCTTTTATATTTATAAACCAGGCACGGCTGATGCATTACAACCATTCATTGAAATAGATGATGGTTTTGAGAGCGAGGGAGATATGCATCTAGTTACAGTTAGGGGAGGACAAGCGACGCCCCTTCAGTGGATAATGGGTCAAATACGTCCCTATCATGAAATCGTGCCTTTAGAACAAGTACGTCCAGAAGGAATATCTGAAGATGAATATTTCCATGCTCAATTACAATTAATGGAATCCTCGCAAGAAGCGGCTAAAGTCGTTGCTTATGAATCGGCAGGTCGTGATATAAAAATTACGTATGAAGGGGTATTTGTTGTAAATACCTTAAAAGGGATGCCCGCAGAAGAACAATTACAATCAGGGGATCAAATACTTAGTATAAATGATCAAGAAATAGAGGAATCCAATACCCTTGTAGAGTATGTAGAAGGATTGAAAGCAGGTGAACAAGTGACACTCTCCATTAAGAGGGGTGAGGAAACATTATCGAAAAATATAGAAGTTGCAGCTTTCCCTGATAATCCTGAAAAAGTGGGGGTTGGCATTTCTTTAGCGACAGACCGGTCAGTAGAAGTTGATCCAAAAGTTACTGTGAAAAGCGGAGAAATTGGTGGTCCTAGTGCCGGATTAATGTTCTCGCTGGAAATGTATGATCAGTTAACGGAAGAAGATATAACGAAGGGAAAAGAAATTTCTGGAACGGGAGAGGTTAACTACGAGGGAGAAGTAGGAAGAATAGGCGGAATTGACAAAAAGGTTGTCGCTGCTGAACGTGATGGTTGTGACGTCTTTTTTGCTCCAAATGAAGATGATGCTGAAGGGTCAAATTATCAAATAGCTAAGGAAACTGCGGAAGATATCGATACAGACATGGAAATTGTTCCTGTTGATACCTTTCAAGATGCGTTAAATTATCTAGAAGAAATGGAATCATAAAAACAACATAAAAAAGAATTCCCTTATGCATAATATAAGGGAATTCTTTTTTATCATTGTAATATCCGTAGAGGGGGGCCAAATTCATTATGATATTGATGAACCCTTTGCTTAGCTGAAAGAGGGCTATAGTAAGCAGCAGTAGACTTTTCCTCTATATCAAGTAATGAATGTGTTAGCTGTTGAGGTTGAGTGATTAAAGGAACGGTCATTTTTTTCTTATACTCACTTAAGTATCTTTGACCAATGTGGTTCATTCCAAGTATTCGAACATAGGGTGCGCTGTTAGTATTCAGGTGTTTAGTGGCTTCGGTCTTTGTTAATCCGACTAGTATATGGGTGCAAGTGCGTTGAAGTCTTGTCCATGTGTATCGTTTTGTCTTTATTCGTTCCATGAAGTCCATAAAAGAAGTTGATGATTTAATCGCCTGTTTTAATCGATATTCTAACCCTTCATCAACTCCATGAATTTCTTTTAAGTCTGCTAATGATATTGTGGATAGTTTATAATGTAACAGATCAAAGTATTTATCCCATTCATGCCACAGATGTGTTTGGTTATAATAAGAAATCAGTTCTTCAATCGTTGCATCAGGAAGGGTAGAAGCTGCTTGTTCAGTGATTTGATTATTATTTAGAATCTCTTTTCGAATACTAGTCGCACTTGCCATTTGTCCTGAAATTGTGGAATCATGGTATTGACTTTCTTTTCGTTCTACCGTCAAGGGCTCAATAGATGGAGCGTAATTGAAAATTTGTTTAACGTAACTGTAGCCTAATATATTATTAGGAGCTGAAAAATCGAAATTGGATGTAGAGATACCGATGGCCTCATTAGCTGTTCGTGCCGCCTCCGGGTAAGAGTTTCCCTCGTTTAATGATTCACGGAGAGACTTTTCATAAAGAGTAGCGTTTTGACTTAAATGATCATATGACTCTAGGAAAGGAGATATTGAACCATTTTCACTTCCGAAACATATGGAGTTAACACCTAGTGCATCAAGTGTTAGTACGGCACCTTTGCTGAAATAGTCGCTATGCTGAACAGCAAATAGGTAAGGAAGTTCAACTACTAGATCAACACCTGATTGCAGGGCTGCCCTAGAGCGATGCCATTTATCAATAATAGCAGGTTCGCCCCTCTGAAGAAACTGCCCGCTCATCACTGCAATCACACAGTCTGCTTGAGATTCTTCTTTTGATTTCATGATGTGATATTGGTGGCCGTTATGAAATGGATTGTATTCAACGATAATACCACAAGAATTCATTTAATTACCTCCTTGATTCATAAGAGAAAATTCGTTAAGATAGTAAAGCTGTATTCATTATTTTAGCATGATGTTTTACTGGATTTCGTCTTTAGTTGAGATTCCTTTTGATTTTTAATAAAATTATTATGTAGAGAATTAAATTGTTTAAAGGCTGTGTAAAGAAAAAATATTGACAAAACTTGAAAATCCTTTTACAATAACTCTTGTTGCCATGAGGTGAATAAAAATGAAATTTCCTCTACAAAAACTGAATCAATCCGGTGATGAGCCGTTTGAATTTGAAGAAGATGTAGATATTCACGAATTAGAGGATATGAAAAATGACATCCGTAGTATTTCTCCTGTTCATTTGCAAGGTCAAGCTTATAGACGTGGAGATGATATTACAGTTAATTTTACTGCAAAAGGTGAAATGATTCTACCTTGTGCAAGAACATTAGTGGATGTGCCTTATCCTTTTCATATTGAAGGTCACGAACAATTTAATGTGTCACCTTATTATGCGGAAGAAGATGACAGTGAGATTCATCCGATTCGTGGAGAAATTCTTGACTTAACGCCCTATATCAAGGAAAATGTACTACTAGAGATTCCAACTCGAGTGTTTTCAGATGATGAAAAGGCGCATGACCAGGCTCTTACTGAAGGTAAGGGATGGCAAGTGATTACAGAAGAACCGGAGGAAACTAAAATGGATCCTCGTATGGCTAAACTGCAGTCATTATTGAATGAAGAAGAAGAAAACAACGATTAAGGAAATGATTCTGTTTTTCCTCTCGTAATATAAAGAAGGAGGTGTACAACATGGCAGTACCAAAGCGTAAGACATCTAAAAAGGTTAAAAACCAACGTCGTACTCATAAAAAACTACATGTACCTGGTATGGTAGAATGCAAGAATTGTGGTGAGTACTCAAAACCACACCATGTTTGCAAATCTTGTGGACAGTATAATGGAAAGCAAGTAGTTGCACAGTAGCATGAATGGTCAAAAAGAGCCTGAACTCGTTTCAGGCTCTTTTTTTACATCTATTTTGAAAGGAATGGATTTCCAAATGGAGCAAATTAAAGCAACGATTACAGATCAAGGACTTGCTATTATTACACTAAATCGAAGTGAAAAAATGAATGCGGTTACAAAGAAAATGACTGACGAGCTTAAACAAATACTTAGCGAATTTAAGTTAAACTCAAATATGAAGTGCCTCCTTATCACGGGTTCAGGCGATCAAGCCTTTTGTGCTGGAGGGGACTTGCGAGAGCATCACGCTGATATGAGTGAAAGTGAAGCTTATCAAATTTTGCACCCGATGAAAGAGGTTTTATATGAAATAGCTACTTTTCCTATGCCGACATTCGCTTATTTAAATGGACCAGCGAGAGGCGGGGGTTGCGAACTTGCTACAGCTTGTGATTTTCGTTATGGCTTGAAAGACGTTGAGTTCGGTTTTGTGCAAGGAGATCTTGGCATTACTCCTGGGTGGGGTGGTGGTGAGCTTTTGTATAAGAGAATTAGACCTGAGTTGGCAGCTCATTGGCTAATAGATTCTAAAATGTATACGACTATTGAAGCTTATCAGATCGGTTGGTTACATAAAATCGTTAGCCTTGAAGAATTGAAGAATAATCCAATGATTGATCCATTCCTGAAAAAATCATATGAACAGCTTCGTACGTTTAAGGAACAATATCTTCAAAAACTATCTATTGATCAATTATCAGCAGAAATGGATGAAGAAGTTAGAAATTGTGCGAATTTGTGGGAGTCGAAAGAGCATATAGAAGCAGTAGATAAATTCATGAGCCGAAGAAAAAGTCCTAAAGTATAGTCTACCAACCTCTTCATTTGCATAACTATAAGCAAACCATAGAGGAGGGGTAGAATGGATGCTCCAAGACAAGATGCTTGGAAGAGGGAAGAAGATGAACTATTAGCTGATAAGGTTCTGCAGCACATTAGAGAAGGGCATACTCAACTTGAGGCTTTTCAAGAAGTGGCTAGACAATTAAATCGCACGCCGGCAGCTTGTGGGTTTAGGTGGAATGCTACGGTAAGGAAAAATTACCAAAAGGATATACGAGAGGCTAAACAAGAAAGAACAACCCATCGAAGCACACTAGCAACAACTAACTTAGAAAAGAACTCATCCATATCGCTAGATGACGCCATTCTTTTTTTAAAGGAAATGAAACAGCATTCCCATATCGACCAGCAAGAGCTACAAACTAAGCTTTATCAGTTAAGTGAAGAAAACATACAACTTAAAAGTCAAATTAAGCAATGGGAAGAGGCTTGGTCAGAAATAAATAAGCTAACAAATTGGGTGGAGAATCGGTATCAAAGCTCATCTTGATTAAAAAGGCCCTACAGTAAAATGTAAGTAGTTCCGATACCGTGGGAAAAATGTAAAAAAACAGATGAAATAACAATCTAATAAGCACCATAAATAACAGTATAAATAGCAAACAAAAACGCTTGAATTTTAATTTCCAAGCGTTCTATTTTTATATTCTGTTGTTCAACTAAAGCCCTAGATTGTGGAAGACTCAACTTCGAGACATTCCGGTGGTTTCCGTTACCAAGGATGGCGTTAGAAGGTCCGGGAAATCACTCGCTTTCCGTGGGCATGAGGTGAGCTTCCTCAGGCTACGCCTTGCGGGATCTCACCGATCATGTTCATCCCACAGGAGTCTCGCAATTTCCCGGACCTTCTTGCTTTCATGAGGAGAACGGAAGCATCGGATAAGCTACTTAATGTGAGCAGAACGCCTCATGCATGAGCATCGTGTTAGGTGAGACTTTATTCTATAGCATAGGTAAGACGCATTCTCCTATGTCGGGTGGGCGTTCATTTCCATGTCGAATGGGGTGGCTTTGAAACGACGAGACTCCCGCGGGAGAAGGAGCTAGGCGAGAACCCACAGGGAGTGCCAACGACCGAGGAGGCTTGCCGCACCACAATTAACGTGGTAATTAGCCCGTTGACAATGGATGTTGTCATTATGTTATTTGGGTTGTGATTCCGTCTGCTACTTTATATGTTATCAACCGATAACCATTGAATTATAAGGAGAAAATAAGAGACCAAATCATATGCGATTTGGTCTGCTAATTCGTATGATTCTCCACCGAAACGGAACTACTTAAGTAAATTGTAGTGGGCTTGTGTTTATTTTACAACTCTCTTTCCTCGACACCAGAAGGTAACCAAATTAACGGATTCTCACCTAAGTCACGTTCGACATCATACTTAGCTTTATGAAAATTCATCTTTTCCCAAAAACTGTGTGATCTAATTCTTGGGTTGGTTTTAATAGGTGATTTGAAACTTTTAGCAAAATTGACTAACGCTTTGCCATAACCTTTTCCGCGATAATCGGGAAGAATTTCGAGTTTCCATAATTCTAAGTAGTCTTGGGGAGGTGTGAAATAGTTATCGTATTTTTTAGAAACGCGGTAAAGACTCATTCTACCTATTAAAGCGTTTCCAAAATAAACGCCATAAAACGGTGATTCACTATCATTTTCAACGATATTGCTCCGCAGATCCTCAAGCATAGCTAATTCCTGGTTACCATATTCTTTAAACCGAGTGAATTCCTCTAACGTTTTATAGTTAACTAAAAGTGGTTGAACTTTAATCTTCGTCATCATTACAAATTCCCCTTTCAATATCTTTCTATAGATTCATTATAATATAAAAATTTTCAGAATCAAATAAACGAATAATTGTTAAAAAAGCCCTCCCCAGACTATGAGAAAGTCTGCTACAATAGGTGAAAGTAGGCAGAATGGAGGAGCGAACCATGAAAATAGGAATTATCGGAGGAGGGGCAATAGGGTTACTTGTTGCTGTCCACATGGCAAGTAAACACCAGGTGTCTCTTTATGTTAGAAGTGAGAATCAAAAGAAACTCATCAGTGAACATGGTGTAACGTGTAGGGATTTACATCAACGGGTCTCTGTTTATACAAACAGAGAGAATTTAAATGAACAAGAACTTATTATAATAGCTGTGAAGCAGCACCACATACAAGAGGTAGTTTCAAATTTACCTTCAGCGCCTGCTCTGTTATTTCTGCAAAACGGAATGACCCATCTTTCAGCTATTCAATCAGTTCCTAATCCATGTGTCTTAGGTGTAGTTGAACATGGAGCCCTTAAAGTATCTGATTATCAAGTTATACATACGGGTTATGGCTCGATTCAGCTCGCTGTACATCATGGCGGGGTTAATATAGATTCTTGGGTCGAAGGATTTTCAGAGAAAGAATTTCCGTTTAAAAAAAGGGAAAGCTACTGGGAGATGCTCACTGAAAAACTAATTGTTAATACCGTCATTAATCCTTTAACGGCAATTTTTCAAGTGAAGAATAAAGAGATTGTTGAGAATGACCATATTAATAAATTGGCTGAATTGTTATGTGAAGAAGCGTGCCGGGCATTGCAACTTTCCTTTCGAGACCAGTGGGCTAGAGTGTGTTACATAGCAGAAAATACAGGGGAGAATATGTCTTCGATGCTGAAAGATTTAAATGAAGGTCGTAAAACAGAGATCGATGCTATTTGTGGTTTTGTTTTGCGAACATTGAAAGAGGATGACGCTCCCTTCCATCAGTTTGTTCTTGAATCTGTCCACGCTTTAGAATTAATAAACCAAAAAGGAGGGGCTTCATGAGTGATGTATTCATTTATATTTTAGCTTTAATTATTTCAGCTCCTCTGGTCTTTATCTTTGTATTGTATTTCTTCACACGTAAATGGTTTCGAAATAAAAAGAAAGCTATCCATCAGACAGCGCAATTGATGGTGCCTATATTAGTAGTTGCTGTACATACATTATTGGTTGTCTTATTTGATCAGAATTTCTTTGCTTGGATTATTGTTTTCCTTCTATTTTTAATGAGCGTAGCTATTATTATTCAATATAAGATTTCTGAAGAAGTACGTATCTTTAAAGCGTTTAAAAGCTTTCTAAGGCTGAGTTTTTTACTGTTTACTATTATATATATGGGGCTGACTGCCTATGGGTTTGTCGATCGTTTATTTCTTTAACAAACAGATTAGGTGAACTTCATGGAAGTTTTTTGTACAATACATAATGGTACATACCAACCTATGTATAGAAGGAGAAGTTCATAAATGCGAATCGATCCAATAAAATTACCGGATACCAATACACTAGTTGCTGACTATAAGTATAACTTTTCAAAGGTTCGGGATAAGTTCGACTTTAATCCTTTTGATGAAAATACTTGGAGAGAAAGAGTAAGAGATCTCCAGTCTCAAGATTATAATAGACAAGGGCTAGTTGATGTACTCACCACCATGAATGATCGGTGGGACGCTTCAGAACCAACTTTTCAAAATATTAATAAATTAAAAGATAGTAAAACGACTGCTGTAGTAGCAGGACAGCAAGCTGGACTTCTAACAGGTCCTCTTTACACGGTTCATAAGGTAATTTCTGTCTTACAACTAGCTAAACAAAAAGAATCAGAATTAGAAGAACCTGTGGTGCCGATATTTTGGATTGCTGGAGAAGATCATGATTTTGCTGAAATTAATCATCTTCATATGAAAGATCAAGGTCGGATGAAGAAGATTCAAGTACACACAGATGTTAATGAAAAATCTTCAGTTTCGGACTTGCCTTTTAACCAAGAGGCTGTACAGAACTGGTTGTCTAAAGTGTTTCAGGAAACTAAAGAAACGGAATACACCTCTGAGTTGTATCGCAGGATGTTAGGAGTTATCCAAACATCCCATAGCTATACTGACTTTTTTGCTAAAGTCATATATACCCTATTCCCAAATGAGGGTTTAATTTTACTAGATGCTCATGATCGTACCATTCGCGAGCTAGAATCTTCCTATTTTCTTGATTTAATCCATAATAATGGAAAGATAGCAGATGGTGTGTTTTCTTCAGTGCAAGAGAATAAACAGCAAAGATATCCGGTTTCTTTAGATAGTGAAGACAACGATGCTCATTTGTTTTTTCATAAGAATGGGGAACGAATTTTATTGGCAAGGGATCAAGGTGGTAACTTTGTTGGGAAAAAGGGTGAAGTGACGTTTAGTAAAGAAGAATTGTTAAACGTCGCATCTGAACAACCTTGGCTATTAAGTAACAACGTAGTGAGTCGTCCACTTATGCAAGAGTATTTGCTCCCAGTCCTTGCTTTTATAGGAGGGCCTGGTGAAATTAGTTATTGGTCTGCTTTAAAACCTGCTTTCCATGCTGTTGGTTTAACGATGCCTCCCGTTGTTCCAAGGTTGTCTTTTACAATGATTGATAAAAAGTCAGAACAACTACTTGAACAATTTAAAATAAGTATAGAGGAGGCGGTACAGTACGGCACTGTGAATCACAAGCTGAACTGGCTGGCCTCAACGGAAAATCCACCGATTGGGCGGTTGGCAGATCAAGTGAAACAAGAAATGGAAGGCATTCATGACCCTTTGAAGAAAAAAGCAGCAGAGCTTGGTCCTGATATGGAAGCTTTGGCTCAAAAGAACTTGAAGTATATTCAACAATCCATAGAGTTTCTTGAAAAAAGAATGGTCCAATCAGTAGAGGATAAATATACACATGAGTTGGAAGATTTTGATTCGCTTAATTTATTAATACGTCCAGCTGGTGGATTACAAGAACGGATGTGGAGTGTAATCCCATGGCTGAATTTGTACGGTCATGACGTGTTTGAGAGAATGAACACTCAGAATTTATCGTTTTATCATTCCCATTATATAGTAAGGATTTAAGTAATCCTCCACAGTCCCCCACTTTGTTAAATAAGCAAAAAACCTTAAAAACTCTGCTTTAATAAGCAGGGTTTTTTTTGTTTATCAAGAATATTTAAAAATGAGTGGTGAAATGTGGAGTGATGTGGTAGTCTTGAAAAAAGAAGGTGGGGAGAACTCTATGTTCATGGGCGAATTTCAACATAACATTGATACGAAGGGGCGTATAATTGTGCCTTCAAAGTTTCGTGATGAACTTCATGATGGCTTTGTGCTAACTAGAGGTTTAGATCAATGTTTATTCGCCTACCCTATGAACGAGTGGAAGTTACTAGAGGAGAAACTTAAGAAGCTTCCACTAACGAAGAAAGATGCTAGGGCTTTTACTAGGTTTTTCTTCTCCGGCGCCGTTGAATGTGAGGTGGACAAGCAGGGAAGAGTTAATATCCCTCCACCGTTAAGAAATCACGCCAAACTAGATAAGGAATGCGTGGTTATTGGTGTGTCCAATCGTATTGAATTTTGGAGTAAGGATCTATGGGAGAACTACTTTGAAGAATCAGAAGAATCATTCGCTGAAATCGCAGAAAACTTATTAGATTTTGATATTTGATAGATAGAGAAACGGGTGAAATTATGTTTGAACATTATAGTGTTCTAAAATCAGAAACCATTAAGCAGCTAGATATTAAACCTGAGGGCACATATGTTGATTGCACGTTGGGTGGCGGAGGTCACTCTGAAGAGATTGCTTCAAGACTTAATAAGGGGCATCTTATTGCATTTGATCAGGATATTGAAGCTTTAAAGGCAGCTCAGGAGCGATTAACTCCTTACTTAGACAAGGTATCATTTGTTCATGCTAACTTTAGACAGCTTGAAGAAAAGCTAGAAGAACTAGGTGTTCATCAAATAGATGGTATTTTATATGACTTAGGTGTATCTAGTCCTCAACTAGATGTAGCAGAACGAGGATTTAGTTACCACAATGATGCCCCCTTAGACATGAGAATGGATCAGACGATGGAACAATCTGCTTGGCATGTTGTAAACGAATGGCCTTATGAAAAGCTTGTAAGAATATTCTTTAAATACGGTGAGGAGAAGTTTTCCAAGCAAATTGCAAGAAAAATTGAATCAGCCAGGGTGGAAAAGGACATCGAAACAACTGGACAACTAGTTGAACTAATAAAGGATGCAATTCCGGCTCCGGCTCGACGAAAAGGAGGACACCCAGCGAAAAGAATCTTTCAAGCCATCCGTATTGCGGTAAATGATGAACTTGGAGCTTTCCAGGATACTCTTCATCAAGCGGCAAGAGTCGTATCGGAGAATGGAAGGATCGCGGTGATTACGTTTCATTCATTAGAAGACCGCTTGTGTAAACAAGCATTTAAAAAATGGAGTACGAACCCTCCTCTTCCAAAGAATATTCCTGTGATTCCTGAAGACAAACAGCCGCCATTCAAAATGGTTAAAAGAAAGCCAATTGTAGCCGAAGAAGACGAATTAGAAGATAATCGTCGCTCTAGATCAGCTAAGTTAAGAGTTGTTGAAAAGGTGAAACCATGGTCTAACACATTTACATTTGAAGAAGGGTGGAAACAAACGTGAGTATTGAGAGAGCTAGAAGTATTCAACAACCAATTGAACATCAGCCGAAAAAACAAGTTCAAGTTAAAGTACAGAAGAAGCAATGGATTAGCACGGGAGAAAAAGCATTATACTCATTGGCCACAGGTGTTGTAATCCTAGCTTCTGTTTTCATGGTTCAATTTACTTCATCAACTGATACGCTAAATCGTGATATTCAAAAAATGGAACAACAAATTAGTCAGCAGGAATCACAGAACGATAACCTCGCCTATGAAGCTAAGGAATTAAGCAATCCTGATCGAATTCTGCAAATCGCAAAAGAAAATGGCTTAGAGATGCAGAATGCCGAGGTTAAACAAGCTGGCTTAGTTGGAAACTAATAGAAACTAGGTGAACTATCTTTATGAAAAGCTCAAATACGCATAAAGGTGCCGCGATATTAATCTTGCTTTTCTCGATATTCTTTCTCATTATCACTGGTCGATTTTTATATATTCAGTCAACAGCCGAAATTGAAGGTGTTAATTTGAATAAATGGGCAGAAGAAGCTAGAACAAGTTCTTATTCTCTTGATGCAGACCGAGGGAATATTTATGATAAGAACGGAATGCTCCTAGCCTACGACCGACCTACATATAAGATTTATGCGGTGGTAGATCCTGAGTATTCACAATCCGAAGAAAATCCACTACACGTGACGAATCCTGAAGAAACGGCGTCTGTATTAGCACCTTTACTAAATATGAATGAATCAGAATTAACTGATCAAATGACGGATGCTCAAGAAGAAGATCAATTTCAAGTCGAGTTTGGAAGTAATGGGCGAAATTTATCTAAAGAAAAGATGGAAGAGATTAAGGAACTAGAACTAAGTGGCATCAATTTTGAAGAACAGTCGAAGCGCTACTATCCTAATGGGACATTTGCCTCTCACATTATCGGATTTGCAAGGACAGAAGACGGACACATTACGGGTGTAGCTGGTATCGAAAAGCAAATGGAAGAATATTTACGTGAAGAAAAAGGCAAAATTTCTTATGAGCGTGATAAATATGGATCGAAACTATTAAATCCAAATGAAGTTTTAACCGAACCAGAAAATGGTGAAAATGTACACCTATCTATTGATCAAAAGATTCAAACGTTTTTAGAAGATGCAATGGCAACTGTTGATGAAGAGTACAATCCCGAAAAAATCATGGCAGCAGTTATGAATCCCAAAACAGGAGAAGTAGTTGCTCTTGGAAATCGACCGAGTTATAATCCTAATAATTTAGGAGAGGTTGATAACTGGTATAATGATATAATAGCTGATTCATTTGAACCTGGTTCTACAATGAAGATGTTTACTTGGGCTTCCGCTATTGAAGAGGGAGTTTACAATGGAGAAAATAAGTTTAAATCAGGTTCTTATGAAGTATCTGGTACCACGATTCGAGATCATAACCGGAAAGGTTGGGGAGAAATTACCTTCAATGAAGGATTTGAGCGCTCCTCTAACGTAGCAGCATCGAAAATCGGATATGATATACTGGGTCCAGAGAAATTCAGGCAATATTTATCGGATTTTCATCTAGATCAGAAATCTGGGATCGATTTACCGGGTGAAGGTGAAGGCAGTATTTTGTATAACTATCCGATAGAGAAGGTTACTGCTACTTTTGGTCAAGGGTCAACGACGACCCCGTTACAGCTTATGACAGCTGCCACAGCCATTGCGAATGATGGCAAGATGATGAAACCTTATACGCTTTCAAAAGTTACCTCAAGCGAAAATGGAGAAATCATAAAAGAGAAAGAACCTGAAGTGATTAGTGAACCTATTTCAGCTGATACAGCCACTCAAATGAGGGAATTACTCGGGCGTGTTGTATCAGGGGAGCATGGTACAGGAGCTCCATTTGAATTAAGTGACTATTCTTTAGGTGGAAAAACAGGTACAGCTCAAATACCTAAGGAAGGTGGGGGGTACTTATCTGGAAAAGGAAATCATATTTATTCCTTTTTAGGTATGGCCCCCGTAGATGATCCGGAACTTCTAATGTATGTTGCTGTTAAACAACCTGATTTAGATGTGACGGAAGTAGGATCAGATCCTGTTTCATATATCTTAAAATCAGTAATGGAAAATAGCCTTCATTATCTAGACGTTAATCCAGACCAAAATAATGACTATAAGGTTGAGAAATTGAGCTTAGAAGATTATGAGGGACAAAGTACTGAGGAAGTTGAAAAGAAACTAAAAAAAGACTTTAAACAAGTATCGGTGGTTGGTGAAGGAGGTAAAGTCGCTACAACACTTCCTGGTTCAGGAACAGAAGTGTTTAGTGATCAGAGAGTAATTCTCATTACAGATGAACCAACCATGCCAAATATAACGGGCTGGTCTTTAAGAGACGTACAAAAACTTGCCGAACACTTTAGCTTGGAAGTAGAAACGATGGGTGACGGTTATGTTATAAACCAGAACATAGTTCAAGGTACCAAATTAAAACCAGGAGGCTATTTGGTGGTAGAGCTTTCACCGCCAGAGTAGATCATCATTCACAGTGTTCTATTCGTTTTCGGATTGCATATAGTGATACAAGCTTACTCTATCGACTTTAAAGGAGTTATGGATATGAGAAGAGTATCACAGGTAATCGTCAGGAAACGTTTAGTCGCTGTTTTTTTTATGAGTTTAATTATCTTTACGGTGATCGTTGGGCGTTTAGGATATGTGCAGTTTGTGTTAAGTGATTTTTTAGTAGAACAAGCAGAAGAGTCATGGGGAAGAGATATTATCTTTGAGCCCGAGCGTGGAAAAATTATGGATACTAATGGTGAAGTTTTAGTTGGTAATCAATCTGCCCCTACAGTTATGGTTGTACCTAGACAAATAAAAGATGCCGAAAAAGCAGCTGAACAACTTGCGGAAATACTTCAAATGAGTGTAGAAAAAGCACATTCACATCTTACGAAGCAAGTATCTATAGAGAAAATGCATCCAGAGGGCAGGAAGATAACAGAAGCACAAGCTGACGCGATTCAGATGTTAGATATCCCAGGCGTATATGTGGCGGAGGATTCAGAAAGGTACTATCCAAATGGAGCTTTTCTTTCACATGTTCTCGGTTTTAGCGGGATTGATAATCAAGGATTATTAGGTTTAGAATCCTATTATGATGATGAATTAAAAGGGGAAGATGGCGCGCTTTCATTTTTTTCGGATGCAAAAGGAAGGCGTATGCCAAATATTGCAGATACATATACATCCCCGGTTGACGGTAATGATTTACAACTCACAATTGACTATAAAGTTCAATCCATCGTGGAACGAGAGTTAGATATGGCGGTAGCCAAGTATAAACCCGATGGAGCAGTGGCTATAGCGGTAGATCCGAATACTGGACAAGTAAAGGCGATGGCCTCTAGGCCGAATTTTAATCCGGCAAATTATCAAGAAGTGGATTCTTCAATTTATAATAGAAACCTTCCTGTATGGAGCACATATGAACCAGGTTCAACATTTAAAATTATTACATTAGCCGCAGCCTTAGAAGAAGGTTTAGTTGATCTAGAGGAGGATCATTTTCATGATTCTGGATCAGTAAAAGTTGGAGGGGCTACCTTGCATTGTTGGAAAAGTGGGGGACATGGCGAACAAACTTTTTTAGAAGTCGTACAAAACTCGTGTAACCCCGGATTTGTTCAATTAGGAGAGCGTCTTGGAAAAGATAAATTATTAGCGTATATTGAACGATTTGGCTTTGGAGAAAAAACTGGAATTGATTTAGAGGGTGAAGGTAGTGGGATATTATTTAAACCAGAACAAGTAGGTCCGGTCGAACAAGCAACTACTGCTTTTGGACAGGGGGTATCGGTAACACCTATTCAGCAAGTAATGGCTGTAGCTGCGGCGGTAAATGGCGGAGAATATTACGAACCCTATGTCCAGGAAGCTTGGTTGGATCCGATTAATGGTGAAGTACTTCAGAAAAATGAGCCGAACTTGATTAAACGAGTTATTTCTGAAGAAACGTCTAAGAAAGTTCGTGAATCTTTAGAAAGCGTTGTAGCCAAGGGTACGGGTCGGAGTGCATACGTACATGGATATCGAGTGGGAGGGAAAACGGGGACAGCTCAAAAAGTGGGGGAAGATGGACAATATATGAGTAATAATCATGTCGTTTCCTTTATGGGTTTCGCTCCAGCAGATGATCCCGAGCTAGTTGTATATTTAGCGATTGATAATCCTAAAGATACCATCCAATTTGGAGGAGTTGTAGCCGCTCCAATTGTCGGCTCGATTATGGAAGATAGCTTACGAGCTTTAGGAGTTGAACCTACGGAAGAAGGATTGGACAAAGAGTATGCATGGCCTGAAGAACCCCTTGTTGAAGTGCCGGATGTAATGGGAATGAATAAAAAGGACATCAATGAAATATTAACCACCTTGCATGTGGAAACGAGTGGTGAAGGAAATAACGTTATTGCACAAGCTCCTAAAGCAGGTGTGAAGGTGCCAAGTGGCTCAACAATACGTCTGTATTTTAATGATGATTGAGTTTTCTAAATAGGGTTAAAAACCATACAGTTGAATTAATTTTTGCTATAATAATAAAGAATATGGACAGTTAGGATGGTATGGATGAAAATAACTAAATTACTCGAATTATTACCTTATTACAAAACAAATCAAATAATAGATCATTTAACAGTCAGCGGTGTTTCAATGGATTCAAGATTTGTGATGTTAGGTGAAGTTTTTGTGTGCATTGTAGGAAATGAATCTGATGGACACGATTTTGTTCATTCCGCAATTGACCAAGGTGCAAGTATAATCATTGCTGAGAGAGAATTAGATATAGATTTTCCTGTTGTGATTGTTAACGACACGATGAAAGCATTAGCTATGATTTCATCGACTTTTTATGATTATCCATCAGAAGAACTTCATACTATAGGCGTGACGGGTACCAATGGAAAAACAACAATAACTTATTTACTCGACGAGATTTTTACTTTAGAGAGTCATACAACGGCTACTATTGGTACCATTCAGATGAATATAGCTGGGAAAACCTACCCCGTAAAAAACACTACACCCGATTCTTTGTCATTGCAAAAAAGCTTTCATCAGATGGTAGGGTGTGGCGTGAATACTGCTATAATGGAAGTTTCCTCCCACGCCCTTGATCAGGGGCGTGTATATGGTTGTGATTTTGATGTAGCTATTTTCACCAATTTAAGTCAGGATCATCTCGATTATCATGAGAGTATGGACGACTATCTTCGTGCTAAGTCCCTATTGTTTTCCCAGTTGGGCAACAGGTATAATATGGATCGAGAAAAGTTTGCGATTATTAATCAAGACTCACCTGTAGCTTCTAAACTTATTCGGTCAACAGCGATGCCTACCTTAACATATGGAGTTCAAAAGTTGTCGGATATTATGGCGAAAGATATTTCACTTCATGAGAAAGGCAGCTCATTTATTATGAGCACTCCAAAAGGTGATGTAACGATTGAGAGCCCGCTTATGGGGATGTTTAGCATTTACAATATGCTGGCGTCAGCTGGTGCAGCCATCGTTTCCGGCATTGACCTATCTGTTATCCAACAATCTTTTAAACAAACTAAAGGGGTAAGAGGCCGGTTTGAGCCCGTGTTAGAGGGCCAGTCATTTGGTGTTGTTGTTGATTATGCTCATACACCTGATTCTTTAGAAAATGTATTAAAAACAATAAGCGAATTTTGTAAAGGGAATATTCGGGTCGTAGTAGGATGTGGTGGAGACCGTGACCGAACGAAACGACCACTAATGGCAGAGGTTGCTATTAAATACGCAGATCAAGCAATTTTCACATCAGATAATCCAAGGACAGAAGATCCTAAGGTTATCTTAGAAGATATGACCTCACAGCTTAATGGTAACTTCTTTATAGAAGAGGATCGTAGACTGGCGATCGATAAAGCTATCTGTCAATCAACAGAGAATGATATGGTTTTAATCGCAGGAAAAGGTCATGAAATCTATCAAGAAATCAATGGAGTTCGATATGAATTTGATGACCGCGAAGTAGCTAGAGATATATTACTGAAAGTTAAGGGGAGTCAATTGTAATGTTCACTGTTCAAGACTTAACACCATTATTTCCTAAATCTAGGGGTGCGGCTAAAGATTTGATTTCAATTCGATCAGCAATGACGGATAGTCGTAAAGTCATGAAGCAAAGTTTATTTATTCCAATCGTTGGGGAAAACTTTGATGGCCATAATTTTCTAGCAGATGCTATTAAAAATGGAGCAGTTGCAGCACTGTGGCAGGAAGATCACGAATTACCTTGGGAAATTCCTACAGAGTTTCCTGTATTTTTTGTCGAGGATACTCTCCAAGCTTTGCAGGAGACATCCTCGTTTTATTTGAACAAAGTTAACCCTATAGTTATCGGAATCACTGGTTCGAATGGAAAAACAACAACAAAGGATTTAGCTGCTTCAGTTTTACAAGTGAAATATCGCACACATAAAACTGCAGGTAATTTTAACAATCATATCGGCTTACCTTTAACTATTTTATCTATGCCCTTGGATACAGAGGTAGCTGTTCTTGAAATGGGCATGAGTGAGGCTGGTGAAATTTCCCTTCTGTCAAAATTAGCAAAACCAGAGCATGTAGTAATCACAAATATTGGCGAGTCCCACATTGAATATTTAGGATCACGTGAGGGCATTGCTAAAGCAAAACTTGAAATACTGGACGGTTGGCGCGAAGGTACGTTTATTTTTGATGGTGATGAGAACTTGTTGCAACCATATCATAATACGTATCAGGCTATTTCATGCGGTTTTAACACCACATCAACGATAGTTATTAGTGATATAGAATGTGAAGAGGAAAAGAGTCATTTTACTGTGAAAGGTGAAAGGTACACATTACCCATCTCTGGGAAGCATAATGTTAAAAATGCATCCTTTATTATAGCATTAGCGAATGCATTGAATTTAACTCCTGAAGATATACAGTCAGGATTCAACCACCTAGAAATGTCAGGTATGCGCTATGAGAAGCATATTGGGAAAAATAATTCATTAATCATTAATGATGCCTATAATGCTTCACCTACTTCCATGAAAGCTACCATTGAGAGTATGCATCAATTAAAATCTAAAAATCATAAAATTCTTGTGTTAGGTGATATGTTTGAACTAGGAAAGTTTGCAGATGAGCTACATAGAAATGTAGCCACAGTAATATCAAATGAAGTAGCTGCAGTTTACACCATTGGTGAACATGCTCATCAAATAACAGAAGCTTTACAAACAGTACACCCGGAAATAGAATGTATTCACTTTCAAAATAAAGAAACATTAAGTAATCATCTGCAAGATAAATTAACATCAAATACGGTCGTTTTAATCAAAGCTTCTAGAGGGATGAAGCTTGAAGCACTTTTGAACGATCTAACGGATTAATGATCAGGCGATGACGAGCACACTTAAGGAGGAATTACATTGAACGACTATATATTATTACTAACAATGGCGCTATCTTTCACACTCACCGTCGTAATATCGCCAATCATTATCCCTTTTTTAAAACGATTAAAATTCGGGCAAAATATTCGCGAGGAAGGACCAAAATCACACCAGAAAAAATCTGGAACACCCACTATGGGTGGAGTTATGATTTTAATTTCAATTGCTTTGACTACAATTTTAGCCTCGGTTTGGTTTATTCCAGAGGCTAATCAAGTACATATATTCATCGTATTATTTGTTCTTTTGGGTTACGGATTGCTAGGGTTTCTAGATGACTACATCAAAGTAGCTTTGAAAAGAAATTTAGGCCTTACGTCTAAGCAAAAAATGATAGGTCAAATCGTAATTGCAGTCGTCGTTTATTTCATATTACAGCAAAACGGATTTTCTACGTATGTTGAAATCCCTGGCACAACTTTAGAAATTGAACTTGGATGGGGATACGCAATCCTTATACTTGTTATGTTAGTCGGTGGATCTAATGCGGTTAACCTAACAGATGGTTTGGATGGATTGTTAGCAGGAACGGCAGCGATAGCATTTGGTGCATTTGGAATTCTTGCCTGGATGAGTGAAGGCAATGTGGAAGTAGCTGTATTCACCCTAGCTGTTGTAGGAGCACTACTAGGCTTTCTCGTATTTAATGCTCACCCCGCGAAAGTGTTTATGGGCGATACGGGATCGCTCGCTCTTGGGGGAGCAATTGCGATGGTAGCCATTCTGACAAAATTAGAATTATTGCTTATCATTATAGGAGGAGTATTTGTAATCGAAACACTCTCTGTAATTCTTCAAGTCGCTTCTTTTAAAACGACAGGAAAGCGAATCTTTAAAATGAGTCCACTACACCACCATTATGAGTTGAAAGGTTGGTCGGAATGGAGAGTTGTAACAACATTCTGGGCGGTCGGGATCATATTTGCTGTGTTGGGGCTGTATATTGAGGTGATGTTCGGATGAAACAGTTAAATTTACAATCCTTCACATATAAACACGTTCTTGTTCTTGGTTTAGCTAAGAGTGGTACGGCAGCTGCTCAACTTTTATTAGATAGCGGAGTCCAAGTTACGATCAACGATCTAAAAGCAGATATGACAGCTGATAAAGTCATCCATTTGAAAAATCAAGGAGCAAAGATTATTACCGGCGAACATCCCTTGTCTATATTGAATGGGGTTGACTTAATTGTGAAAAACCCTGGAATACCTTACGAAAATCCAATCGTAAATGAGGCAATGAAGCGAGAAGTGCCGATAGTTACAGAAGTCGAGTTAGCCGGCCATTTGCATCAAGGAAATCTTATAGGGGTTACCGGATCGAATGGAAAGACTACAACTACGACTCTTATTCATGCTTTTATTGAAGCAGATCAAATGGAAGTTTCTATTGCGGGTAATATTGGGGAAGTTGCGTGCGAAGTCGCTCGCACAACAACTGAAGAAGAAACAATGGTAGTTGAGTTGTCATCCTTTCAACTTTTAGGTGTTAAAACTTTCACGCCGCATATTGCTGTTTGGTTAAATCTATTCGAAGCTCATTTAGATTATCACCACACGATAGAGAATTATCATGGGGCAAAAGCAAAGATTGCTAAAAACCAAACTAATGATGACTACTTAGTTTATAATGCCGACGATAAAGCTATTCTATCTTACCTACCATCGCTTGAATCTCATTTAATCCCTTTTTCTATCAAAGGAAAAGTAGCTGGTAGCTGGGCTGATGATCAATATATTTATTATAAACATGAGAGAGTAATGAAGAGGGATGAAGTTGTATTAGTGGGCGAACATAACTTGGCAAATATATTAGCAGCTATTGCTGCTGTAAAACTGAACGGAGTCTCGAATAAAGCCATTCAAGAAGTATTATCTTCTTTTGGTGGGGTTCCTCATCGTCTGGAATTTGTTACGAAAAAGAATAATGTTTATTTTTATAATGATTCTAAAGCGACAAACATATTAGCTACTTCTTACGCTTTAAAAGCTTTTGATCAGCCTGTGGTCCTTTTAGCTGGTGGTTTGGATCGAGGAAATAATTTTGATGATCTTGTAGAACATTTAACCAATGTGAAAGCCCTCGTGGTTTTTGGAGAAACAGCTAATAAGGTTGCAATGGCTGGTAGAGAAGCAGGAATCGCTACTATCCTATTTGTTGAGAATATGAATGATGCAGTTTTAGAAGCCTACAATGTCTCGGCAGAAGAGGACGTGATCCTTCTTTCGCCAGCTTGTGCAAGTTGGGATCAGTACCGTACTTTTGAAGAAAGAGGTCATATGTATAAAGATGCTGTGCATAAGCTGTAACAAGGGCTAAAGTACAAGCAGTCAGCCCTGGTTTCCAATTTATATGGGAGGTAGGGCTTTTTTATGCAATCTAATGAACAGAAACCAGATATATGGTTAAGTGTAACGATTCTTGGACTTCTGGCAATTGGAATCGTGATGGTTTATAGTTCATCAAGTATATGGTCTGAGTACAAGTTTGATGACGCCTGGTTCTATGCAAAAAGGCAAATACTTTTTGCTGTCTTAGGATTAATTGCTATGGTAATTCTCTCAAGAATTCCTTACTATGTTTGGCATAAACATGCGAATTTAATTGTCATCGTTTGTCTAGTCTTCTTAATTCTTGTACTGATCCCTGGTGTAGGAATGGTAAGAGGAGGAGCCCGTAGCTGGATTGGGATTGGCATGTTTAGCATCCAGCCGTCTGAGTTCATGAAGCTTGGCTTGATTATATACTTAGCGAAATTCCTTTCAGAAAGACAGAAGAAAATTGTTTCATTCCAAGAAGGATTTTTGCCCGCCTTAGCTATAATCCTCGTACCTTTTGCTTTAATTATGATTCAACCAGACTTAGGTACAGGGGTTGTAATGGTAGGAACGTGTCTCGTCATGATGTTTGTTGCTGGTGCAAGGATTGCTCATTTTATGTTGATTGTGGCAGGGGGATTAGCAGGCATGGCTGGCTTGATCGCGTCTGCACCATACAGGATCAAAAGGATTACAGCTTTCTTGCATCCTTGGGAAGATCCATTAGGCAGTGGATTTCAAATTATACAATCGCTTTATGCTATTGGACCTGGAGGATTGCTCGGTCTTGGGTTAGGTAAAAGTATGCAAAAGTTTTTTTACTTACCAGAACCTCAAACCGATTTTATTTACTCCGTTTTAGCGGAAGAACTTGGGTTTCTAGGAGGGGCCTTCGTTCTAATACTATTTTTTATTTTATTATGGCGTGGTATTCGTACGAGCTTGCATGCATCAGATTTATTTGGGAGCTTGCTTGCTTTAGGTATAGTTGGAATGATATCTATTCAAGTGATGATTAATGTAAGTGTAGTTACTGGACTGATTCCTGTGACAGGTATTACGCTCCCTTTAATTAGCTATGGAGGGTCATCCTTAACCTTAACTTTGGCCGCATTAGGATTACTCTTAAGCGTAAGTCGCTACTCGAATGAATAGATTGTGAAGCCGCATGAAATTCTTATGCGGTTTTTTTGTGGTCAGAATGTATAAATTTGTTACTAGGAAATTTTGTAGGAAATGCAAGTTTTCTGTTGAAAAATGTGTATTCATCACTATAATGTGGTAATAATTACTGGGGAATTCATAAAAAAGATGGATCATTTGTCCTCATTTAGAATGAAAGGGAATAACTTGCAAAACAATTGGATTCTCGTAGATAAATGCACTTAAATTTGTGATATAATAGTTGATATATAGAGTTATATTGAAGATCCAATATTATATTATTATAATTTTAATTCATGGGAATGGCAACAAGGAGAAATGTCAATGATGCAAGAAAAAAAAGTTGTTTCCATAGAGGATCGAATTCCAAAGTTAAAACAAATACGTAAGAAAAAAGCAAACAGAAGACTCGTTGTATATTTGTCTATTCTGTTTATACTTATTGCTGTCGTTGTTTATCTGCAATCACCACTAAGTAACGTGAGCCAAGTACAAGTAGCAGGTGATCGTTTTGTTGATGTGGAAGAGATTAAGGAATTATCAGAAATAACAACAACCACAAATATTTGGCAAGTCGACTCCGAGGAAATAGAAACAATGGTTTCGGAGCATGCTCAAGTCATGGACGTAAATGTTAAGAGAGATCTTCCAAGTACGATTGTTATCGAAATTGATGAAGCTGAGCGTATTGGGTACATACAATCAGATGGTCAATTTCAGCCCATTTTGGAGAACGGTAAAAAGCTTGAAACTTCAACTGATTTGCCAAATGGTGATGCTCCAGTGCTTAAAGAATTCAATGCTAGTTACTTAGAAGAAATGTCCAAGCAGTTGAAAGATGTACCGGAAAGTATAGCTCGTCTGATTTCCGAGGTTCATTATACACCGACTGAAGATAATCCTTATCTGATTACTTTGTACATGAATGATGGCTATGAGGTCCAAGCATCTATTCGAACGTTCTCAGAGAAAATCCCGGCTTACCCATCCATCGCTTCCCAGATAGAGGAAGGCGAAAGAGGAATTATCCATATAGATGTGGGGGCTTACTTTGAGTCCTTTTCTGATTCAACAGATGAGGCCGAAGAGGATTCTGTAGAAGTGGAGGAAGACTTTGACCCTGGCTCGGTTGTAGAGTAATACCGATATCTGCCTCCCATAGCTTTAGTGTCTAATCGCCAATAGCTAAAACAAGCAGACTTTAATAATAATGAATGGACTCATTTTCCAATCATTGGATATTGAAAAAATGAAAAACTCGTGAATAATTATAAGTAAGCAATCAATTAAATCCTGCAGTTACAATGCGTGTGCTAGTTCAAATGACTTGTCTGATGTAGAAATAGGCATTGCTTGAATGACAAACTTAAAGGTTCATGAAGCAGATTTTCATTAATCAATTGCTGTTTTGGCTGCTTTTGATACACTACTAAGAGGAGAGTATCCTTAGAGAGAGAAAACAAATCAATGAACCTGTATTTAATATTAGACTTCTGATTTTTAATCAGGTTTTAGAGGTTTAATAGTAGACATGCAGTTAATTGTTAATAAATTGAGGTAAAATGAAGGATAATCTCAAACCGCTGTGGAAATCAAATAATGGAAAGATTTTCTCAGTAAACAAATTTGTAAATTTACGCTCTATATCAATTCATTTACGTTTATATTGCAATGATTGTTTTTTTTATATAAAAACGATATGATTTTAAGTACTTATATGGCTTGTTACAGGAGGTGCGTCACTGGTGAATCAAAACGAAATTTTAGTAAGTTTAGATATAGGTACAAGTAGGATAAAAGTAATTATCGGTGAAATTATGAATGACTCGTTAAATATAATTGGCGTAGGATCGGCTAAATCTAATGGCATGAAGAAAGGCGCTATTGTAGATATTGATCAAACGGTTCAATCTATTAAAAGTGCAGTAGAGCAGGCCGAACGTATGGTGGATATGAAGATTGACAGAGTCGTAGTAGGAGTAAATGGTAACCATATACAATTACAGCCATGTCATGGGGTTGTTGCTGTGTCCAGCGATTCGAGAGAGATCGGGGATGAAGATATTTCCCGTGTTATTGATGCTGCACAAGTTGTGTCTGTTCCACCGGAGCGGGAGATTGTAGATGTAATACCAGAACAATTTATTGTCGATGGCCAAGATGAAATTACCGATCCCCGTGGAATGATTGGGGTTCGCCTTGAAATGGAAGGTATGATCATCACTTGCGCTCGAACCGTTTTACATAACACGCTTAAATGTGTTGAAAGAGCTGGATTAGAAGTACTAGATGTGTGTCTACAACCTTTAGCTGCCGGGACAGTCTCGTTATCAGATGACGAAACCAACTTAGGAGTCGCATTAGTAGACGTTGGAGGCGGTTCTACTACCGTGTCAGTTTTTGAAGAGGGATATCTCAAAGGCACAAGTCTGCTTCCTCATGGTGGAGACAATATTACTAAAGATTTGTCTATAGGTATGAGAACTTCTACAGAAGAAGCTGAGAAAATTAAAACAGAGTATGGTCATGGTTTTTTTGATGATGCCGATGAAGAGGAAACATTTTCCGTTACAATTATCGGAAGTAATCGCCAACAATCATTCAATCAACTGCAAATCTCTGATATGATTGAGGCAAGACTTGAAGAAATCTTTGTCTTTGCTGCAAAAGAGTTACAGAAAATGGGAGTAAAAGACCTGCCAGGAGGATTTGTTTTGACTGGAGGTACTATGAATATGCCCGGGGTGCTCGAATTAGCACAAGATGTCTTCCACTCGAATGTTCGACTTGCGATTCCTGATTACCTTGGTGTCCGCGAACCGCAATATACAAGTGGTGTAGGAATATTGCAATTTGCTTATCGTAATGCGAAAATACAAGGAAAAGAAATATTCCCATCAGTATCGACTCAATATGAAGATTCCACTCTGCCAAAGCAGAAGCGGGTCACTAAACAAACAAAAGAACAGTCGAATAAACCTAAGGAGAAAAAAGAATCAGGTTTTTCCAACCTGCTCAAGTATTTCTTTGATTGATAACCAAAAGGTGACTAAAAAAGAACGATTACTTATGAAATCTTGTAATCTTGTAAATAGGAGGAACGGATGATGTTAGATTTTGATACAAGCATGGATCAGTTAGCGACAATTAAAGTAATAGGTGTTGGCGGTGGAGGCAGTAATGCCGTTAACCGAATGATAGAACACGGAGTACAGGGCGTAGAATTTATTGCTGTAAACACGGATGCCCAAGCATTGAATTTATCTAAAGCTGAAGTCAAGATGCAGATTGGAGGCAAACTGACTCGAGGATTGGGTGCTGGTGCGAATCCTGAGGTCGGTCGCAAAGCTGCAGAAGAAAGTAAAGAACAGCTAGAAGAAGCTTTACATGGTGCAGACATGGTCTTTGTAACAGCCGGAATGGGCGGTGGAACTGGAACTGGTGCTGCTCCAGTAATTGCAAATGTTGCCAAAGAACTTGGTGCATTAACTGTCGGTGTGGTAACACGTCCGTTTACTTTTGAAGGTAAGAAGCGTTCTACTCAAGCAGCTTCGGGAACTGATAGCCTTAAAGGCAGTGTTGATACATTAATTGTTATTCCAAATGATCGTCTGCTAGAAATCGTTGATAAAAATACACCAATGCTTGAAGCGTTTCGTGAAGCAGATAACGTCCTTCGTCAAGGTGTCCAAGGTATCTCTGACCTTATTGCTGTTCCAGGACTAATTAACGTTGACTTTGCCGATGTTAAGACCATTATGGTGGACAAAGGATCTGCTTTAATGGGCATTGGTATCGCTACCGGAGAAAGTCGTGCAGCAGAAGCGGCTAAAAAAGCGATATCCTCCCCACTACTTGAAACTTCAATTGATGGTGCCCATGGTGTTCTAATGAATATCAGTGGTGGATCAAACTTAAGTCTTTATGAAGTACAAGAGGCTGCTGATATTGTTACATCAGCAGCTGACCAAGAAGTTAATGTTATCTTTGGTTCAGTGATCAATGAAAACCTTAAAGATGAAATCGTTGTTACTGTTATCGCAACAGGTTTTGATGAAGCTCAAATTGCACAAGGTAAACAAAAGCCTCGTCAAAGTTCCGCAAATCAAACGAAATCTAACCCTGTGGAACGTCCGCGAGAAGAACAGCCGCAAGCACGTCGTGAACCAGCACAATCTAAACCAACGGGTGCTCAAGAAGAAGATACACTTGATATTCCGACATTCCTAAGAAATCGCAATAGACGTCGATAATTAAATTATATTGGTTTAAAAGCCTCTATCCTTTTGAATGAGTAGTTCAGTTTTGGAGTACAAACACGCAATTTGTACCCCTTAACTGAACTGCTTTTTTTGTATGGGCTAGAAGATTGTATGGGCAGTTGAGGGACTTTTGCAGAAAAACGTGTCACAGTGCAAGGAGAGTAGTCGGTTCATTCGCTTAAAATGAGCAGAGGTTCTCCATCTTGCTCATTTGGTCAATCTAATGTTTATATCACAGATGAAAATGAAGGTTGGATTTCAGATTACTATTAAAACTAAAAGAACCGTGATATCGCAAAAAATATGGAGTATCCAAATTGCTCAGCAGGTTAATACGCTTAACTACTTACCTTCTGGATAGCAAATTTTTTGGCTTTTTTTGAAAAAGACAGGTTATAACAAAAATAGCTTGGATCAAAATCAAGTTCTGACAGACTTTTCACCCCTCTGGAATTATACTAATTTATATATACAAAAGAGAGGTGGGGAAGGATTTATTTAGATGCCGTTTGGACGCTTAACCTACTTATGGATGGAATGATTCTTTATTTAACCCAAGGGTTGACTCGTGCAAAAACATCAAATATTAGAATTTTGATTGCTGCTGCTGTGGCTTCATGTATTGTACCCATATCCATACTTCAACCCGACTCTTGGCTCACTACAACCATAGGAAAAGGCTGCTTTTCATTACTTATTATTTTTGTTGCTTTTTCATTTGTGTCAATTCGGTCATCGTTGATTCAGTGGGTTACCTTCTATTTTGTAACTTTTGCGATAGGAGGAACAATGGTAGGTATGCATTTCTTTTTAAATAGTCATATCCAAGTAAATGGCGGAGAAATAATTACTTATTCCACAGGTTTTGGAGATCCAATTAGCTGGATTTTTGTATGCATTGGGTTTCCCGCTTCTTGGTTCTTTACGAAGTGGAGAATGGAGCAGGTTAATGCTCATCGTCTGAAGGTTGAAGATTTATATAGTGTTAAGGTTGTTTTTAAAGAAAAATCTGTAATGTGTACAGGCTTAGTAGATAGCGGCAATCATCTTTTTGATCCTATCAGCAAGAAAATGGTTTTCTTAGCTGACCACCATTTTTGGAAACAATTTTTCACTTCCGAAGAATTAGATAAACTTCAATGTGATCGAGTATTAGACGAGATTGATCAATTGCCTGAACCTTATAGGTCTTCTGTACACATTATCCCCTATCAAGGTGCAGGTTCTGCAGGTCAGCTTATGGTTACGTTTTTAGTGGATTCTATAACAGTATATACAAGTGATGGGGAGTTATTTATTAAACAACCATTGGTAGGAATTCAAGAACATGACTTAACCTACGATCAAATGTATCAAATCTTAATTCATCCACATGCTGCAATTAAAGGAATTTCTGCCTAGTAAAGGGGGAAGCTTGTTATGAAGTTGTCGTTTAAGTTAAAGTTCTGGCTATATAAAATTGCCATTAAATTAGGAATTAAACAAAAAGAAATTTATTACATTGGTGGAAGTGAAGCTCTTCCGCCACCTTTATCTCGAGAGGAAGAAAGAGATTTACTCGAACGATTGCCTAAAGGAGATAAAGCAGCGAGAGCTATGCTTATTGAGCGGAACTTGAGATTAGTTGTTTATATTGCTCGAAAGTTTGAAAATACGGGGTTGAACATTGAAGACTTAATTAGTATAGGAACGATTGGGTTAATTAAGGCTGTCAATACCTTTGATCTTGAGAAAAAAATTAAATTAGCGACTTATGCTTCTAGATGTATCGAAAACGAAATATTGATGCATTTAAGAAAAAGTAACAAGTTAAAGACCGAAGTTTCCTTTGATGAACCGTTAAATGTCGATTGGGACGGAAATGAACTTTTGCTATCAGATATTTTGGGCACCGAAGAAGATCTAATTACTAAAGGTATGGAGAAAAAAGTAGACAAAAAATTATTGTTGTCCGCACTGGAACAATTAAACGATCGAGAAAAAGAAATTATGGAATTACGGTTCGGATTAATTGGAAAAAAAGAAAAAACACAAAAAGATGTTGCTGATATGTTAGGTATTTCACAATCATATATATCAAGGCTTGAGAAGAAAATCATTCGTCGTTTACAGAGAGAATTTGATAAAATGGTGTAATTTTTTAGCAAACCGATGTGCATATTTTTCCCTCCCAAGGAAATACTGAAAATGCATTACAGCTTGTTGGGAGGGTCTTACATTGACACGTCATAAAGTAGAAATTTGTGGTGTAGATACATCAAAGCTTCCTGTACTTAAGAATAAAGAAATGAGAATTCTGTTTCAAAAGTTACAATCAGGCGAACTTGAGGCGAGAGAAGTATTAGTAAATGGAAATTTACGTCTCGTTCTATCAGTGATTCAACGTTTTAATAACCGTGGTGAATATGGTGATGATTTGTTTCAAGTAGGTTGTATTGGTTTGATGAAGTCCATTGATAACTTTGACTTAGGTCATAACGTGAAATTTTCGACTTATGCTGTTCCCATGATTATCGGAGAAATAAGAAGGTACTTACGTGATAATAATCCGATTCGAGTGTCCAGGTCGTTAAGGGATACGGCATACAAAGCCTTACAGATGCGTGAAAAAATGATTAGTGAAACGTCTAAAGATCCTGCACCTCATGAAATTGCAGAAAAAATGGGGATACCACATGAAGATGTAGTATTTGCTATGGATGCGATTCAAGATCCTGTATCATTATTTGAACCTATTTATAATGATGGAGGAGACCCTATATTTGTAGTGGATCAATTGAAGGATGATCGTGAAAAGGACTCGATATGGTTGGATGAGCTTTCTTTAAGGGAAGGTATGAAGAAATTAAATGATCGTGAAAAAATGATTTTGACGAAACGTTTCTTTCAAGGAAAAACCCAAATGGAAGTAGCCGAAGAGATTGGTATTTCCCAAGCTCAAGTTTCCCGATTAGAAAAGGCTGCAATAAAAGAAATGAACTCCTCTATGTTTCAATAATATGTAGAAACACCACTGACTATTCAGTGGTGTTTTTTTATGATTTGAGATGGTTAGAAACTTTGTGCATATACTTAAACGAAGGAGGGATCTCAAATGAAAATCTCAGAATTACAAGTTAAAGATGTTATTGCAATGGAAACAGGGGAAAGGTTAGGATATATTACCGATTTAGACATTGATAGTCAGCGTGGTCATTTAAAAGGATTAGTGTTGACTCTAAAAGGTAAAGCAATGGGACTATTTGGGAAGGATGAAGAAATGGTGATTCCTTGGAACCAAATAGTTAATATTGGAGCAGATGTAATATTAGTGAGAAAAAATGGATTTAGTGGAAAAACTGGTGACCAAAAGTTCGAATCATATGAATATGATAGGAAAAAAGGTGAATAATGTGGTAAAATGAAGGGAAATTGAGGTGTTAGCATGACCGAACCCTTCCAAATCAAGTCATCTAAGCAATTTTCTTGTTTTAATCAGTTTGATGTAGTTGCTGGAATGACAAGCAGAGATGACGGATATAGTGATGTTCCGTTTGCGTCTTTAAATATGGGACTTCACGTATCGGATGAATCTAACAAAGTTTTACAAAACCGAAAATCTGTAGCGAATGAACTTCAATTCCCAATGGATGATTGGGTAATGGGAGAGCAAGTGCACGGAACGAGTGTAAAAGTCGTTACACCTGCATACAAAGGAAAGGGAGCTTTTCACCACAAAGAAGCCGTAAGTGGAGTAGATGGTTTAATTACCAAGGAGACCGATATTCTTCTCACTGCCTTTTATGCAGATTGCGTTCCGTTATTTTTTATTGAACCTGAGAGTGGCTGGCTAGGCATCGCTCATGCTGGGTGGAAAGGTTCAGTCAATGAGATGGCAAAGAAGATGGTTGACAGCCTAATTGAATGGAATGTAAAACCAGAAGCAATCTTCTTAACAATAGGACCTTGTATTAGTCAAAAGCATTATGAAGTTGACCAACATGTGATCGACCATATTTCGGATGTTTACCGACCACTAGTCAGCCAAAAGACTTCGACTAATAAGTTTAATCTAGACTTAAAAGAGTTAAATAAACTAATAGCCATTGATTCCGGAATTTTAAGCGAGAACATTGAAATTACTAATTTTTGTACTTATGAAGAAGAAGCATCGTTTTTCTCCCATCGACGTGACCATGGGCAAACGGGAAGAATGCTTGCTTATATTGGTCGGAAAGGTTGAGTAAGGAGGGTACATATGACCGTTGCAAATAAACTTGCCGAAATGAAGCAAATCATTCAAAAAGCATGTGACAAATTTGACCGAAATCCTAATGATATTACTATTATCGGTGTTACGAAATACGTTTCGATTGATCGGGCAAAGGAAGCTGTAGAGGCAGGAATATCTAACTTGGGGGAAAACCGTAATGAGCAGTTTTTCGAGAAGTATGAATCTATAGGGGACAAGGCTACATGGCACTTCATTGGTTCACTTCAATCCCGAAAGGTGAAAGATGTAATCAACAAAGTGGATTATATTCATTCACTTGATCGAAAATCTTTAGCTAAAGAAATTAACAAGAGATCAGAAACCATTACTCCTTGTTTTGTACAAGTTAACGTTAGTGGGGAAGAGTCGAAACAAGGATTAGATCCAGAGGACGTTGAGGGTTTTATTGAGTCTTTACAGAACTATGAAAAGGTACAAGTTGTTGGTTTGATGACAATGGCCCCTCTCGTTGAAAATGAGGAAGAGTTACGAGCAATCTTTAGAAAACTAAGGGCTATAAGAGATATTGTACGTGATAAACATCTACCACACGCCCCTTGTGAATCACTTTCGATGGGGATGAGTAATGATTATCGAATTGCTATTGAAGAAGGAGCCACTCACATTAGAGTTGGTACTAGTTTAGTAGGGTAATAAATACAAATTGAGGTGAACAGGATGAGTATGAAAAACAAATTTAAGTCATTTTTTACATTAGAGGATGAATACGAGTATCTCGACGAGGAATCGGCGGAAGAAAGACAAGAAGAAGCACCCCCAACTCAGAGAAACAATCAACATTCGGATCATAATAATGTTGTCAGTTTGAAAAGTGCGAAAAACTCCTCCAAAATGGTACTTAATGAACCTAAAAATTACAATGAAGCCCAAGAAATTGCTGATCAACTGGTGAATCGTAAAGCCGTTGTTATTAATTTACAACGGGTAGATCATAGCCAAGCAAAGAGAATTGTGGATTTTTTAAGTGGAACGGTTTATGCTATAGGTGGCGATATTCAGAAACTAGGTTCTCAAACTTTTCTCTGTACACCAGAAAATGTTGAAATTTCAGGATCGATTTCTGAAATGCTTATGACTGAAGAAGATGATACAAACAGAAGGTGGTAACTGATGGCATTTCTTTTTAATATTTTATTTACAGCTTTAAACATGTATAGTTGGATCCTGATCATTTATATTTTACTATCGTGGTTTCCAGGAGCCAGAGAATCAAAATTTGGGGAAGTTCTTGCAAAACTTGCTGAACCTTTTTTGGAGCCGTTTCGTAAGATTATCCCTCCGTTAGGTATGATAGACATTTCCCCAATCGTAGCGATTTTAGTTTTGCGTTTTGCAGCTTCAGGGTTGCAGGAACTCTTTCGAATGATCGTTACTTCTTAAAAAAAGAGAACAGATTAGAAGCAATCGGCCTCTTATCTGTTCTTTTTTTCTTTTTTGCTATGTTAAATGATCATGATGCTATTGGCCTAATTGAACAAACGCTTTGATAATATAAGCGAAATCACAACTTTGATGATCTTACAGTCAATAAGATGATTGTAGATAGCTTTCTGTTATCAAGAGAGGCGACGTATGATAAGTTATGACTATGAAAATTTACTAAGTGATGAGCTGAGCTTATTCCGTTAGAGGGCAGTATTGGTTGAAGACTAGATTCCGAGATCATAGGGGTTCGTTACTGTATAAGGGATAGGGCGGCTTTGCAACAACTCGCTTTCCTGCGGGGGACTGGCCAAGCCTCCTCGGTCGTTTCAAAGCCCCCCATTCGATATGGACATGAACGAACCCCGGCATAGGAGAATACGTTTACCTATTCTATAGAATAAAGCAAAGCCCGCCCCACACGATGCTTCCGTTCTCCTTAAGAAAGCAAGAAGGTACAGGAAATTGCGAGACTCCACTTTTAAAAGCGGAGGCGCCCTTGGTCAGCGGCGTTTGGACTGGACTGTCGGAGATAACGGAAACACGAAGAATATCGTGATTCGATGTTGACTTATCGTACAGAAGCGAAGGAAGTCTCACTAGCCGCTTGGCGCGGAGCTGGATAACGCCGATAGGATTGATGAACGGATGTAGCCCTCGTCCTTATAAGATGTAAGAGATGGGATGAACATGATCGGTGAGATCCCGCAGGGCGTAGCCTGAGGAAGCTCACCATATGCCCACGGAAAGCGAGTGACTTCCCGGACCTTCAAACGCCATCCTTTGATAACGGAAACCACCGGAATGTCTCTAAGCTGAGTCTTCCATAATCTGAGGTGATTATGGAATAGAAGAAGCTAATCCGTAGACATGGAAGGTGTTGTTTATATATATTAATATCATCGGTGAAGCTTTAACATAGGCATCTTTTTCAAAAAGATCGTTTATTTACGTGCTTCAGATGGGAGACAGACGATGGAAATTTATCAGCATTTCAGGGAAGAAGAACGTCCGTTTATTGATCAAGTCTTATCTATACAAACCGATGTAGAGATGCGTTTTGAAAGAAAAGAAACGGACTTTTTAAATCCCAGAGAACAATATATCTTTTCAAACATTATGGGATCCCAACTTGATTTAAAGTGGGAAATGTATGGAGGGGGAGATAATTCCGAGCGCAAAAGAGCGATCGTCGCACCTGAATACGAAATGATAGAACACCAGGATTTTTCTATTGTTCTATTAGAAGCATCTTTTCCAGAGAAATTTATGAGTTTAGAACATCGAGATGTGCTAGGTTCATTTATGTCACTCGGGATTAAACGTGAAAAGCTAGGTGATCTTATCGTTCAAGACGGAGTCATTCATATTGTTGTTGCTACTGAAATCTCTGACTACATAAGAATGAATTTTACAAGTGTAAGAAAAGCAAATGTTCAGTTTGAAGAAAAGCCCTTATCACAAATCTTAACGAGTAACGAGTCATGGCTAGTAAGAGATACGACTTTATCTTCTCTTCGGTTAGATGTTTTGATTAAAGAAGTTTACAATGTTTCTAGAAAAAAAGCATCCATGTTTATTGAGGCTGGACATGTGAAAGTGAATTTTAGATCAGTAGAAAATCCATCCTTTCAAATGGAAGCAGGGGATTTATTATCGGTTCGTGGAAAGGGAAGAAGTTGCTTAAAGGAAATACACGGCACGACTCGAAAAGATAAATATAGAGTGACTGTTGCTAAATTAAATTAAATCAAAAGTTATAGCAGGAATCTTTGGCCTTTATGACGAAATTAATACTATTGGAATTTTGCATGAGAATTAAGAGGAGGTGGCTGGTGTGTCTTTAACACCATTAGATATTCATAACAAGGAGTTCACCCGTGGGTTTAGAGGTTATGATGAGGATGAAGTCAATGAATTCCTCGACCAGGTAATCAAGGATTATGAAATTGTGCTGAGGAAAAAGAAAGAATTAGAACGTGAAGTGGAACAGTTAAATGAGCGAGTAGGTCATTTTAATAATATTGAGACGACTTTGAATAAATCTATCCTTGTTGCTCAAGAAACCGCAGAAGACGTAAAAGCAAGTGCTTCAAAGGAAGCTAAGCTTATCGTAAAAGAAGCAGAGAAAAATGCAGACCGTATTATTAATGAAGCCTTAGCTACTTCCCGTCGAATTTCCATTGAAGTTGAAGAAATGAAAAAACAGGCAAAAGTTTTCAAAATGAGACTTCGAATGCTTGTAGAAGCTCAGATCGATATGATCGATAATGATGATTGGGATCATTTACTGGACACAAAAATACCTCACGTAGAAGAAACGGATGAGGAAGTTGATGAAGAACAAGACTCTGAAGAAAAGTATGCTAAAAATAAATCTTGACTAAATCAGTAAAATTACATATAATTCATAAATATATATGAATATTTGTATAAGCGTTGATAGGGAAAGTACACTAAGAGTTGGACAGTTACAAGCGATTCGGTGATGGTGAAAGACCGAAGCTAATCTTTGTTGGAAAATCCCCCTGGAGCAGCTATGTTGAACGTAGAGTAAGTGTAGCCGAATCATTCACGATACGAATAAGATGAGTGAATTAGTTTATTAGCTAATTGATTAGGGTGGTAACGCGAGACCTTCTCGTCCCTTATAGGGGATGGGGAGGTCTTTTTATATAGAATTTAGAGGAGGATTTTAAATGAACTATAAAGATACGTTATTAATGCCGAAGACTGAATTTCCGATGCGTGGAAATTTACCAAATCGTGAACCAGATATGCAAAAGGATTGGGAAAATGAAGCTATTTATCATCAAGTACAAGAACGGACGAAGGGCCGCCCTTTGTTTGTCTTACATGATGGTCCTCCTTATGCAAATGGAAGTCTTCATATGGGGCATGCTTTAAATAAAACATTGAAAGACTTTATCGTTCGTTATAAGTCGATGGCTGGCTACCATGCACCATATGTACCGGGATGGGATACGCACGGACTTCCGATTGAATCGGCATTAGCTAAGAAAAAAGTTGATCGTAAGAAGATGAGTCTGGCTGAATTTCGTGAAAAATGTGCGGAATATGCCCTAGGACAGTTGGATAATCAACGTAATGAATTTAAACGAATGGGTGTCCGCGGGGACTGGGATAATCCATACATCACGCTAAATAAAGATTTTGAAGCGGAACAAATTAAGGTTTTTGGAGATATGGCTAAAAAAGGCTACATTTATAAAGGGTTGAAGCCTGTATTTTGGTCACCATCTTCAGAGTCTGCCTTAGCGGAAGCAGAAATTGAATATCAAGATAAGCGCTCACCTTCTATCTACGTAAGTTTTGAAGTGAAAGATGGAAAAGATCTTCTTGACGGAGGAGAAAAGTTTATTATTTGGACGACAACGCCTTGGACGATTCCGGCAAACTTAGCGATTGCTTTGAACCCAGGTTATGATTATGCTGTTGTTCAAGTTGACCAGGAGAAGTTTATTGTAGCTCAGGATTTACTTGAAGATGTGGCTACAGCATTAGAGTGGTCTGATTATGAAGTCACCAAGGTGTTTAAAGGAAAAGAAGCAGAACGTATAACGGCGAAACATCCTCTTTATGATCGTGAGTCTCTAGTAATACTAGGGGATCATGTCACAGTAGATGGAGGTACAGGATGTGTTCACACGGCTCCGGGACACGGGGAGGATGACTTCTGGGTAGGACAGCAGTATGGACTTGAGGTTCTTTGCCCAGTTGATAATAAAGGTGTTTTCACAGATGAAGCGCCTGGTTATGAAGGTTCATTCTATGATAAAGCGAACAAAGCTATTACTGATGACTTAAAAGAGGCTAATGCGTTGGAGCACCTAGAATTCATAACGCACTCTTATCCACATGATTGGAGAACGAAAAAGCCAACTATTTTCCGTGCTACGGATCAGTGGTTTGCATCGATTAAAGATTTTCGTGAAGAGTTGCTAGAAGAGATTCAAAGAGTTGAGTGGACTCCAAAATGGGGAGAGACTCGCCTTTATAATATGGTTCGTGATCGTCAAGATTGGTGTATCTCACGTCAGCGTACTTGGGGTGTTCCTATTCCGGTAATTTATGGAGAAGATGACACACCAATCATAACGGACGAGACCATTGATCATATTGCAGGACTTTTCCGAGAGCATGGTTCGAATGTGTGGTTTGAGCGAGAAGCTAAAGATTTACTTCCAGAAGGGTTCCAATCTGATCACAGTCCAAATGGTGAATTTACGAAAGAAATGGACATTATGGATGTGTGGTTTGATTCAGGATCAACCCACCAAGGAGTTCTTCATCAGAGAGAGGATTTAGTAAGACCGGCAGATTTATATCTTGAAGGTTCAGACCAATATCGTGGCTGGTTTAACTCTTCCTTATCTACAGCTGTTGCTGTTACTGGTAAAGCACCTTTCAAAGGGATTTTGAGCCATGGATTTGCCTTAGACGGAAATGGACGAAAAATGAGTAAATCATTAGGGAATGTAATGGTTCCTGACAAGATAATGAAACAACTTGGTGCTGATATCATTCGTCTATGGGTGTCATCATCTGATTATCAATCAGATGTACGAATTTCTGATGATATTTTAAAACAAGTAGCTGAGGTTTATCGGAAAATCCGTAATACGTTCCGTTTCGTATTGGGGAATTTACATGATTTCGATCCAAAAACTGATAGTGTTGCAGATCAAGATCTACAAGAGGTGGATCAGTACATGCTTCATCGTCTAAACACATTAGTTAGTGATGTTCATAAAGCGTATGAGACCTATGAATTTTCGACGGTGTACAATAAGGTTCATAACTTCTGTACCATTGATTTAAGTTCTTTCTATCTTGATTTTGCCAAAGACATTCTTTATATCGAGGGGCAGGATCATCCGCATCGCCGTAGTATTCAAACCGTTTATTACAAGATTTTAACGTCACTTGTGAAGCTTATGTCTCCAATTCTTCCGCATACTACAGACGAAGCGTGGAAGTTTATTCCGGAAACAGAAGCGCACAGTGTTCAGTTGACGGATATGCCAGTGGCTGAAGATAAAGTAGATAAGAAGCTCATTGAAAAATGGGATCACTTTGTGAACGTACGTGATGATGTTCTAAAAGCTCTTGAAGAAGCTCGGAATGAGAAGATTATCGGTAAATCACTAGAGGCTAAGATCACCATTGTTCCAAAAGATAGTCAAACGAAAGAAGTTTTACAAGATATTCAGGATCTTCATCAACTATTAATTGTTTCTGAAGCTGAAGTAAAAGATGAAGCTGAAAAGACTAAAAATTATGATCATGTATACGTGGAAGTGACGAAACATACAGGTGAAAAGTGTGAACGTTGCTGGGTTTCTTCCCATAGCATTGGAGAAAATTCCAACCACCCAGACTTATGTCCGCGTTGTGCATCTGTTGTAGAAAAAAACTATGTTTCTTAAGGATTAATACAAAGTGCCATCTTTTTTATTAAGGATGGCACTTTGTAATTGATCATCCATTTTCTCGAAACAATACTAAGCGGAATGATTTTAGATATGGTACAATAGCTAGGGAAAATAAAAGTTGGAGGCTCGTCTATGTGGTTATATTATTTATTTGCTGGCGCCATTATTATCTTGGACCAACTAACTAAATGGATTGTAGCTCAGCAAATGGAGTTGCGCGAATCAATTCCTGTAATAGAAAATTTCTTTTACATAACCTCTCATCGAAACACAGGCGCAGCCTGGGGTATTCTTCAGGGACAAATGTGGTTTTTCTACATCGTTACGGTGATTGTTGTAGGTGTGATTATCTACTATATGAATCAATATGCAAAAGGTAGCCGATTTGTGGGAATAGCTTTAGCATTATTATTAGCAGGAGCTATAGGTAATTTCATCGATCGCTTATTTCGTAAAGAAGTCGTAGATTTTTTTGATGTATATATCGGATCTTACAATTATCCAATTTTTAATATAGCCGATTCAGCTCTCGTCATTGGTGTCATTTTAGTTATGATTGCTACTTTTGTCGATGAGCGTAGAAAGAAAGGAAGTACTTCCTAATGAAAGATATGTATAGAGTCATCGAATCAGATCAGTCAAAGAGAATCGATAAACTTTTAGCAGAAGTAATTGAAGATGTATCACGTTCACAAGTGCAATCCTGGTTAAAAGAGGATTACGTGCAAGTGAATGGTATGTTCGTCAAAAGTAACTATAAAGTTCAGGAAGGCGATGAAATTAATTGGGTTGTTCCTGAAACGAAGCCGATGGATTTAGCAGCTGAAAATATAGATATTGATATCGTTTATGAGGATGAAGATGTGGTTGTCGTTAACAAGCCGTCAGGAATGGTCGTTCATCCGTCAGCAGGACACGATAATGGTACGCTCGTTAATGCTCTTTTATATCACTGTCAGGATCTTTCAGGCATAAATGGAGTAGAGCGGCCAGGGATTGTGCATCGAATTGATAAAGATACGAGTGGGCTTCTAATGGTAGCGAAAAACGACAAAGCTCACGAATCTCTTGTTCAGCAATTAGTGGATAAGTCGGTGGAACGTAAATACCTTGCGATTGTTCATGGCATGATCTCTCACGAATATGGAACAATCGATGCTCCAATTGGCAGGGATCCTAAAGAGCGTCAACGAATGGCCGTTGTTAATGAAGGACGCGAGGCAGTGACGCATTTTCAAGTGTTAGAACATTTTAAAGACTTCTCATATGTGGAATGTAAACTAGAAACTGGAAGAACACACCAAATTCGTGTTCACCTTAGGTATATTAACCATCCGTTAGCAGGAGATCCAAAGTATGGTCCTAGAAAAACATTGGATCTTAATGGACAAGCGCTTCATGCTAAATCGATTGGTTTTGAACATCCTCGATCTGGAGAATGGTTGCATTTTCAAGCGAATCCTCCAGAGGAGTTCACAAAAGCGCTCCATTATCTTCGCAACAAAAGTTGACAAACACCGCTATGTTTGTCATAATTCACTATAAGAAATATACAGTCCTTTAAAAACAGTCCCGTGAGGCTGGAAAGGTATTCGGACCACACAATTCGTGTGTGTACAAAGCCCTTTTCTGCCCTTATGCGGAAAAGGGCTATTTGTATGGAGGTCGGAATTATGGATAAAAAAGCTACCGTTTTAGATGATGCTGCCATACGGCGCGCACTCACGAGAATCTCACATGAAATCATTGAGAAAAATAAGGGCATCGAAGACTTGGTCCTAGTAGGGATTAAAACTAGGGGTGTACCAATTGCCGATCGTTTAAAAGAAAAGATTGAAAGCATAGAAGGGCAACCGATCGCTGGTGGCGACTTAGACATTACGCTATATCGTGATGACTTGGAAGATAAAAGTTATCAGGTAGATCCAGATGTAAAGGAAGCTAATATTTCAGTGGATATCACTCATAAGAAAGTCATCTTAGTTGATGATGTATTATATACGGGTCGAACTGTGCGTGCCGCAATGGATGCACTAATGGACCATGGACGTCCTTCTCAAATTCAACTAGCTGTTTTAGTTGATCGGGGACATAGAGAGTTACCAATCACAGCAGACTATGTAGGAAAGAATATACCTACATCGCAAAATGAAGTTGTAACAGTTGGATTATCAGAAACGGATCAAGCCGACCAAGTCGTAATCTATGAAAAATAAATTGTATATACCTTTAAAGAAGTCCTGAGAGACTTAAAAGGTCGTAAGTACAGCGTGTCTTGAAGATACGTCTACCTCTTTGCGAACTTTTAAGCGAAGAGGTTTTTTTATGGGAAAAAGAGGAGGAATGGACAATGCAATCAAAAGAGACAGCAGTTGGCGTAAGAGAAATACCGAAATTACCTAAATGGTTAGCATTAAGTTTACAACATTTATTTGCCATGTTTGGAGCTACCATTCTCGTACCTTTCCTGACGGGGCTATCACCGGCTGTAGCTCTAGTTTCAAGTGGATTTGGAACACTTGCCTACCTATTGATTACTAGGGGCAGAATTCCAGCCTATTTAGGCTCAAGCTTTGCATTTATTTATCCTATTATGGAAGTTTCTAATACACATGGGATCGCAGGTGCGATGATAGGTAGTTTTTTAGCAGGCCTTGTTTATGGGTTGATCTCATTGTTAATCACGGTGTTTGGTATGAAATGGCTTATGAATATTCTACCCCCTGTCGTTGTAGGTCCAGTAATTATCGTTATCGGTCTTGGACTAGCGTCAACTGCGATTGATATGGCGATGTACCTACCGGGTGATGAGCAAGTTTATAGTGCTACACATTTCATGGTGGCCCTTGTCACTTTGGGTATTACAATTCTAGGAACAGTATTTTTCAGAGGATTTTTAAGCTTACTACCCATCCTGATTGGGATTTTAGGTGGTTATGCTTTTGCTCTTAGTCAAGGCATTGTCGATACAAGCGGGATCGTTGCAGAATGGACAAACATCACGTCTCAAGCCTCTATTGGAGGAGTGTTACAAGCAGTCTTTCAAATGCCTGAATTTCTCATTCCTTTTAGAGATTTCTCGCCTGTTTCCGTATTTAGCTGGGAAATTGTTTTCATCATGGTCCCCTTTGCCGTTGTAACCATTACAGAGCACATTGGTGATCAAATGGTACTATCCAAAGTTGTAGGACGTAACTTTTTGAAAAATCCAGGACTGAATCGTTCCATTCTGGGAGATGGAGTTGCGACGATCATGTCTTCCTTCTTAGGGGGTCCTCCAAATACGACTTACGGTGAGAATATTGGTGTACTTGCGATCACTCGAGTATATAGTGTTTTCGTCATCGGAGGCGCAGCAGTTTTTGCAATCTTTTTCGGGTTTGTCGGTATGAGCACTGCCATTATTGGATCTATTCCTTCAGCTGTAATGGGAGGCGTATCAATCTTGCTATTCGGTACGATAGCTTCAAGTGGTCTAAGAATGTTAATAGATAATCAAGTCGACTTTGGTGAGAAACGCAACTTAATTATTTCATCAGTCATCCTCGTCATCGGAGTGGGTGGAGCGATGATTCAAGTTACAGAAGGGCTGGAAATTCAAGGTATGGCTTTGGCAGCTATCATAGGAGTAATTCTAAACTTAATTCTGCCAGATAAAGAAAAAAGCCAAGGTAACGGTCGTATGTTTGAAGAACCAGATGTGGAAGAACAACCATCGAATAGTGGAGCAGCTTAAACTAAACAAGATCGCGTTTTAACAAAGTCCTGTGAGACTTTAAAGGGTGTACTTGGGATTAGCTTATTCGTTATCTAACGAATGCAGCACCCCCGGACATCCGGGGGTGTTTTTTTACTATAAGGAGATGAGAAGATGCAACACTTATTATCGATGAATGAATTAGATACATCCGATATTCAACAACTATTTTCTAGAGCCCGGGAAGTTAAATCTAGTAATAACGAATGGGAGGCACCTCATGCTTTTGCCGCGAATATCTTTCTAGAACCGAGTACGAGGACAAAGAACAGTTTTTATATCGCAGAAAAACGTCTGGGTATTGATGTTGTAGATGTGAATGGTGCGGATTCCAGTTTAACAAAAGGTGAAAGCTTAAGAGATACGTTAAAGACTTTAGAATCTATAGGGGTACAGCTAGTTGTTTTACGTCAATCACAGCAAGGAATTTTAGATGAATTATCACAAAATCTATCCTTATCAATTATTAATGCAGGGGATGGGATGGGAGAGCATCCCACTCAATGTTTGCTTGATTTGTTCACGATTGCTGAAGAGTTTCCTTCATTTGAAGGTCTTCAAGTAACGATAGCAGGGGATGTTAAACATAGTCGCGTAGCGAGATCAAATGCTCATGCATTAAGAATGCTTGGGGCTGACGTATTATTTGTAGCTCCGCCGCAGTGGCAAGATCCAACCGTTTCGCACAACTATATATCTATGGATGACGCAGTCGAAACTAGTGATGTACTCATGCTTTTAAGAGTGCAGTGTGAGCGGCATGAACAACACGTATCTAATGAAAATTATTTATCTCACTATGGTTTAACGGCAGATCGAGAGAAACGAATGAAAGAGGGAAGTATTATTCTGCATCCTGCGCCTGTTAATCGCGGGGTGGAAATTGAGTCATCTTTAGTTGAATGTGACCGGTCCAGAATTTTTAACCAAATGTCTAATGGTGTAGCGATCAGAATGGCTATTATCCAAACTTTATTGAAGGAGGAAATATAACATGTCTTTAAAGATTACAAATGCAAAACGTTTAATTCAAGGGCAACTGGAAACTTGTGAACTATTGATAGAAGAAGGAGTAATTAGTCAAATAGACGAGACGGTACAAGGAACAGCCGAGCAAGTGATAAACGCTAATGGTCACCTGCTAACCCCAGGTTTAGTAGACTTACACATTCATTTAAGAGAACCAGGAGGGGAGAAAAAGGAAACCATTTCAACAGGAACTCAAGCTGCTGCTCGAGGAGGTTTTACCACTGTGTGTGCGATGCCAAATACACGCCCTGTTCCTGATCAAGCGGACACAATGGAACAGTTAATGGAAAACATTCAAAAGAATGCGGTCGTTCGAGTACTTCCATATGCTTCAATTACTACGCGTCAACTTGGAGAAGATATGGTTGACTTCGGAGCACTAAAAGCGGCTGGAGCGGTTGCTTTTACCGATGACGGTGTTGGTGTGCAAGAAGCAGGAGTTATGTATGAAGCGATGCTTGAAGCCTCTAAACTAAATGAAATAATTGTTGCCCATTGTGAAGACAACTCACTCGTCTACAATGGTGTTGTTCATCAAGGAGAAGTTAGTAAAAGGCTTGATGTTCCGGGAATCCCAAACATTGCAGAGTCTGTTCATATTGCTAGAGATGTTCTTTTAGCGGAAGCTGCAAACTGTCACTATCATGTATGTCACGTTTCAACCAAAGAATCTGTTCGTGTCATACGCGATGCTAAAAGAGCAGGAATTCATGTAACGGCAGAAGTCACACCACATCATCTCCTTCTGACGGAAGACGATATCAAAGCTGATGATGCCTTTTTCAAAATGAACCCACCGCTTCGGTCTAAGGAAGATCAACAGGCTTTGATTGATGGACTCCTCGATGGAACTATAGACTGTATCGCTACAGATCATGCTCCACACACAGAGGAAGAAAAGCAGGAGGGTTTACTTAAATCACCGTTTGGTATTACCGGATTAGAAACAGCTTTCCCACTTCTTTATAGTCATTTAGTTAAAAACGAAGTCATTAGTTTAGAACAACTTATTTATTGGTTAACGAAAGCACCAAGCAATGTGTTTAAATTACCATTCGGAACACTTAAAGAAGGTTCAGTTGCAGATGTCACACTTATTAATCTAGAAGATTCAAAAACTATCAATCGTTTTGACTTTGTTTCTAAAGGAAAAAACACACCTTTTCACGGTCTGGACGTCAAAGGATGGCCTGTTTTAACAATCGTTAATGGACAAATTGTATGGGAGGAGAATTCTAAATGAAGCAACTCGTACTAGAAGACGGCACTACATTTATCGGACAAGGATTTGGCAGCGATCAAGAAAGTTATGGTGAGGTTGTATTTAATACGGGAATGACCGGATATCAAGAAGTTATTTCGGATCCTTCTTATTGTGGACAGCTTGTAACTTTTACGTACCCTTTAATTGGGAATTACGGTATTAACCGAGATGACTTCGAAACGGTCAACCCAGCTATCTTAGGTGTTATTGTAAAAGAGCATTGTGATCATCCTTCAAATTTCAGAAGTGAAGAAACCCTAGATGATTACCTGAAAGCAAAAGAGATTCCAGGGATTAGCGGAATTGATACTAGAAAACTAACAAAAATCATTCGACAACATGGTGCAATGAAAGCAATGATCACTTCTATAGATCAATCGGTGGAGAAAATAGTAAATATGATGAAGGAAACCCCACTCCCGACAGATCAAGTGAAACAAGTGTCAACGGTTAAACCATACGTTGTTCCGGGTCGCGGATATCGAATTGTGTTAATTGATTTCGGAATGAAGCATGGTATTTTGAGAGAGTTTACAAAGCGAAATTGTCATGTGACTGTCGTTCCATATCACACGACAGCGGAGGAGATATTAAGGTTAAAACCGGATGGCGTAATGCTTTCTAATGGACCAGGAGATCCAAAAGACGTTCCTGAAGCCATTCAAACGATGCGACAGCTTGTTGGTCAAGTTCCGGTGTTTGGAATCTGTCTTGGACACCAGTTAATTGCTCTAGCTGCTGGTGCTGATACGAGTAAAATGAAGTTTGGACATAGAGGTGTTAATCAACCAGTCAAGGATCTTCGTTCTAACAAAACCAGAATTACTTCTCAGAACCATGGGTATGCCGTTGATGTTCAATCTGTTCAATCTACTAAGCTCAGAGTTACCCAAGTTTCTTTAAATGACGATACAGTTGAAGGACTAGAACATGCGACTAACAATGTATTTAGTGTGCAGTACCATCCTGAAAGCTCTCCTGGTCCTGATGACACATCGTATTTATTTGACGAGTTTTTAGATCGAATCAAGCAATCTCAAAAGAAAGACAAGGAGGCTTTATATGTCTAAACGAACTGATATTCAACGAATTTTAGTTATTGGATCTGGACCGATTGTTATTGGGCAGGCAGCTGAATTTGATTATTCAGGAACACAAGCTTGTCAGGCATTAAAAGATGAGGGGTATGAGGTGATTCTGGCCAATTCAAATCCTGCAACCATAATGACTGATCATACGTTTGCAGATAAAGTATATATGGAGCCGTTAACTTCAGAATTCTTAATGAAAATTGTAAGGAAAGAGCGACCGGATGCGATTTTACCGACACTTGGAGGACAAACAGGGTTAAACTTGGCGGTGGAGTTAAGCGAATCAGGTATTCTAGAACAGTACAGTGTGGACTTGTTAGGTACACCATTAAAGGCGATTCAGAAGGCGGAAGATCGAGAAAAATTTCGTTCACTCATGCATGAAATGGGCCAGCCTGTTCCTGACAGTGACATCGTAAATACGGTAGATGAAGCTTTGAGGTTTGCTGAGAAAATTGACTATCCAGTTATTGTCCGCCCTGCTTATACAATGGGAGGAGCAGGAGGTGGAATGTGCGACAATGAGGAACAACTGCGAGAGATTGCTAGAACTGGTCTTGCCCTATCACCTGTGAATCAATGCTTAATCGAAAAAAACATTGCAGGATTTAAAGAAATTGAATATGAAGTGATGCGTGATTCCAATGACCAGGCCATTGTCGTTTGTAATATGGAGAATTTTGACCCTGTCGGTATTCACACAGGCGATTCCATTGTCTTTGCCCCCTCACAAACGTTAAGTGATCGGGAATATCAGATGCTAAGAAATGCATCTTTAGAAATCATTCGCGCATTAGAAATTGAGGGAGGTTGCAACGTTCAGTTAGCTTTAGATCCTGACAGCTTCCAATACTATGTAATTGAAGTGAATCCGCGCGTTAGTCGCTCATCAGCTTTAGCTTCTAAAGCAACGGGATATCCGATCGCTAAAATGGCAGCTAAAATTGCCGTAGGAATGACGTTGGAGGAAATAAAAAATCCTATTACAGGAACAACATATGCTTGTTTCGAACCAGCCTTAGACTATGTTGTATCGAAAATTCCTCGTTGGCCTTTTGACAAGTTTGCGAAAGGTAACCGCAAACTAGGAACGCAGATGAAAGCAACGGGAGAAGTAATGTCAATAGGCAGGACCCTTGAAGAATCTTTATTAAAGGGAGTTCGTTCCTTAGAAGGAGAGAATGAAGATCTTTACGTCGATTCAGTGGCCAGCTTAAGTATAGAAGAAATGTTCGTTCGAATGAAAAAAGCGGATGACGAACGTATTTATATTATAGCGGAAGCCTTGCGCAGGGAAATAACTATAAAAGAAATTCATGATGTAACGGGGATTGACTTATTCTTCCTAATGAAGTTACAAAACATTATTGATTTGGAAAATCAGCTGAAAGAAAGCCCTTGGAATCTGGATATCATTAAAGAGTCTAAAGAGAAAGGTCTTTCAGATTCACAGCTTGCTCGCCTGCTTTCAACGACAGAAATTGAAGTAATGAATTTCCGTAATGATCATAGTATTCATCCTGTTTATAAAATGGTAGATACGTGTGCAGGGGAATTTGTTTCAGAAACTCCTTATTTCTATAGTACGTATGAAGAGGAAAATGAGTCGGTGGTCACTCCGAACAAGAAAGTATTGGTGATTGGTTCAGGTCCAATCCGAATTGGACAAGGGGTAGAATTTGATTATGCTACCGTTCATTCGGTTTTAGCACTAAAAGAGTTAGGTTATGAAGCGATTATAATGAATAATAACCCAGAAACTGTATCAACCGACTTCAGTGTATCCGACAAGCTTTACTTTGAACCACTTACCTTAGAAGACGTCATGCATGTAATTGATTTAGAACAGCCTGAGGGAGTGATTGTTCAGTTTGGTGGGCAAACCGCAATTAATCTTGTCGATGGATTAAACCACTTCGGAGTAAATATTCTAGGGACAACAATGGATGCGATCAATCAAACAGAGGATCGTGATTTATTTGAACAACTCCTCAATAAGTTGAACATTTCTAAACCAGGGGGAGAAAGTGTGACAAGTGAAGCAGGAGCTATTGAAGCTGCAAATGAAATTGGCTATCCTGTCGTTGTTCGGCCTTCTTACGTCCTAGGGGGGCGAGCAATGGAAATTGTCTATTCCGAAGAAGAATTGACCAATTATATGAAAGAAAATGTGCGAGTCCATAATGGTCATCCCATCTTAGTTGATAAGTATTTAACGGGAATGGAAATTGAAGTCGATGCAATTACCGATGGAAATGATGTGGTTATTCCTGGAATTATGGAACATATTGAAAGAGCAGGTGTCCACTCGGGAGATTCCATGGCAGTTTATCCTACTCAGCGTCTGACACCAGCACTTGAACAGCAATGTGTTGATGCAACGGTGAAAATAGCCACAGAACTAAATATGAAAGGGTTAATTAATATTCAATTCGTTATTTTAAACGAGACAGCATATGTTCTTGAAGTTAACCCACGGGCTAGTCGAACCGTTCCTTTCTTAAGTAAAATTACCGGAATAACTATGGCACAGTTGGCTACAAAAGTTATTATGGGTGAAAAGCTAAGCACTCTTGGCTATGCATCAGGAATGGCTGAAAAACCAGAGGGAGTTTATGTGAAAGTGCCTGTGTTCTCTTTTGAAAAGTTAAGAAGTGTAGACACTACGCTTGGGCCAGAGATGAAATCAACTGGTGAAGTAATCGGCTATGATCAGAGCTTAGAAAAGGCACTCTATAAAGGAATGACAGCAGCCGGTTTGAAAATTCCCACAGAAGGTTCTGTATTACTAACTGTAGCTGATAAAGACAAAGGTGAAATGGTCGGGATTGCAAAGACTTTTCATCAGCTAGGTTTTCATCTGTTCGCTACGGAAGGAACCGCTCAAACGATACAGGAAGCGGATATTCCAGTAGAAGCTGTTGGCAAATTAGGGTCTGAACAACGCGATATTATTGACTTAATTAGAAATGGGGATGTTCAGTTTGTCGTAAATACGATAAATAAAGGGCGTCGTTCCCGTTCGGATGGATTCCTAATAAGGAGAGAAGCCGTTGAACATGGAATAGCTTGTTTGACTAGCTTAGATACAGCTAAAACAATTGTAGAAGTAATCGATGCGATGACATTTACTGCTCGGACAATTGATAAAAAAGAGGCGGTGTTTAATCGATGATACGAGAATGGATGACGATTATTAATCACCAACTGATAGCTTCTCAAACGTACTTGTTAGAGATTCAAGGAGAAATAGCGACACTAGTGGATAGCCCGGGACAATTTGTTCATATCCAAGTAAGTGAACAGTATTTCTTGCGTCGTCCTGTATCAATCGCCGATGTAAGTCCAGTTAAAGGAACGATTACGTTATTGTATAAAGTAATGGGAGAAGGTACGGATGCCTTAACCCATAAAAAAGCAGGAGAAAAAATTGATATTGTAGGACCAGGAGGCAAAGGCTTTCCGGTCCAAGACATTAATAATAGTAAAGCTCTTCTCATTGGAGGGGGAATTGGTATCCCTCCTTTGTATTTTCTAGCTAAGCAGTTAACGGCCAAAGGAATAGAAGTGACTAGTGTATTAGGTTTTCGTTCAGAAGAGGATATGTTTTATGTGAAAGAATTTGAATCTCTTGGCAAGGTCCATGTGACAACGAATGATGGCACTGTAGGTACAAAAGGGTTTGTAACCGATGCCTTGCCATCACTGGAAAATATCGACACATACTTCACGTGTGGCCCTACAATCATGTTAAGAAATGTGAAAGAAAAACTTAAAGGAGTTCCGGGCTATATTTCTATAGAAGAACGGATGGGTTGTGGAATCGGAGCATGTTTCGCCTGCGTTCTTGAAACACCAGCCAAGGAGGACGGGAAAGGTTATGTTAAGGTTTGCAGTGATGGTCCTGTTTTCCGTCCTGAGGAGGTTGTTCTCAAATGATGATGAACGTTAAACTACCAGGTTTAGACTTAAAGAATCCAATCATGCCTGCCTCTGGGTGTTTTGGTTTTGGAAAAGAATTTGCCGAGTTTTATGATTTATCTGTATTAGGAGCGATCATTATAAAAGCTTCTACAGTAGAAAAAAGGTTTGGTAATCAAACGCCGAGAGTGGCTGAAACAGCAAGTGGAATGTTGAATGCTATCGGTTTACAAAATCCGGGAGTAGATGGGGTTATAAAGGATGAACTGCCTTTCTTATATCCGTTTAAAACACCGATTATTGCTAATGTGGCCGGTAGTACAATTGAGGAATATATTACCGTAGCACACGAACTTTCCAGAAGTGGGGTACATGCCCTTGAAATTAATATATCTTGCCCAAACGTAAAAGAGGGAGGCGTCCAGTTTGGAACAGACCCTACCTTGGCATATGAAGTGACGCGCAAGGTGAAAGAAGTGAGCAATCTTCCGGTATATATTAAGTTATCTCCAAATGTGACGGACATTGTAGGCTTAGCTAAGTCTGTAGAAGAAGCAGGTGCTGATGGTTTATCAATGATTAATACGTTAACTGGAATGAAAATTGATCCAACTTCGAGAAAACCAATTATTGCTAATCAAACAGGGGGACTATCAGGTCCAGCGATCAAACCTGTAGCCATTCGGATGATTCATCAAGTGTATAAGGAAGTTGATTTGCCGATTATCGGCATGGGCGGAATAGAGACGACAGAAGATATTGTAGAATATTTGCTTGCTGGAGCGAGTGCTGTAGCTATAGGCAGTGCAAATTTTAAAAACCCTAACGTTTGTAAGGATTTAATTGACCAATTGCCAGATGCGCTTAAGAAATTTGGATTCGATTCTGTTGAAGAGGCGATTGGAGGGGCTCATTATTAAAGCTATCAATCCACTATACGTTGCTCTTGATTTTGAGAATAAACAGCAGACATTGAAGTTCTTAGAAATGAATGATCTCGCAAAGGTACCCGTTAAAGTAGGGATGGAGTTGTTTTATAAGGAAGGTCCATCGATTATCAAGGAATTAAAACAAAGTGAACATCCAGTTTTTCTTGATTTAAAATTACATGATATACCAGCAACCGTAAAGCGTGCGATGAAAAATTTGGCTTCTCTTGAAGTTGATGTGGTCAATGTACACACTCAAGGCGGAAGCCGTATGATTGAGTCTGCTATAGAAGGATTAACAGAAGGTTCACAAGGAGATCGCCCTCTTTTATTGGCTGTTACTCAGCTCACTTCAACTGATGAGACGATGCTGAAAAAAGAATTACTCACGAATCATTCAATGGAAGAGGTTGTGGCTCATTACGCTCAATTGTCTAAAAATAGCGGGGCAGATGGGGTTGTATGTTCGGTAAAGGAAGTTAAACAAATCGAGAAGAACTGCGGTTCCGATTTTTTAAAGTTAACACCTGGAATTAGACAAGCTGATGACGATCTTCATGATCAAGTACGGGTTGCCACACCATATGAGGCTGGATTGACGGGAAGCCAGTCCATCGTGGTTGGCAGAAGCATTACTCAAGCAAAGGATCCACGACGTACTTATGACCAAATAAAGGAGGAGTTTTTGCATGGAAAAAAACAATATCGCGGCTCAGTTACTTAATATCGGGGCGGTGCAAATTAGTCCACAAAAATTCTTCACCTGGACTTCAGGATTAAAATCTCCTATCTATTGTGATAATCGTCTCACAATGTCTTATCCTAAAGTGAGAAATGAAATTATTGATGCTTTTGTCTATTATATAAACCAACTTGAAGAGCCAGTTGATATGATTGCCGGTTGTGCAACCGCAGGAATTCCTCATGCGGCTTGGGTGGCCGATCGTTTAAATCTTCCGATGGTATATGTGCGCTCCGAGGCAAAAAAGCATGGAAAAGGAAATCAGATTGAAGGAGATCTTACTCAAGGGGAGAATGTGATCGTAATCGAAGATCTTATATCAACAGGAAAATCATCGATTGCCTCAAGCGAAGCGATTCGTGATAGTGGTAAACAAGTCGTAGAAGTATTATCGATTTTTAATTATGATTTGCAAGTTGCCAAGGAAGCTTTTGAAAAGAAAGGGTACCGAACTCATTCTCTGGCAACATATAATGAACTTATTAAGATTATGAGAGAAAACAATGAATTAAATACAGAAGACTATAATAAACTTAAACAATGGCGTGACCAACCCAATATGTTTACGTGAAGTTGCACTAGTTAGAGGTGGCTAGTACGATAGTAGTATCGTCGGAAAGCTATGGTGATAAGATGAATTCAAGAAAGCATTCGGTCTTCATTGTGACAAACGCGTTGCTGGGATTACTTACGTGTATGGTTTATTTATATACGTGGATGGCTTTTACTTTTATGGAACCTATGTGGTCTTTAGAGCCCTTATTAAGTTTATTAGTTTGTTTGCTTTTATTTGTTATATGGAATTTTTGGCTTCTACGAAATGAACTTCGAAGGTATTGGGCTCAAGCCATCTTTTCTTATATTGCAGCTATTGGGTTATTTGTTTACTTTTTAAGCAGATAAAATATCCACTATCATTAAGATAGTGGATAATTTTACTCATTTATTTTATTTTCAATTTTGTTACTTCATCAATCGTAGGGGTGACGAACAGTGTTTGTTGATGATCATAAGTGACATACCCAGGTTTAGCTCCTGATGGTTTTTTTACATTTTTAATTAAAGTGTAATCAACGGGTACAGAAGAGGACTGGCTGAATTTGCTAAAATAAGCAGCAAGTCGAGCGGCTTCAAATAGCGTTTCTTCTGTCGGGCTTTCATGCTTGATTACCACATGAGAGCCGGGGATGTCTTTTGCATGGAGCCATATATCTGTTTTATTGGCTAGCCTGTTAGTCAAATATTCATTTTGTTTGTTATTTCTCCCCACATAAATCTGTGTTCCATCACTTGCGTTATAAGGTTCTGGCGAAGGTTTTTTTGGTTTATTATTTTTCTTCTTTTTACTTGAAGATTTCTTCTTCATATAACCTTGTTCTCGTAATTCTTCGCGAATGTCTTCAATATCTTCTTCGCGAGCTGATTCAACTTGTTGAATCAATCGTTCAAGATATCCAATCTCTTCTTCTGCTTTATCAATTTCTACGATTACTACTTGTTTTGATTTTTTTAACTTTTGGTATGTTTGAAAGTAGTTTTGAGCGTTTACACTAGGTGGCTTATTTGGATTAAGTTCGATCGTCATTTCGGATTGATCTGGATCATAGTAGTCCACTACGGTTACTGATTTATCTCCTAGCTTGACGAGGTGCATATGAGCTGTGAGTAACTCGCCCATTTTTTGATAATCTTCAGCTGCTTCTGATTTTTTTAAGGTCGATTGGTGCTTTTTAATTTTTCTTTTATTTTTATCCCGTTCGTTTTTTAAGAAACGATGCAAATCGCCTGCCTGCTGTTTGACGCGGTCACGTTCTGCCTTACCAGAATAAAAACGATCCAACATGTCACTAACCGTTTCAAATTGTCTGGTAGAATCATCCTTATGCGTAAGAGGAAGAACATAAAACTGTTCACTATTCCCTAAGAAAAGGGTTGGTGTATAATTGTGTTTAATGATATCTTCTCTTAACGATTCGTATACTTGTTTATATTCTTTAGGCCCACCTAGTCCTGCTCTGTGTTTAATCTCTTTTGTAATCATAGGTGAAAAACCCATCACATGATTTAATATTTGTTGATCAAGTTTTCCTGAATTAAAGTCTATTTTTCTCATGAGCGATTCACCATCTAAATGAACAGGGCTCGTCTTGCCTTGTTCAGGTGGTGATTTATATGGTTGGCCAGGCATGACCGTACGGTGCCGGTTTTGTGAAGGGGGCAAATGCTTAATGCTATCAAGGATGTGACCGCCTTCTTGATCGACTAACAAAATGTTGGAATGTTTACCCATTACTTCAATAATTAATGTTTTTAATGTTTCATCCCCAATTTCGTTACGAGATCGCACTTGAAATTTAACAATTCGCTCCATTTCAACCTGCTCGATATTTTCAATAAAGCCTCCTACTAGATGCTTACGAAGTAACATACAAAGCATAGGAGGTTCTTTGGGATTATGATAATTGTCATTCGTTAAGTGAAAACGAGCGTAGCTGGGGTGGGATGATAATAATAATGAATGGTTTTTTCGGTTTTTTCTTATTGTAAATACTAATTCTGTTTCTGTTGGTTGATATATTTTAACGATTCGCCCGGTTTGGATATGCTCATGGAGCTCATGAGTAATCGCACGAGTTACAACGCCGTCAAATGACATAGTCTTCACCTCTCTAGTCCTGTCAGTATAGCAATGATTCGCTTCATTGTGAACTTATTTGGTAAACTGTAATTGTGGAAAAAAAAAGAAAACTGGACGTGATCTTTAATGATAAAGAGTATGACCGGATATGGAAGGCAATCAGTGGAAGTTGACCAATTAAAATGGACAGTGGAAATCCGTAGTTTAAATCATCGTTTTCTGGATTTTTCCCCGAAAATCCCTCGATCCTTTTTATTTATGGAGGATACAATAAAAGGCAAGGTTTCTCAACATATCAAACGGGGTCATGTAGATTTATTTATTCATGTGGAAAGCGGAGACATTCATAATCAACAGCTTCATGTAGATTATGATTTAGTAAGTCAATATATAGAAAAATTGCAGTCACTCAAAGATAAACATAAGTTGACGGGAGATATCACTATTGATATGGTAACTAAGTTAGAAAATGTTTTTTCTGTTTCTGAAAAAAATGAACAGGAGAGCCAATTAGAATCTTCCATATTATTAGCGATCGAAGACGCTTTATCATCACTTGTTTTTATGCGAGAAAAAGAAGGCGAAAGATTAGCAGATGATTTGCGATATCGATTAGTTTCTTTAAAAAATATTATAGAAGGAATGGAATCGAGACGAGAGCATGTAGTAGCTGAATATCGACATAAAATCTTAACGAGAATACAGTCTTATATAGATGACCAAATTCAAGTAGAAGATCATAGAGTGTTACAAGAAGTTGCTTTATTAGCTGAAAAGGGAGACATAACAGAGGAGATTACTCGACTCCAGTCTCACATTGATCAATTTCAAATGACGTTGAAAAAAGATGGACCCATAGGACGTACATTAGATTTCATTGTTCAGGAATTTCACCGTGAAATAAATACGATTGGCTCAAAGTCAAATGATCAATTATTATCAAATGATGTAGTTAAAATGAAGAGTGAAATAGAAAAAATGAAGGAACAAATACAAAATATCGAATAAAAATTTGAGATTTACTCTAGTTTTTTAATATAATAGTAATAGATTAGTGTTTAGAAGGGGGAAGTGTTGTTGAGTTTAAAGTTAATTAATATCGGATTTGGTAATGTTGTATCTGCCAACCGAATCATATCTATCGTCTCTCCAGAGTCTGCACCGATTAAACGTATTATTACGGTAGGAAGAGACAATAATAAATTAGTAGATGCTACATACGGCCGAAGAACACGTGCCGTTATTATTACAGATAGTGATCATGTGGTTTTATCTGCTGTACAGCCTGAGACAGTAGGTCAGCGTGTACTAAGTAGTGATGAGATATCAGACGATAATTAGGAGGATCCATTAGTGATAAAGGAAAAAGGAATTTTATTTATTTTATCCGGACCCTCTGGAGTGGGAAAAGGAACGGTTAGAAAAGCATTATTTAATGAGTCAACAGATTTAAAATATTCAATATCTATGACAACTCGTCATCCGAGAGAAGGTGAAGTCGATGGAGTTGATTACTTTTTTAAATCAAGAGATGAGTTTGAACAATTAATTAGTGATGGGCAGTTAATTGAACACGCTGAATATGTTGGCAACTATTACGGAACTCCTAGAGAGTATGTAGAGCAAACTCTAGAACAAGGGAAAGATGTTTTCCTTGAAATTGAAGTACAAGGTGCGTTGAAAGTGCGCGAGAATTTTCCACAGGGCGTTTTCGTGTTTCTTATCCCACCTTCTCTTCAGGAACTAAAGGATCGTATTGTTAGTAGAGGGACCGAGACAGAAGAGAAAGTAAGAAATCGGTTGCTCGCTGCGAAGGAAGAAATCGATATGATGGATGCCTATGATTATGTGGTTGTCAATGATCAAGTCGATTCAGCCGTACAAAAGGTAATGGCTATTGTTTCAAGTGAACATTGTAAGCGTGAACGAGTATCTCATCAATATAAAAAAGCATTGGAGGCTGATCAATCATGATGTTAGAACCATCCATTGATTCACTACAAGAAAAAATCAAATCTAAGTACACCCTTGTCACTCTATCTGCACGACGTGCTCGTGAACTAAAACAAGGTAGCGCTCCTATGGTCGATAATCCAACATCGAGCCAGCAAGTTGGGGTGGCTTTAGAGGAAATTCAAGCAGGGAAATTAACGTTCTCCCACTCTGACGTGATTCAGTCAAGGACAGAAACAACATAAAGATAATTTATATATACTCATCAAAGCCGCGCTATCTTAGTTATATGGCGCGGCTTTTCCTTATTAATTGTTGAGGAAAGGAAATGGTCCTATGCTTACCAATAAAAAAATTGTTCTGGGAGTATCTGGCGGCATCGCTGCTTATAAAGCAGCGGCATTGACGAGTAAATTAGTACAAGCTGGTGCGAGTGTAAAAGTGATAATGACAGCGAATGCCCAAAAGTTTGTGGCTCCTACTACTTTTCAAGCATTATCCCGTCAACCCGTATATACAGATACCTTTAAAGAACAGGATTCATCTCAAATTCAGCATATTGACGTGGCGGATTGGGCGGATATGTTTCTCATCGCACCAGCCACCGCTAATACAATTGGAAAATTAGCGAACGGTATAGCTGATGACATGCTATCGACGACATTACTTGCAACAGAGGCCCCTGTCTATATTGCTCCAGCAATGAACGTACATATGTACAGCCATCCAGCTGTATTGAGCAATCTGAAGCAGCTCGATCAGTGGGGATTCCGATTTATTGAGCCTGGAGAGGGATATTTAGCGTGTGGTTATGTAGGTAAGGGAAGACTTGAAGACCCTGAAACCATTGTGACGTTATTAGAAAACCAAATGGAGCAATCCAAGTTATTAAAAGGAAAAAAAGTGTTAATTACAGCCGGACCTACTCAAGAAAAAATCGACCCTGTCCGCTATTTTACAAATCCTTCTACAGGGAAAATGGGATTTGCTTTAGCCAGACAAGCCACAAATTTAGGAGCAGAGGTTACTTTAATTTCCGGACCTGTTTCCTTAGATACACCTTCTGGGGTAGCAAGAATTGATGTTAAATCGGCAGAAGACATGTACAGGGCTGTTACCTCGTGTTTTGCAGAAAATGATATAGTCATCAAATCAGCAGCAGTTGCGGATTATCGTCCTAAACAAACGTTCGGGCAAAAAATGAAGAAGTCACCAGATGCCTATTCCGTCGAAATGGAACGTACCCGTGATATTTTGCAGGAACTTGGTGATACAAAAACAACGCAGTATCTAGTTGGCTTTGCTGCAGAGACAAATGATCTTGAGTATTATGGAGAACAGAAACTACGTAATAAAAATTTAGATGCAATTGTTATGAACAATGTTTCTGAAGAAGCTACTGGTTTTGCTCATGATACCAATGCTTCTATTTACTTAACAAAAGAAGGGAAACGACTTGTTCTGCCTTTAATGTCTAAAGATGATCTAGCAAGAAAGGTATTAATAGAGGTGGCTGATGAGGTTACTGGTGAGTCGTTGTGAATATAGCCCGTGTCATTGTTGATGTTCCTTCACAAAATACCAATCGATTATTTGACTATGGAATACCTGAAAAGTTTGTGAATATCGTACAGCCTGGAATGCGTGTCATTGTTCCTTTTGGTCCACGAAAAATTTTAGGTTATGTGATCTCACTAACCGATCATAGTGAATTCGATAAACTAAAAAATATTGAGGATGTTCTAGACATTACTCCTACGCTTACTCCTGAACTTTTACAAATTGGCAAATGGCTATCTAAACAAACGTTGAGTTTTTATGTATCATGCTTACAAGTGATGCTGCCCCAAGTTTTAAAAGCGAAATATCGTAAAGAACTTTGGCGATTAACGGATGAAGTTTTACCAGAGGAACTAACAAATATTTTTGCAGGCCGGGATATAGTAAATTACCAAGAGTTTGTAAACTCCGAGCTTAGCTATCAACAGTTACGAAAGTATATAGATGAGGGTTGGGTTGATGTTCATTACGAGGTGAAAAGTCGAGAAACGAAAAAAACGACTACGATGATTACACCTTTGTTAGAGCCTATCGAATTGGAAGAAGCTTTAATTGATCTTCCTAAACAAGCAACGAAGCAACGTACGATTTTAGAATATTTTATTGAAAAACAAGACCCCCTTCCTAAAAAACAGTTACTTTCGATCTTAAACACCTCCGCTTCTTCGTTAAAACCACTTATTAAACAGGGGAACATCAGGGAATATAAACTAGAGACTATGCGAGATCCCTATGCCCATAGAGATTTTGAGCGAACTTTACCTTTTCCGTTAACGGAAGAGCAACAAGTAGCGATTGTTCCTATTTTACATAGGCTAGAAGAGGAAAAGCATGAAGTGTTTTTATTACATGGAGTAACTGGGAGTGGCAAGACAGAAATTTACTTACAATCGATTCAACGTGTTTTAGATAAAGATCAAGAAGCGATTATGCTTGTGCCTGAGATTGCTTTAACTCCTCAAATGGTAGAACGTTTCAAAGGCCGATTTGGATCAAAGGTAGCGGTATTGCACAGTGGTCTTTCTGCAGGTGAGAAGTATGATGAGTGGCGTAAAATCCAGCGTAAAGAAGTGCAAGTGGTAGTAGGTGCCCGTTCGGCAATATTTGCACCCTTTACAAATATCGGCATTATTATTATAGATGAAGAACATGAATCTAGCTATAAACAAGAAGATCGGACGAGATATCACGCGCGAGACGTAGCTATTGAGCGGGCGAAAATTCACGAATGTCCTGTGGTTCTCGGCAGTGCAACACCAGCATTAGAGACGTATGCTCGGGCAGCTAAGGGCAACTATCAGATGTTAACCTTAAAAAAAAGAATGAACAATGCGACGATGCCTAGTACTGAATTAATCGATATGAGAGACGAGCTGCATCAGGGAAATCGCTCCATGTTCTCACGTGTATTGTTGGATAAACTAAAGGACAGAATTAATAAGGGAGAACAGTCCGTTTTATTTCTGAATCGGCGGGGATACGCCACATTTGTCATGTGTCGGGATTGCGGTCATGTCAAGGAGTGCCCACACTGCGATATTGCTCTAACATATCATCGCATTCAGGAACGATTAAAATGTCATTACTGCTCATATGAAGAGCCTATGCCTAACGAATGCCCAGAATGTGAAAGTAAGACCATTCGTTATTTTGGAACAGGCACACAAAAAGTGGAAGAAGCTTTGCAGGAACTGATACCTGAAGCACGTATTATCCGTATGGATGTTGATACTACAAGTAGAAAAGGGGCCCATGAACGGCTGTTAAATGATTTTGGTAATAAAAAAGCTGATGTATTACTTGGAACTCAAATGATAGCTAAAGGATTAGACTTTGGAAATGTTACGCTAGTAGGGGTTCTCGCTGCAGATGCATTACTTAACCTTCCAGATTTCAGAGCTTCTGAAAAAACTTTTCAACTTATTACACAAGTTAGTGGACGAGCTGGAAGACAAAAATTAGCAGGAGAAGTTATCATTCAAACCTATACACCTGATCATTACAGCATTCAACTAGCGAGCGAATATAACTTTGAACAGTTTTTCAAGGAAGAAATGAACTTGAGAAAGGCATTCAATTATCCACCTTATTTTTTCTTAACATTATTTACGATCTCCCACCCGAACCAGCTAAAAGTACAGGAGGTCACCCAAAAGATTGTCTACTTTATGAGAAAGAAACTATCAGAAGAAGCAGATATTTTAGGTCCGACACCTTCTGCACTGACGCGGATCAACAATAGATATCGCTATCAATGCATGGTAAAATATAAAGACGAGCCTGAGCAACGGAAATTAATTCAACGGATTCTTCACTACTATGAAGATGAAATGAAAGAAGAAAACGGTTTGCAAATTACAGTTGATTTTCAACCGTATCAGTTAATGTAAGGAAGGAGCCTATTCAACATGACAAGAATCGTTTTTATGGGAACACCAGATTTTGCTGTTCCTGTTCTTGAACAGATGGTTCAAAACAACTATGAGATTGTTTTAGCTGTCACACAACCTGATCGCCCGAAAGGTCGTAAAAAAACGTTAACACCGTCTCCAGTAAAACAGGCGGCTCAAAGATTGAATATTCCCGTGTTTCAACCCGAAAAGATCAAGTCTGAATATGATCAAGTTCTAGACTATCAACCTGATTTGATCGTAACGGCCGCGTTCGGACAGATTCTGCCGGAGCCACTACTATCATATCCTGATTATGGATGTATTAACGTTCATGCCTCACTTTTACCAGAGCTGCGTGGAGGAGCGCCTATTCATTATTCGATTATTGAAGGGAAAAAAGAAACTGGGGTTACGATTATGTATATGGTGGAAAAGTTGGACGCTGGTGACATTTTGACCCAAGTGAAAGTTCCAATTGAGGAAAATGATCACGTTGGGACAATGCATGACAAGCTAGCAGAAGCAGGATCTCAATTATTGCTTGAGACACTACCGCAGTTACTATCATCTGCGATCACCCCGCAAAAGCAAGAGGAAAAGGAAGCAACATTTGCTGCAAATATTAAGCGTGAACAAGAACGGATCGAGTGGAAGAAAGATCAACAATCCATTTACGATCACATTCGCGGAATGCACCCATGGCCTGTTGCTTTTACATACTGGAAAGGCAAGCCACTAAAAATTTGGTGGAGTGTGAAAGTGGATGAAGTTTTTGAACAAAAGCCGGGGACTGTAGTGACTTTTGAAGAAGATGGCTTCCTAGTTGTTACTGGTGATGGACAAGCATTAAAAATTACCGATCTTCAGCCTTCGGGCAAAAAGAGAATGAATGGTCAAGCATTTTTGAATGGAGCTGGCCAATCGATGAAACTTGGAGATCGACTGGGGGAGCATGATGGCTAAATATCAACTTAGAGAAGCAGCATTGGAACTTTTGACTCGTGTAGGTGAACAGGGCGGTTATAGCCATGTTCTCTTAGATCAAGAAATGAATAAACATGAGCTTTCCCATAAAGATGGAGCCCTTTTAACAGAAATTGTATATGGTACGCTGCAAAATAAATTGAGAATTGATTTTCAAATCCAACCCTATATTGCTAAGCATAAGAAATTAAAGCCGTGGGTTAAATGGTTATTATATATGTCCATCTATCAAATGCTTTATTTGGAACGTGTCCCTGATCATGCAGTCATACACGAGGCTGTCGAAATTTCCAAAAAGAGAGGTCATAAAGGAATTTCTAGTCTAGTCAATGGTGTCTTAAGAAACACCCAACGGAATGGTGTTCGAGATATAGGTGAGATCGACAATCCAATCGAAAAACTATCGATAGAAACTAGTCATCCCGATTGGTTAGTCAAGCGCTGGGTTGATCAATATGGATTAGAAATTACTGAAGGAATGTGTTATCAAAATTTAAAACATTTGCCTATGTCTGTTCGAGTACAAACTTTACGATTATCTAGAGAAGAGGCTATCGAGCAATTGGCTGAAAGAGGAATACAAACGGAAAAGAGCCAGTTTTCGCCACAAGGCTTACTTATTGTAGAGGGGAATATTTTAAGCGACCCTCTTTTTATAAATGGTCAAATATCTATACAGGATCAAAGCTCTATGCTCGTTGCAGAAATGATGAGTTTAACACCTGGTATGGCAGTGCTTGATGCGTGTAGTGCACCTGGCGGAAAAACAACACATATTGCAGAAAAACTCGAAGATACTGGTTCGGTATTTGCCTATGATCTCCATAAGAAAAAAGCAAACCTTGTTAATGAAAAAGCTATTTTGTTACAGCTTCATTCGATCCAGGCCGATCAAGCTGACTCTAGAGAATTAAGTGCATTTCACGATTTGGAATCCTTTGATCGTATATTACTAGATGCTCCCTGTTCCGGGCTTGGAGTGTTACGAGGCAAGCCAGATATTAAATATAATAAGCGGGAAGAAGATATCTTTTCATTAAGAAAGATTCAAGATGATTTATTATCTAGTATTGCGCCCCTTTTAAAAGAGAATGGTAAATTACTCTATAGCACGTGTACAGTCGATAAACATGAAAATGAACTTGCAATCCAACACTTTTTAGAAACCCATCCAGAGTTTGAGGTGGATGAGAACTTCCACAAGGAACTCCCCGAACACTTGCAAAACTCATATGGGGTAAGTGAGCTAGGACTGCAAATATTCCCACACCAGTGGGATACAGATGGTTTCTTTCTTACGAGAATTGTGAAGAAAAAAAGAGCTTAAAAACAAGCATTGACTCACACTGATAATAATCATATAAACAAGGCTCGTTAAAACAAATGATAATGATTTCATTAAATAGTACTAGTAGAACCCAATTATGGTTACTCTGTTTGTGTGCAACTTTAAGTTAACGCAAGCATATTCCAAAGGGGCCGCTGATAGAATTCGGCATTTAAAATGCAATCTCAAATTTGTTCCTGTAAAATGGTACTTGAGTGATACCTTTGCTCGCCCTAAAGAAAAATATTTAAGTTTTTGAGGAAAAAGTCTGGCTTTGTCGAGAAGAAGATCACCATGTAGATGCTGATTTCGACCAACTACGCGCTAGGAAACGTAATGAAGAGACGAGGTGAATACCATGATTGGAAGCTTTTTATCAAACCAAGGAAAAGTTAGAAATCATAATGAGGATGCTGGCGGTGTTTATAAAAATGAAGAAGGTCAAATCCTGGCTGTCGTTGCTGATGGAATGGGGGGACACCAGGCTGGTGATGTAGCTAGTCAACTAGCTGTATCTACCTTACATAATAAATGGGATGAAACTTCGATGATAGAAACCCCAGAAATCGCAGAAAAATGGCTTGAAGAGGCAATTACTGAAGTGAATCAAGTGATACTGCAACATTCAAGGGAACACGAAGAGTGCAGAGGAATGGGAACTACAGTTGTAGTCACTATCTGTTCTAATCAGTTTGCATCAGTTGGTCATATTGGAGACAGTCGAGTGTATTTAGCGAATAGTTATGGGTTTAAACGAGTAACAGAAGACCATTCTCTCGTAAATGAACTTGTTCGCTCCGGACAAATATCAGAAGAACAAGCAGAACATCATCCTAGAAAAAATATCTTATTAAAGGCATTGGGGACAGATGAACATATATCACCAGATATTGTAACCCTGGATTTTGAACATGATAATCGGTTAATGCTTTGTTCTGATGGTTTAACTAATAAAATAGAAGAATATGAACTTGAGAAGATATTGGATTATAGTGGTGACTGGGTGGATTATAATCAGTCATTAGTCGATCTAGCTAATGATCGTGGAGGAGAGGATAACATTACGGTGGCTATTGTTCATCATAGTGACCCCGACACGAAAGAAGGTGTCGACTAATGTTGAGTAACCGGCTCCTCAATGATCGTTATAAAGTAATGGAAATGATCGGTGGAGGGGGTATGGCTAACGTATATCTTGCTCATGACATCATTCTTGATCGTGAAGTAGCCATTAAAGTGTTACGCTTGGAGTCTGGCAATGATGAAGAGTTTATCGCCAGATTTCATCGAGAGGCACAATCCGCAACAAGTTTAGCTCATCACAATATTGTTACAATCTATGATGTTGGTGAAGAAGATGATATTTATTTCATGGCAATGGAATATGTAGATGGGATGACCCTCAAGCAGTATATTCAACAAAAGAGCCCGATTGATCCATCAGAGGCTATCGATATTATGCGACAAGTAACTTCAGCTATTTCTCATGCCCACGACAATGGAATTGTTCATAGAGACATAAAACCACAAAATATATTGGTTGACAACTACGGCCATGTCAAGGTAACAGATTTTGGAATAGCTACAGCGTTGAGTGCTACATCTCTTACACAAACGAATTCTGTGTTAGGTTCGGTTCATTACCTATCACCAGAGCAAGCACGAGGTGGTATGGCAACAAAAAAATCCGATATTTACTCGCTTGGAATTGTTTTTTTTGAATTGCTGACAGGGCGGCTTCCTTTTTCAGGTCAGTCTCCCGTCTCCATTGCACTAAAGCATTTACAGCATGATACACCTTCTTTAAAACGGTGGATTCCTGATCTGCCACAAAGTGTTGAAAATATTGTATTAAAATCTACAACAAAGGACCCTTTTCACCGCTATGAGTCAGTTTTGGAAATGGAACAAGATTTAGATACATCACTTGAACCTTATCGGTTAGATGAACCACTTTTTACTATTCCTGCGGACGAGGAAGAAGAAAAAACGAAAGCGATCCCTGTGATTACCGATGAAGATTTCGGAGATCAAAACGAGGGAGAAACGATTGTCCATGATACAACCAATCAATATAATGGTAAAGATAAAGAAACTACTAAAAAAAGTGAAGCAGTTCAAAAAGGAAAAAAAAATAAGAAGACAAAGGATAAACCCAAGAAGAAAAAAAGGTGGTTCCTCTGGCTTGTTATCATTTTTCTCGTAGTAACTGCGGCGGGAATTGCAGCCTTGTTTATCGTTCCTAGCATACTACAGCCTGCTGATGTTGAAATGGTTGATGTTGAGGGTATGGAATTTGAGGAAGCTTATAGTGAGTTGACGGATTTAAACTTAGAAGTCAATCGAGAACCTATCTTTTCAAATACTGTTGAAGATGGATTAGTTATTCGTACAAATCCTGAAGCCGGTATGGTTATAAAAGAAGAATCAGAAGTAACCGTATACTCTTCTAAAGGAAAAGAAAGAGTGAAATTTGAAGATTACGTAGGACAAGATTACAATCGAGTTAAAGAAGAACTTGAAAGAAAGGGATATGCTACTCCTTTAAAAATTGAGGAACCTTCGAATAAACCAGAAGGAGAAATTGAGGAGCATATCCAGCCTCAGCCTGGAGAGGAAGTAATTATCGATGAGACTAAGGTTTTTTTCCGCGTCAGCCAAGGACCGCCTAAAGTTACGCTAAGGTCTTTAGAAGGTTCGTCTGAAGAAGCAGCTCGAGACTATCTGAGCGAAAACAATTTGAACCCCTCCGTGACAACGGAGTACTCTGATCAAGTTGCTGAGGGTTTAGTGATTAGACAAGATCCTGAATCTTTCACTGAAGTTAGAGAAGGTTCGACTGTAAATTTAGTTGTTTCCGAAGGGCCTAAAGAAGAACCGCAAGAAGAAACACAAGAAGAAGAACTTCCAGAGGAGCCACAAGAAGAACCTCCTCATGAGAAAACCATTCAAGTAGAGGTTCCATTTGATGAAGAGTCTGATAAAGAAGAACAACAGATTCTTGTTTATGTAGAGGACCAAAATAACAGCATTTCAGAAGTTTATATGGAAGAAACCATCACGGAGAATACAACGATTGAGATAGACTTAACAATTTCCCCTGAAGAAGAAGCAACGTATAAAGTGTTGCGTGACGACGAAGTAATAGAAGAAGAAAATGTTCCATACTAAGTAGGTGAATGAATGGCTACAGGCAAAATCATAAAAGCATTGAGCGGATTTTATTATGTGTTTCACGAAGGGGCTGTGTATCAGTGTCGTGGCCGAGGGTTGTTTAGAAAGAAAAAAATAACTCCTTTAGTCGGGGACCTAGTGGAATTTCAAGCTGAAACGATGAAAGAAGGATACATTTTATCCATTCAAGATCGTAAGAATGAGTTTGTTCGGCCACCGATTGCGAATGTGGATCAGGCACTTATTGTTACATCAGCAACGAATCCAGATTTCAATCCTTTGTTACTCGACAGATTTCTAGTTCTTATTGAAGCCAAAAGGCTGGAGCCTGTCATTGTAATATCGAAAATGGATCATATTGACAAGTCCGTGGCTGTGAAAATGGAGGATTACCGTAAAATATATGAAGAAATTGGGTATGAAGTGATTTTAGCTTCTGTTTATGAGAAAAACACTCTGGACCAGATTAAATCTCAATTGGCGAATCGCACAACAGTAATTGCTGGGCAGTCAGGTGTTGGAAAGTCATCATTACTTAATTCAATTGACCCAAGATTAAACATTGATACCGATGAAATTTCAAAAAGTTTAGGAAGAGGGAAGCATACAACAAGACATGTAGAGTTGTATGAAATGGCTGGAGGGTTAGTTGCTGATACTCCAGGTTTTAGTTCCCTTGAATTTGGTGATTTGCAGTTAGAAGAATTGAGTGAATGTTTCCCGGAATTTGTACAAGTTCAAGACCAATGCAAATTTAGAGGTTGCTTGCACTTTAAGGAACCTAAATGTGCGGTCAAGCAAGGTGTAGACAATGAAACCATATCTAAACTAAGGTATGAACATTATATGCATTTTGTTCAAGAAATCCAGAATCGAAAGCCGAGGTATTAGTATATGATAAAAATTGCACCATCCATATTAGCTTCTGATTTTTCAAATTTAGAAAAAGAAATAAAAGAGGTAGAAGCAGGAGGGGCAGATTACATTCATGTCGATGTTATGGATGGCCATTTTGTCCCTAATATTACAATTGGTCCTTTAATTGTAGAAAGCATTCGCCCTAAAACAAACTTGCCTTTAGATGTACACTTAATGATAGAGAATCCTGATCAATACGTTGAAGAGTTTGTGAAAGCAGGAGCGGATATCATTACTGTGCATCAAGAGACTAGTCCCCACCTTCATCGTACCATTCAATTGATTAAGAGTTATGATGTGAAAGCGGGAGTTGTTATTAATCCAGCGACTCCTGCTGAATCCATAAAACCCATACTAGAAGAGGTGGATTTGGTTTTACTAATGACTGTTAATCCCGGATTTGGAGGACAATCTTTCATATCTTCTGTTCTTCCAAAAATAAAACAAATCGATACTTGGCGTAAAGAAAATAACTATTCTTATGAAATAGAGATTGATGGAGGGGTCAACAAAGAGACGGCTAAGTGGTGTACAGAAGCAGGAGCGGATGTATTAGTAGCCGGTAGTGCGGTATTCAATCAAGAAGACCGGAAACAAGCCATTGACGAGATTAAACAATCGATTTGAATAGGAGGACTCAAATCTACGAACTGTATTTGAGTCCTTTTTTTCTTACCTGAAACTATTATAAAGTGGTGGTTATGCTTGATTATCAGTAGCTCAGGAGAATAAAAAAATGCACTCTATTCTCTCTTTTGACCCTAAAGTTGCGACACAAAAAGGCAAAGGAGAGAGAACGAGTGCACGGATCATTTTATCAAAGAGTTGTTGGGGATTAAAGACAGGAAAATGAAGGTATGGGATGTTCAACAGGAGCCTGGGCATACATTTGTAGGACTCTACACAGAAAAAAGAAAGTAGACCTGCCTTTCCTGTAAAGAGAGAACCAAATTACCGAAGAGGATTTATGATCCTTTGTTATCTCAACACGTGGTTGACTATCTCGAGGAGGCCTCACGGGTCACCAGCGGAAAGTGAAGTGTATTCAGGTTGCGGTGACATAAGCAACAAACTATGAGGGTGATGGAGATCATTCTCCATCACCACATTTGTCAGAGAACCATAAATTTTCAAGGAGTGAGCAAATTGAAGAGGAGATATGCCATTGTGGGTGGAGGGCCTAAAAGATATATTCCTAATTTAAAAAAATTCGAAAATGAAAATACGATTTGGATCGGGGCAGACCAGGGATCAGAAGTTATCATTGAAAATGAAATTCCTTTAGATATTGCAATTGGCGATTTTGATTCAGTTAGTTTGTCTTCTTTAGAGGTGATAAAAGAGCATGCACAAATTTTTGATCCATTTCCTGACGAGAAAAATGAGACAGACTTGGAGTTAGCCATTAAAAAGGCTATAAGCTTTCAAGCCGAAGAAATTTTACTGTTTGGTGTTACAGGTGGGAGGCTCGATCATTCACTCGTTAACATACAAATTTTATATCCAATCTGGCAATCGGGAATTCGGGCTACAATTATCGATCTACAGAATCGTGTGGAATTAGTTGGCGATGGCATACATACAATACAACAGGACAATAATTATCCCTATGTGTCCTTCTTGCCTGTTACCTTAGATGTTCATCAGTTAAGTTTACAAGGATTTTATTATCCATTAAAGGAAGCCCACTTATCTTTTGGATCGACAAGGTGTATTTCAAATTATTTGATTAAAGATCATGGTACTTTTTCATTTAGCAAAGGCATAGTGTTAGTAATAAGAAGTAAAGACTTATTTTAATAGAGGGATTCCAGCACTTATAGCTTTATATGTTGAGGAGGAGGCTCATGAAATTTTATACGATCAAACTCCCGCGTTTTCTCGGAGGTATGGTACGGGCCCTTATTGGAACATTTAAAAAAGAATAACAAAAAAGCACCCTTTAAAGGGTGCTTTTTTGTTGCTTCATTAAACGCGTTCTACTTTACCGGACTTAAGATCGCGAGCAGAAACATAAACTTTCTTAGGCTTGCCATCGACGAGAATACGTACTTTTTGTACGTTTGCTTTAAATTGACGTTTATTAGCGTTCATAGCATGAGAGCGGTTATTACCACTAGTTGTGCTACGACCTGATACGACACATTTACGTGACATGTGAATCCCTCCTGTTACATTACAAAGATCTAAAAACACTTAATAAATGTATCATATCGTAAAAGTAAATGCAATAATACGCCGAGCAATAAATATCAAGAAATTTCTCTTGACAGGTAAACCTAATTGTTTCAAAGTGTAATATGGGTTTATAGGTAGTTACATACAATGCTATTGCCTATGCGGTTTTGTGTTATAATAAGTCCACGAAGATGACGAGTATAGAGGAGGATTCATATGTCTGTAGATCTTCATAATAGATATGGTCATATAACAATTAGCAACGATGTAATTTCTACGATTGCTGGAGGTGCTGCTGTAGAGTGTTATGGTATAGTGGGGATGGCATCTAAGAATCAACTTCGTGATGGGTTGGCAGAAATGCTAAGACGTGAGAATTTTTCAAAAGGTGTAGTGGTTAGACAAGAAGAAGAACATTTACACATTGATATGTACATTATAGTAAGTTACGGTACTAAAATTTCAGAAGTGGCTCACAATGTTCAATCTCAAGTGAAATACACATTGAGCAAGAACGTAGGTTTATCCTTAAACTCTGTAAACATTTTCATTCAGGGTGTCCGGGTAACGAACGACTAGAGCCCTGGTGTAGTCAAAGGAGGAAAAAAGTGTGACCTTAAGAAACGTAAACGGTACAAAGCTAGCTGAAATGGTGTTACAAGGTGCCCATCATTTGAAAATTAATTCCCAAATGATCGACGCTTTGAACGTGTTTCCTGTTCCAGATGGTGATACCGGTACAAATATGAATTTGTCAATGACTTCAGGCGCTGAAGAAGTTAAAAAAATAAGCGAAAATCATGCAGGTATTGTTTCCCAGGCTCTAGCCAAAGGATTGCTTATGGGAGCTCGTGGCAACTCCGGGGTTATATTATCCCAGTTATTTCGTGGCTTTTCAAAAGCTGTGGAAGAAAAAGAAACATTAACAACAAAAGACCTAGCAGATGCTCTACAAGGTGGGGTGAATACCGCATATAAAGCCGTTATGAAACCCGTGGAGGGTACGATTCTAACGGTAGCTCGCGAAGCAAGTGAAGCAGCTGCTCAGTTGGCAGAACAAGAAGAAGATGTTATTGCTTTTATGCAAGGAGTCACGAAAGCGTCCAAAGAGTCTTTGAAGAGAACACCAGATTTGCTTCCTGTCTTAAAAGAAGTGGGAGTTGTTGATAGCGGTGGGCAAGGATTATTAACTATTTATGAAGGGTTCTTGGCTAATCTAAAAGGAGAAGAGTTACCAGAAGCTTCTTCACAAGTATCGATGGAAGATATGGTGAACGCAGAACACCATAAAACAGCTCAGAGTTTTATGAAAACAGAAGAAATTGAATTTGGGTATTGCACAGAATTTATGGTTAAGTTTGAACAGGAGAAACTAAATAAACAGCCTTATGATGAAGAGGCGTTCCGTGAAGAACTTAGTGAACATGGTGATTCTCTCTTAGTTGTTTCCGATGAAGAACTGATCAAAGTCCATATCCATGCAGAGTATCCTGGGGAAGCTATGACTATGGGACAGCGTTATGGAAGTCTTATCAACATGAAAATTGAAAATATGCGTGAGCAACACACTTCTATTGTTGGAAGCAAAGAGAATCGTCAGCCTAAAGAAAAATCGGACTATGGAATAGTAACGGTTGCTATGGGCGACGGTATAAAGAAACTTTTTGAAAGCCTTGGAGCCAACGTCGTTATTCAAGGTGGACAAACGATGAATCCTAGTACAAAGGATATCTCGCAAGCGATCGAACAAGCCCACGCAAAACATGTTCTCATTTTACCTAATAATAAAAATATAACAATGGCGGCTGAACAAGCTGCTGAACTAGCTGAGGTAGAAGTGGCAGTGATTCCATCCAAAACTATTCCTCAAGGTATGAGTGCTCTTTTGGGCTTTAGCCCCGATTTAGATTTAGATGCGAATAAGTCAGAAATGACAAGCCTAATGAGTGAAGTGAAAAGTGGTCAAGTCACTTATGCTGTTCGTGATACACAAATAGGCGGAATGACGATTGAAAAAGACCATTTTATGGGTATTCTAGATGGTGACATTTCCTCTACTCAAAAGGATCAATTGGAAACAGCGAAAGCGCTGTTACGAGCAATGATTGATGAAGATGAGGATGAAATTGTGACGATTATCAGTGGTGAAGAAGTTGATCAGGATGAAATAAATGAGCTTGAGGCCTTTCTTGAGGAGCATTTTGAAGATCTTGAAGTAGAAGTACATAAGGGTGGACAGCCGATTTACTCTTATATTTTTGCTGTTGAATAAAGGATGAAAAAGGAGCATTCCTCAGTATGGGAATGCTCCTTTTTGTGTCTAGTATTTTTTTAATCATTACTCTAGGTGCAAGTCTGATAGAATGTTTTCCGCATTTCTAGTGTCCAGTTTCAGTGGCCAGCCACTCGCGACATAAGCAATCCGCCTACGTGAAGAAAGATCGCTTCACTTCGGAGTTTTGCTTATGCGTTTCGTGCCTTTCGGGCCACTTCCGCATTTCTAGTGTCCAGTTTCAGTGGCCAGTCACTCGCGACATAAGCAATCCGCCTACGTGAAGAAAGATCGTTTCACTTCGGAGTTTTGCTTATGCGTTTCGTGCCTTTCGGGCCACTTCCACTTTTCTAGTGTCCGAGGGTGCGGATGATAAGTTCAACGAGAAAGACCATGGCAATTAGTACGACTGGAGCCGTTAGTTCTCTTTGTTTTCCTAATGCAAACTTTACAATTGGATAGGCGATGAAACCAAAGGCCATCCCATCAGCAATTGAATAAGTAAATGGAATCATTACAATAATGAGAAAGGCAGGCATAGATTCAGATAAATTATTCAAAGGTATTTCTTTAATGTTTTGAACCATTAAAGCACCTACGATAATCAGAATCGGACTTATTGCTGTTGAAGGAACCATAGAAATCCATGGGATCAGAAAAATGGTTCCAATAAATAGTCCGGCCATTAAAAGACTGGCTCTACCAGTTTTTCCACCCGAAGCAATGACAGCTGCGCTCTCTGCTGAAGATACGGTTGGAGATGTGCCGAAAAATCCGCTTGCCAAAGCTGTAAAAGCTGTGGCTTGATAGGATTTTTTGTATTTCTTCTCCTGATTTAACATGTCAAGTTGACCATGAATCAATCCCATATTTTCGAAAATGAGAACGATAGCTAATGGAAAAACGGCCATCCAGAAACTAACTTCTGAAAGACTACTAAATGAAGGAAGAAAAACCCACTCTTGACCACTTAGTGATATCGCGCGTCCAGGGCCTTCTAGAAGGCCAGTAAAATGGGCAATAATGGTACCGACAATCATCGTCACTAAAAAGTTTCCTGGTACATTTTTTGCAAAAAGAAAAACTGCTACAAATAATGTGAGTAAACTTGTGATCACAAGGGCAGATGAAGGGTTTCCTAGTGTGATCAAGGAGTGTTCTCCTTTTACAACGAGTCCACCTTTTTCTAGGCCTATCAATGTTAGGAACATACCAAGACCAACAGTGATCGAATGTTTCAATGACTCCGGGATGGCATGCTTAAGCCAGTCTCCGAGGCGAGTGAAAGCCGTAATCAAAAAAATTAGTGCTGCAATGATTACAACAGCTAAACCTTCCTGAAATTCCATTCCTTTTCCTTCAACAATGGAGTATGCAAATAACGCATTAACGCCCATCCCTGGTATGAGTACCATAGGTGCATTGGCGTAAAGAGCCATGACCAAACAGCCAACAGCACTTGCAAGGATCGTTGCAATCATTCCGTTTTCGAGTGGAAGTCCTGCATCCTCAAGGATTTGACTATTCACGGCCACTATATATACTGTCGTGAAATACCCGATTAGGCCAGCAACTAGGTCCTTGCGCAAGCTGTACTGAGAATTGTGCTGATTGAGCATCGTATTCTCCTCTATGAAATTATCCCTCTCCCACCCGGTTATTAAATAACCCACAAATGCTTATTTTACTCGCTATAACTTTTATAATCAATAACTCTAGGAAATATTAAGGTTATTTATTGGAATTATGATAAAATATATAACGTAAATAGAAGATGAGGAAAGCGTTTACGATGTAGCAATTAGAGTTTATAAGGATGGTGATACATTGTGAAATATAGATCAGTATTCGATATTATTGGACCTGTGATGATTGGTCCTTCAAGTTCACATACGGCTGGAGCTGCTCGGATCGGACGTGCGGCCAGACATTTATTTGGTAGGCAACCTGAGTATGCTCATATTCATTTGTATGGATCTTTTGCACAAACTTATAAAGGCCATGGTACGGACGTGGCTATTATAGGGGGATTGTTAGACTATGATACAGATGATACGAGAATGCGATCATCGATTGAAACTGCGAAAGAATTAGGGATGATCATCCAATTCTATGAAGAACAAGCTCAAATGGATCACCCCAATACAGCCCGAATTGTTATAGGTGATAAGAAAGCTGAACTGGAGCTTGTTGGTATTTCCATTGGTGGGGGAAAAGCTGAAGTTACGAAGCTTAATGGATTTGAACTAAGATTGTCTGGGAGCCATCCAGCAATTCTACTTATTCATGATGACCGATACGGTGCTATTGCCTCGGCTACAACTATACTAGCAAGCCATGAAATTAATATAGGACGCATGGAAGTATCAAGAAAAGCAGAGGGGGAACAAGCCCTTATGGTTATTGAAGTGGATCAGAATATAGAAGATACTGTTTTAAATGAACTAGAGCGGGCGGACCACATTACACAAGTTGCTCGCATTTCGGACTAGTCTTTAAGAAAGGGGTTATCGAGTGTTTAAAAATGTTGCGGAATTGGTAAGTCGTGCAGAAACAGAAAGTATTCAAATTTCAGAAGTTATGATCCGTCAAGAAATGGAAGTTAAACAATTATCAAGGGAACAAGTTTATTCCCAAATGGAACGCAATCTTGATGTGATGGAAAAAGCTATAGAAGATGGGCTGAAAGGTGTACAATCTCACAGTGGTTTAACAGGTGGAGATGCTGTTTTAATTCAAAATTATATGCGAAATCATGAGCCGCTTTCAGGAAACCTATTAATGGACGCTGTGAGCAAGGCGGTTGCTACGAACGAAGTAAATGCGGCTATGGGAACGATATGCGCAACGCCTACTGCGGGAAGCGCCGGTTGTGTACCTGGAACTCTTTTTGCTGTAAAAAATCAACTAAACCCTAGTCGTGAAGAGATGGTACGCTATTTATTTACTTCAGGTGCTTTTGGTTTTGTAGTAGCTAATAATGCCTCCATTTCTGGAGCTGCTGGTGGCTGTCAGGCAGAAGTAGGTTCGGCAGCTGGTATGGCCGCTGCGGCAATTGTAGAAATGGCAGGAGGAACCCCTCAACAATCTTCCGAGGCAATGGCTATTACGTTAAAGAATATGCTTGGGTTAATTTGTGATCCTGTAGCTGGTCTTGTTGAAGTTCCTTGTGTGAAACGAAATGCGATGGGAGCATCAAATGCTGTTGTTGCTGCAGATATGGCTTTGGCTGGTGTAACTAGTCGAATCCCTTGTGATGAAGTTATTGATGCGATGTACAAGGTGGGGCAGCGTATGCCGTCAGACTTTAGAGAAACGGCTCAAGGAGGACTTGCTGCCACTGTAACGGGTAAGCAACTTGAAGCACAAGTTTATGGGGATGCTTTGGATTAATATGAGTAATATATTAGATTCATCCATAAGTGAAGTAAAAGGTATCGGAGAAAAGTTGCAAGCCCATTTAAATGAGCTTGGGCTGTTTAACATCCAAGATTTATTGTTTTATTTTCCGTTTCGGTATGACTCTTATGAGATCAAACCACTAACCGAGCTTGAACACGATGAAAAAGCAACAGTTGAAGGCCAGCTAATAGCCGATCCTACCGTTCAATTTTACGGAAAGAAGAAATCACGTTTGACGATGAATTTACAAGTAGATCAATTCGTCGTTAAGGCAGTCATGTTTAATCGATCTTTTGCGAAAAAGCAATTGTCTGCTGGTGATACAGTAACGGTTACTGGGAAATGGGATCAAAATCGTCTTCAAGTTACGGTGAGTCAATATAAAAAAGGTTTAGCAAAAAATCAGGAACCGATTCAACCTGTTTATACGTTAAAGGAGAGCGTTACATTGATTACTTTAAGAAAAGTGATCAAAGAAGCGTTAAACGAGTATGCATCAGACGTGGACGAAATATTGCCGGAAAACGTCATACTTAATTATAAATTACCTGAACGCAAGCGAGCTTTATGGCAAATGCATTACCCTGAGAGTCGTGTATTATTAAAACACGCCAAACGTCGTTTTATTTATGAAGAGTTTTTAATTTTTCAGGTAAAGATGCAGCTATTGAGAAAGTTGCAAAGAGAATCAACTACTGGCAATGCTCAAAACTATGATAATAATGAATTAACACAATTTGTACAAACTCTCCCATTTCCACTAACAGGAGCGCAAAAACGTTCACTTGCAGAAATCTTAAAAGATATGAAAAACCCCTATCGCATGAATCGTTTATTGCAGGGGGATGTGGGTTCAGGAAAAACAATAGTCGCTGCTATTGCTTTATATGCATCGATCACGACAGGTAAACAGACCGCATTAATGGTTCCTACAGAGATATTAGCTGAACAACACGCAGCCTCATTAAAAGAAGTATTTGGGGAACGCATTCGGATCGTATTATTAACCGGGTCGGTAAAAGGAAAAAGAAGAAAAGAAATCCTCGAACAGATTAAGGGTCACAAGGTAGATCTTATCATAGGGACGCATGCTCTCATTCAAGATGAAGTAGATTTTAATGATTTAGGTTTTGTGATCGTTGATGAACAACATCGATTCGGAGTCAATCAGCGGCGTACCTTACGAGATAAGGGGTTACATCCCGATATGCTATTTATGACGGCCACTCCGATTCCGCGTACTCTAGCGATAACAGCTTTTGGAGATATGGATGTGTCGGTTATTGATGAAATGCCTGCTGGACGAAAACCTGTCGATACCTACTGGGTGAAAGGACAAATAACTGAACGGGTCTTGGCTTTTATCCAAAAAGAAGTGAACCAAGGCCATCAGGCTTACGTCATCTGTCCGCTTATTGAGGAATCCGATGAATTAGATATTCAAAATGCAGTTGATTTGTATAATCAACTTGCTGAAGTGTATGAACCTAATGTGAAAGTAGGTCTTATGCATGGAAGGTTATCCAATGATGAGAAAGAAGAAGTAATGCAACAGTTCGCTTCAAATGAAGTACAAATATTAGTTTCCACGACAGTGGTAGAGGTCGGGGTCAACGTGCCGAATGCAACGGTCATGGTAATTCATGACGCAGATCGTTTTGGGCTTTCCCAGCTCCATCAGTTAAGGGGCCGTGTGGGTAGAGGGGCTGATCAAAGTTATTGCATTTTGTTGGCGGAACCTAAAGGAGATGTAGGAAAAGAACGAATGCGGATTATGACAGAGACAACCGATGGATTTGAACTCTCTGAACAAGACTTAAAACTTAGAGGACCCGGAGACTTCTTTGGTCGAAAGCAGAGCGGTATGCCGGAGTTTAAGGTTGGTGATATGGTTCACGACTACCGAGCTTTAGAAACAGCTAGGCAAGATGCTGCTGAGATCATTTCAAATGATTCACTTTATAATGATGAGAGATATGCTAAAATTAAACAGATCATTGAGCAGGATGAACATATTCTAGGTAAAGTATTAGATTGAAGGAGCAAGTCTGTTCTGTTAACAGACTTGTTTTTTTCGTTATGACTCTTTCCTTGCGTAAACGTATAAGGTATTATATATTACTATTAGTACCTAGTCATAAATTGAAATTTGACGATTGAACGGTGGGAAGCATCATGAAGCGATCAAAGCAAATGAGACAAAGTGAACTGAAAGAAACAATAGAAGAAACTCCTTTTATTACAGATGAAGAATTGTCAAAACGTTTTGATGTAAGTATTCAAACCATTCGTTTGGACCGGATGGAACTCTCGATACCTGAACTGCGGCAGAGAATAAAGTCTGTTGCTACTCATGAATGGAATGGTACCGTTAAAGCTTTACCTATAGAAGAAGTCATAGGTGAGGTCGTTGACTTGGAATTGGATCAGCGTGCCATCTCAATATTGGACATCCAACAAGAACATGTGTTTTCTAGGAACAATATTGCGAGGGGGCACCACTTATTTGCCCAAGCCAACTCACTAGCTGTTGCAGTTATAAATGAAGATCTTGTTCTTACGGCAGGATCTTCCATTCGATTCACTCGCCCTGTCAAGTTTGGTGAACGTGTGGTTGCGAAGGCGGTTGTTAGAGGTGAAGATACTAAAGGACGTACTATTGTACATGTCCATAGTTACGTTGAGAATGAAGAAGTATTTGCTGGGTCCTTTGAAATGTACCGTGAAAATGACCCAAAGGAGATGGATGAGGAATGAGATTAGCAATTGATGCAATGGGAGGGGATCATGCTCCTGAAGCAATTGTAAAAGGTGCTGTACAAGCTGTATCATCTATGAACAATCTTGAAATCACTTTAATAGGTGATGAAGAAAAGATCACACCTTATATAAGTAAATCAGACCAAATCACAATTATACATACGACTGAGGTAATAACTGCCGATGATGAACCTGTCCGAGCTGTTCGCAAAAAGAAGCAAGCATCAATGGTTTTAATGGCTAAAGAGGTAAAAGAAGGTCGAGCAGATGGTTGTATTTCTGCAGGTAACACAGGAGCCTTAATGAGTGCCGGTTTATTTGGAATAGGACGTTTAGATGGAGTAGAACGACCAGCACTCAGTCCAACTCTGCCAACAGAAGATGGCAGAGGCTTTTTAATGCTTGATGTTGGGGCAAATGTAGATGCTAAGTCTACTCACCTATTGCAGTATGCCATTATAGGTTCCATTTATAGTGAGAAGGTCAGAGGGGTTCAATCACCTCGCGTGGGATTATTAAATGTTGGAACTGAAGATGGGAAAGGCAGTGAACTGACGAAAAAATCCTTTGAATTAATGTCAGATGCTCCAATAAACTTTATTGGAAATGTTGAATCTCGAGATTTACTAAACGGAATAGCGGATGTAGTAGTCACTGATGGATTCACAGGAAATGTGACACTTAAAACAATAGAAGGCACAGCATCTACAATGTTTTCTATGATAAAATCTACTTTTATGTCGAACTTTAAAACGAAGTTTGCTGCTACTTTAGTGAAAAGCGACTTAAAGGGTTTAAAGAAACAACTCGATTACTCTGAATACGGTGGAGCAGGTTTGTTTGGTTTAGCTGCACCTGTTATTAAAGCTCATGGATCATCGAATGATCGGGCAATATATAATGCCATAAAACAAGCGTGCCATATGATTGAAAAAGATGTCACAGGTACAATAGAAGAAACACTAAAAGAAATGCAGGACGAAGGAGGAGAATTATGAAGAAAGTTGCCTATATTTTTCCTGGACAAGGGTCCCAAGCTGTCGGGATGGGAAGAGAAATGTATGAAAACTATCCAGAAGTAAAAAAGTTATTCGACCAAGCCGATCAAGCTCTTGGTTATTCACTAACTTCTCTTATGTTTGAAGGTCCTGAAGAAGAACTAACAAAAACAGAAAATGCCCAACCTGCATTATTATTAAACAGTGTGGCAATCGCACATATCCTAAAAGCGGAAGGTGCTAATCCTGTGACAACGGCAGGCCACAGTTTAGGTGAGTATAGCTCTCTTGTAACGGCTGAATCAATCCGTCCGATTGAGGCTGTTCAACTCGTTCATATGCGAGGCAAATTAATGGAAGAGGCATTCCCAACTGGTAAAGGTGCAATGGCAGCTGTTTTAGGGCTAGCTAAAGAGGATATTGAAGCAGTATTACTGCAATTGGATGAAAATGAACCTGTTGATTTAGCAAATATTAACTGTCCTGGACAGATTGTTATCTCTGGAACGGCAAAAGGAATAGAGAATGCTTCTGAACAATTAAAAGATGCAGGAGCGAAAAGAGTCCTTCCGTTAAATGTAAGTGGACCGTTCCATTCCCGACTGATGGAGCCAGCAAGTGGAGAATTTGCTGTTCACCTTAAAAACTCTACAATAATTGATGCTGAAATACCTGTTTACGCAAATGTTACGGCTCAACCTGTAACAGAGTCTGCCGAAATAGAAAAAATGCTTATTGAGCAACTCTATTCCCCTGTGCGATTTCAAGAAATATTAGAAGAATTTGTTCAGATGGATCTTGATGCAATTGTTGAGGTTGGTCATGGTAAAGTGTTGAGCGGACTTGTGAAAAAAGTGAACAGACGGACAAAAACTTTTTCAGTACAGGACTCTGAAACACTCAATAGCTTCATACAATGGTATAGGGAGGATTCGTAATGTTAAAAGGACAAGTTGCACTCATTACCGGAGCGTCACGAGGAATTGGACGTGCTATCGCATTAGAATTGGCGGATCAAGGTGCTGCTGTTGCAGTCAATTATTCAGGAAGTGAAGATAAGGCAGAAGCTGTCGTTCAGGAAATTAAAGAGAACGGCGGAGAGGCTATTAAAATACAAGCTAATGTATCTAATTCCGAAGACGTGAAGCGAATGGTCAAAGAAGTCGTAGATCAATTTGGTAAGTTAGATATTCTCGTTAATAATGCAGGGATTACTCGTGATAATTTGCTAATGAGAATGAAAGAAGAAGAATTTGATGACGTGATCGACACAAACCTAAAAGGGGTATTTGTCTGTACTAAAGGTGTAACTAGACAAATGATGAAACAAAAGCACGGACGTATTATCAACATTTCGTCAATAGTAGGTGTTTCTGGAAATGCTGGACAAGCTAATTATGTAGCTGCTAAAGCTGGAGTAATTGGCTTAACTAAGTCAAATGCAAAAGAACTTGCGTCTAGAAACATTACCGTAAATGCTGTAGCTCCTGGCTATATTACCACTGATATGACCGATCAATTAACGGATGATCAGCGTGAGCAAATGCTTTCAATGATTCCGTTGGGTCGTTTAGGTAAAGGTGATGATATCGCTCGTGTCGTACGGTTTTTAGCTTCTGATGACGCAGAATATATCACCGGGCAAACCATTCATGTTGATGGCGGAATGGTAATGTGAAATTAGTCTGGTGTTTATTATTGAAATTTACTATAATTACTGAAGGGAGGTGAAGTTCCTATGGCAGATACATTTGAACGTGTAAAAAAAATCATTGTCGACCGTCTAGATGCTGACGAAGCAAAAGTAACAATGGAAGCTTCCTTCAAAGACGACCTAGAAGCAGATTCTCTTGACGTTGTTGAATTAGTGATGGAGCTTGAGGACGAGTTTGATATGGAAATCTCAGATGAAGAAGCTGAGAAAATTAATACAGTAGGCAGTGCTGTTAATTACATAAACAGCGTGTCGTAAATTTGGATTAGCTGTCTGTTTAGTACAGGCAGCCTTTCCTGTATTTAAGATTAAAAAGTAAAGGACAAGATGAATTATGGAGGATTTTTCCAGTTTCCAAGAAAAAGTCAATATAAAGTTTAAAGACATTTCACTACTGGAACAAGCATTTACCCATTCATCCTATGTGAATGAGCATCGCAAGACGGATCGCAAAGATAATGAACGATTAGAATTTTTAGGGGACGCTGTTCTTGAGTTAGGGGTTTCCCAATACTTATACCGTGAGTTTCCTGAGATGGCTGAGGGAGAGTTAACTAAGTTTCGCGCATCCATCGTTTGTGAGGTTTCTCTCGTAAAATTTGCTAATGACCTTAATTTCCAAGATTTAATTCTACTTGGGAAAGGAGAAGAATTGACTGGAGGGCGCAATCGTCCAGCTCTTTTAGCGGATGTATTTGAGGCTTTCATCGGTGCTATCTATCTTGATCAAGGTTTTGAGCAAGTCGTTGAATTTCTTGAAAACTATGTGTATCCTAAAATCAAAAGTGGTGCTTTTTCGCATGCGATGGATTTTAAAAGTCAATTGCAAGAGTATATTCAGCGCGATAGAAATAGCAAAATTGAATATGAGATCGTAGAAGAAAGAGGGCCAGCTCATAGCAGAGAGTTTATTGCTCACGTGAGTGTCCAGGAAGAAACGGTGGGGATTGGAGTAGGAAGAACTAAAAAAGAAGCAGAGCAAAAAGCTGCTCAACAAGCTCTCATTAATCAGGGAGCCATTTAAAAGATTGGGGTGCTTCTGCTCTAGAGCAGTTGCTCTGCAAGTTCTCTTACTTACATTTCCTCGTTCGTTAGGGATAAAAAGGACCGTATAGATGATCAATCATCTACACGGTCCTTTTTGTGTGAAATTATTTTCGATAATTTCCTAATTCTTGAACAAAAGCTTGAATCTCAGATACACTTAACTGACCTTTAGCCTGAATAATATCATGGAGAGATTTAATCTCATCATACTTGTCTAAATCATAATCATCTGGATCCATAATCGACCGATTGACTACTTGCAGGCGAGATGCCATGTCACCAATGATCGTACTTAAATTATCTTTTGTAGGTTCTTGAAGACTCACAATTTTCCTCCTCAAATATACATTCACGTATTATCTATATAATAAATTATTTTTACAATTTTTAAAACCCTTAATAATGAATGACGAGTAGTTAATTACTCAATCCTACCGAAATGAAAGAGTTTATGATAGAATAGATAGGTTAAATTAGTTAGATTTGTTAAATATACAGGAGGATGAGTATGTTCCTCAAACGATTAGATACCGTTGGATTTAAATCATTTGCTGAGCGAATTTCAGTAGATTTCGTTTCTGGTGTGACTTCAGTAGTAGGACCTAATGGCAGTGGAAAGAGTAATATTACTGATGCGATTAGATGGGTGCTAGGAGAGCAATCCGCCCGATCTCTACGTGGAACAAAAATGGAAGATATAATTTTCGCAGGAAGTGATACGAGACATGCATTAAATATGGCAGAGGTCACTCTTACTTTAAATAATGATCAGAATACACTCCCTCTTGATTATCAGGAAGTCAGTGTCACGAGAAGAGTTTATCGCTCAGGAGAGAGTGAATTTTATATTAATAACCAATCGTGTCGACTTAAAGATATCGTCGATCTTTTTATGGATTCAGGACTTGGTCGAGAAGCTTTCTCTATTATTAGCCAAGGGAAAGTGGAAGAGATCCTTAGTTCAAAAGCAGAAGAACGTCGTTCAATCTTTGAAGAAGCGGCAGGTGTACTTAAATATAAACAGCGAAAAAAGAAAGCCGAGAATAAGTTATTTGAAACACAGGAAAATTTAAGTCGTGTGCAAGATATTATTCATGAAATTAACGGACAGCTGGAGCCGCTAAAAGAGCAAGCTTCAGTTGCGAAAGATTACCTTGATAAAAGGGATGAGCTTAAACAAATAGAAATTTCTTTACTAGTTACTCAAATTGAAACAATCCATCAAGAATGGCAACAGTTGCTAAAGGAACTCGAAGGAATCAAAAGCAGAGAAACAGAGCTGCAAACGAAGATACAGAAGAGGGAAACTTCCATTGAGCAAAAGCGGGATCATATTACCGCATTAGATGAGTCACTTGAAGATCTACAAGAAACGTTGCTCTCTCTTACACAAGAACTTGAGAATTTAGAAGGAAAAAAAGAGCTGATGAAAGAACGGCATAAGCATTTTTCCGAAAATAAATCTAAACTTGAAGAGGAATATGAAGAGCTTTCTACACAAGTCACATCTTTAAAAGATACCGCTAAGAACGAAACCGAGAAGTTAAATAACTTAAAACAACAGAGACAAGAAGCTAACTCAAAGGTAAAACACACAAATGAAGCCCTTCGCCAGGGAGCAGAAGATACGGAAGCTCAAATTGAAGATTATAAAAGTGAATATATTGACTTACTTAATGAACAAGCAGCTAAGCGTAATGAAAAACAATCGCTTGAACAACAACTCGTACAAATCAACAATAAAAAAGGTGTTCAGCAAGGAAAGTTTACAGAATTAGATGAGGAAAGGGAAAAGTTCCAGACATCTTTAGCCAAACTTAACGAGAAAATCGAACAAGAGACCGAACAACGCCAACAGCTTGAAAAGGATGTTGAAAAGCTACAAAAAGATGGAACTGAAAATGAACAAGCTTACGAAGAATGGCAGCAAAAACTTTATCAGGGCTATCAATATTTAGAAAAACTGCGCTCCAAAAAAGAAATGTTGGAAGATTTACGCGAGGATTTTTCTGGTTATTATCATGGTGTTAGAGAAATTTTGAAGGCTCGTGAAAAAAATATAATTCAAGGTGTCGAAGGAGCTGTGCTTGAAGTTATAGATATTCCAGCACGTCTTCTCACAGCTATAGAAACGACGTTGGGTGCTCAGGCCCAACACGTCATTGTTCGTGATGAACAAGCCGGTCGTCACGCTATACATTGGCTTAAAAAAAACAATAAAGGACGGGCGACCCTTTTACCGCTAACCACCATTCAACCAAGGTCGATACAAGGACAAGCTGCTGCCACCCTTTCTCAGCAGGAAGGTTATGTTGGAATAGCCGCTGATCTCATTCAATATGACCAGCAGTTTAACTCAGCGATTAGGCATTTGCTAGGACATATTGTCATAGCCGAATCATTAGAAAGCGCTAATGCGATTGCGAAAGCCCTGAATCGAAAATTCCGGATTGTCACTCTCGAAGGAGATGTCGTTAATCCGGGAGGTTCAATGTCGGGAGGCGCTCAGAAAAAATCCAATCAATCCTTATTTACAAGAGAAAAAGAACTTCAGGAGCTTACTGAAAAGATTACGACCTTTGATGCAAAAGCGAAAGATGTAGAGAAGAAAGTCCAAGTTTTAAAACAGAAAATAACGGATCAAACGACAAAGATTCAAAAACAAGAAGCACAACTTGCCGAGATTAAGAATAGTGAATTTGAAAATCAGTCCTATAAAAGAGAGTTAAAAATAAAGCTGGACCATTTGAATGATCAATTAATGATGTTTGATCAGGATCAATCACAGTATTTAAACGATAAGAAACAAACCGATCAACGTTTACTAACTTTAGATAAGCAATTGAATGACTTAAACAGTAAGTTAGAAGAGGTACAGGCTAGAATTGACCAACTAACCCAGACGAAAGATCAGCAAAAAGAGGATGCAGAGAAACTTCGTGAAAGACATCAGCAGTTGCAAATGGAGCTTGTTGAGCTTGACTCAGCAGTTAGTAATCAGCAGGAGAGAGCCAATCGAACCAATGAAGAACTTAAGAAACTTCAGGAGCTTCTTAAACAAAATCAACAATCCTATACTCAGCTTATAGAAGTGGTTGATTCTAACCAAACTGAAGAAGAGGTAACAGAGAATATTGAAACAACGAAACGAAGAAAGAACACAACATATGAACACATTCAGGAACGACGCCAAGAGAGGAACGATATGTCACAATCTGTACAAGATGAGGAAAGAGAGCTAAAAGAAGTTAAACGCTCTCACCAAAATTTTGTTCAAGATATTCAACAGAAAGAAGTGAAAACCAATCGGCTTGATGTAGAACTTGAAAATATGCTTAGTTACTTACAGAACGAGTACGTCACAACTTTTGAAAAATCTCAGACAGAATATCCACGGGTGGAGAATATTGAAGAAGCTTCTACCCAAGTAAAACTTATAAAGCGAGCAATAGAGGAGTTAGGCACAGTGAATCTTGGTGCCATTGATGAATACGACCGAATTATAGAACGTTATGACTTCTTAACGGGACAGCAATCTGATTTACTAGAAGCGAAGAATACGCTCCATTCAATTATTGCTGAGATGGATCATGAGATGAAACGACGGTTTGAAGATACCTTCACTAAAATTAAAGGTGAGTTTGGACAAGTATTTAAAGAGCTATTCGGAGGTGGACAAGCGGACCTTAAGCTAACAAATCCAGAGGATTTGTTAGAAACCGGCGTTGATATCGTTGCACAACCACCTGGTAAAAAATTACAGAATTTAAGTTTGCTTTCTGGTGGAGAACGAGCACTAACAGCCATTGCCCTTTTATTTTCCATCTTAAGAGTGCGTCCTGTCCCATTCTGCGTGCTAGATGAAGTAGAAGCTGCTTTGGATGAAGCAAATGTCGATCGTTTTGCGCGTTTTTTAAAAGAGTTTAGTCAACAAACGCAGTTTATTGTTATTACTCACCGAAAAGGTACAATGGAGGAGTCTGATGTACTTTACGGGGTAACGATGCAAGAGTCCGGTGTCTCCAAATTAGTATCAGTCCGCTTAGAAGAAACACCTAATTTAATGGGCGTATAGAGAGGAAGGTTTTATGGGTTTTTTTAAAAAACTAAAAGAAAAATTTGTAGTAGAACCAGAGGGAAAAGAAGAAAATGACGAGCGTAAAGAAGAACTAGAAGTAGAAAAGGAAAGTGAATTAGAAGCGGATGATTCTACTTCTGAGCTAGAGGGGGAAACAGAAAGTGTTGAAGAAGAGATACCAAGTGATGAAGAACCAACACTTCCCTCAGAAGGAGAGGAAGAGCCTCTTCAAGAAGAGGAATCAATTGCTTCTAAATTTAAAAACGGTCTAGCTAAAACAAGAAATTCTTTCACAAGTAAAATTAATGATCTTGTCGCTCGCTATCGTACAGTTGATGAAGATTTCTTTGAAGAGTTGGAAGAAGTGTTAATATCTGCTGACGTTGGCGTGAGTGCTGTAATGGAGATCATTGAAGAGTTAGAAATGGAAGTGAAACGTCAGAATATTAAAGATACAAAACAAGTTAAAGAAGTGATCTCAGAAAAACTAGTAGAACTATACTACGGAAATGATAATCAACAAAATATTGAAGAATTAAAACAGAATCCTGAAGGTTTAACGGTTTACCTTATTGTTGGTGTTAATGGTGTTGGTAAAACAACGACGATCGGAAAACTTGCTCACCAATTACAATCTGAAGGAAAGAAAGTTACTTTAGCAGCAGGAGACACATTCAGAGCTGGTGCCATTGAACAACTCGATGAATGGGGCAAACGAGCGAATGTTCATGTCGTAAAACATACCGAAGGCAGTGATCCTGCGGCTGTCATTTATGATGGGATCCAATCAGCGAAGTCTCGAAAGTCTGATGTATTAATTTGTGATACGGCTGGCCGTTTGCAGAATAAAGTAAATCTCATGAATGAATTATCAAAAGTGAAACGAGTGATTGAAAGAGAAATTCCTGGTGCTCCACATGAAGTCTTACTTGTTCTTGATGCAACAACTGGACAAAATGCGATGAGCCAAGCAAAAACATTTTCAGAATCCACGGATGTATCAGGTATCGTGTTAACAAAACTTGATGGTACAGCGAAAGGCGGTATCGTGCTAGCCATTCGTAATGAACTAGAAATCCCTGTTAAGCTTGTTGGGTTAGGGGAAAAAGTAACTGATCTAGAAACGTTCGATGCTAATGCGTTTGTATATGGATTATTTGCTGATATGATTGAAGATCAAGAAAATGAAGAAGAAGAATTTTAAAGCCTTGACACGTCTGGAATATCTCAGTTATTATTACAAGTGTAAAGGTATTTCACTTAACAAGGAGTGAATATAGCGTGCTTGAAAAAACAACACGTATCAATTATCTACTTGATTTCTATCAGTCTCTACTCACTCCAAAGCAACGTAATTATATGGATCTGTACTATTTAGAAGATTACTCATTAGGTGAGATCTCTGAGAATTTTAATGTATCCAGACAAGCAGTCTATGATAACATTAAAAGAACGGAAGCTATGCTTGAGGAGTATGAAAAAAAACTAAATTTGTATGGAAAATTTGATAAGCGACAAAAGGTTTTTCAACAAATGGGTGAGACCTCAAGAGGAACTGAGAATGATAGGAATATTCAAAAATGGCTTCAACAACTACAAGACTTAGAATAGGAGGGTTCCTTCGATGGCGTTTGAAGGTTTATCCGACCGTTTACAGCAATCAATAAAGAAGATTAAAGGAAAAGGGAAGGTATCTGAGCAGGACGTAAAAGAGATGAGTCGAGAAGTAAGGCTTGCCCTCCTTGAAGCCGACGTTAATTTTAAGGTTGTCAAAGACTTTGTGAAGAGAATTCGTGAACGATCGGTTGGCGAAGAAGTAATGTCGAGCCTGACACCTGGTCAACAAGTTATTAAAATTGTAAAAGATGAACTAACTGAGTTAATGGGTGGAAATGAAAGTAAAATTGCTGTATCTAAACGCTCGCCAACAGTTGTAATGATGGTAGGACTGCAAGGTGCTGGTAAAACAACAACGACTGGTAAATTAGCAAATTTACTGCGGAAAAGTTATAACCGTCAGCCACTTCTTGCTGCGGCTGACGTCTATCGTCCAGCTGCCATTCAGCAATTAGAAACGCTTGGGAGCCAATTAGACATGCCTGTTCATTCGCAAGGAACGGAAGCCGACCCAGTGGACATTGCAAAACAAGCAGTAGAACAGGCAAAAGAAGAACACCATGACTATGTCATTATTGATACGGCTGGTCGATTGCACGTTGATGGAGATTTAATGGGAGAACTGCAGCGTATTAAAGATGCTGTAGAACCCGATGAAATTTTCCTTGTAGTCGACGCGATGACAGGGCAAGATGCTGTTAATGTTGCCGAAAGCTTTGATGAACAGCTTGATATTACTGGAGTTCTATTGACTAAGCTTGATGGTGATACTCGAGGAGGAGCTGCTTTATCTATTAAGGCAGTAACTGGCAAACCTATTAAATTTGCAGGTATGGGTGAAAAACTGGATCAACTTGAGCCCTTCCACCCAGAACGTATGGCTTCACGTATTCTTGGGATGGGAGATATGTTGAGCCTTATTGACAAAGCTCAAACACAGGTAGATGAAAAACAAGCAAAAGATCTCGAATCAAAAATGCGAAATGCGTCATTTACGTTTGAAGATTTTCTTGAACAAATGGAACAAGTGAAAAATATGGGGCCACTGGATGAAATAGTCAATATGATCCCTGGTGCCAATAAGATGAAGGGACTGCAGAACGCATCCTTCGATGACAAACAAATTGTTCACGTAGAAGCGATTATTCAATCTATGACAAAGAAGGAACGTCTAGATCCGTCCCTTATGAATGCAAGCCGTAAGAAGCGTATAGCCAAGGGGGCGGGACGTTCTGTATCAGAAGTGAACCGTCTATTAAAGCAGTTTGAAGACATGAAAAAAATGATGAAACAGATGAGCAATACCAAAGGGAAAAAAGGCAAAGGAATGAAATTTCCTTTTATGTAATGTAAAAACCCTTTACACACATCAAATCATCTGCTAGAATCTAATCTTGTGTGAAACATTTAAGAATTATATGGAGGTTGTTAAACATGGCAGTAAAAATTCGCCTGAAGCGTATGGGGTCAAAACGTAACCCATTTTATCGTGTTGTAGTAGCTGATTCACGTTCTCCTCGTGATGGACGTTTTATTGAACAAATTGGAACTTATAATCCTGTAGCTAGCCCAGTACATGTTGATATTGATGCTGATAAAGCTTTGGATTGGATGACAAATGGTGCTAAGCCAAGCGACACTGTTCGTAATCTGTTCTCAAACGAAGGAATCATGAAGCAATTCCACGATTCAAAAAACAAAAAGTAAAGTAGTGTGATACCATGGAAGCCTTGATCGAAACGATCGTTACACCGCTTGTAGATCATCCAGAAGAGATCAAAGTAAACGTTAAGGAAGAAGAAAGCAAGATTGTATATCACTTAACTGTTCACAATGAAGATGTTGGCAAGGTGATTGGAAAGAACGGTCGAATTGCTAAAGCGATTCGGACGGTAGTTTATGCGGCAGGCTCTGATTCGCAAAAAAGAATCTATTTGGATATCATGTGAAAAGGGAGAGGGCTAACCTTTCCCTTTTTTTACATAAAATTATACTTAGAGGCAGGTATTTCATGCAAATTATTCAACGAGTACCAGTCAAGCAAGTTCTAACAGATACGAGCAGACAGGCTTTGAAGGATCGTTTCGATAAAAAGTATGAACGCTTAGAGAATGAATGCCAACAGTTGAGATTTGAGCAGAAGAAACTGGAACGGAATAAGGAGTATAACCAGTCCGATGTTCGTCAAAAATTCAAGAAAGAAGTTGAAGTTCGCAAAGAAAGAATGGAGCGACTGGAATATCAAGTCAAACAGATCGATATTCTACCTAACGGTCATGAATTAAAAGTTGATGAAGTGGAAACTATTGTTGATATAGAAGAAGACGATAACTATGATGAAATCGTAAAAGATCGCCAAATTGTGATCAAAGATGGAATTGTTATACGAGCGAGGTAGGTTATAAATGAGTGATGAAATGTATAATGTCGGTCAAATAATTAATACACATGGCATTAAAGGTGAAGTGAAAGTACAACGAATCACAGATTTCGATGAACGTTTCCAACCAGGTCAGCTGTTGTATTGGGTGAATGAAGGTCAACCTGTCAAAGAATTAGTGGTGAAGAGTCATCGCATTCATAAAGGATTTGACTTATTAAGCTTTGAAGACCATGCTTCTATAAATGACGTGGAAAATTACCGTGATGGATTTTTGAAAGTTTCCTCCGATGAGCATGAAGAACTCGAGGAGCATGAATTCTACTTTCATGAAATTATTGGGGCTTCCGTTTATCTAACTACGGGTGAAAATCTAGGAGTCATCAAGGAAATATTAACTCCAGGTGCAAATGATGTATGGGTTGTTCAACGAGAAGGAAAAAAAGACGCTCTTATTCCATATATTGAAGATGTTGTAAAAGAGGTTAATATACGAAAGCAAGAGATCATCATTGATCCAATAGAAGGGCTGCTAGACTAATGCATATTGATGTTTTAACGTTGTTCCCGGAGATGTTTACGGGGGTTATGGATCAGTCGATCATGAAGCGTGCAAGGGATAAGGGTGCTTTTTCCTACGATACGATTAATTTCAGAGACTACACAGAAAATAAGCATCAAAAAGTGGATGATTATCCTTATGGAGGAGGAGCAGGACTAGTATTAACACCTCAGCCTATATTTGATGCAATAGAAGCAACAAAGGCCAGACAGCATTCTGAACCAAAGGTAATCCTCATGTGTCCTCAAGGGGAGCCTTATACTCAGAGAAAAGCTGAAGAACTATCCAAAGAAGACCACTTGATTTTTCTATGTGGTCACTATGAAGGATATGATGAACGAATCAGACAGGAAGTCGTTACAGATGAGATCTCAATTGGTGACTATGTATTAACAGGCGGAGAATTGGGAGCCATGGTTGTTATTGATTCTGTAGCACGTTTGCTTCCGGATGTTTTAGGAAACGATGAATCAGCACCGCGAGATTCGTTTTCTAATGGTCTCTTAGAGCATCCCCATTATACAAGACCTAGAGAATTCAGAGGTCATAATGTTCCAGAGGTTTTGCTGTCAGGTAATCATGCTCATATTGATGAATGGAGACACTATGAGTCCTTAAAGCGTACTTTTCATCGTCGTCCCGATTTACTAAAAGATCGTAAGTTATCAGATCAAGAAAAAAGCTGGATAGCAGAATGGAATTCACATAGTTCTTCTTGCGAAAATTAGCTTTATGTGTTATATTATCATTTGTGCTTAAACGTACGGTTTGAGCTAAAAACGATGTTCCGCTATCTCTTAGAAGGTAAGAGCGTTAGTTAAGAAGGAGTGAAAAAAATGCAACAACTTATTCATGACATTACGAAGGAACAGCTTCGTACAGATCACCCAACTTTCGGCCCTGGTGATACCGTTAAAGTACACGTAAAGGTTGTCGAGGGTACTCGTGAACGTATTCAGGTTTTTGAAGGTGTTGTTATTAAACGCCAAAATGGTGGAATTAGTGAAACATTTACTGTACGTAAGATCTCTTACGGAGTAGGTGTTGAGCGTACATTACCACTACATTCTCCAAGAATTGCGAAAATTGAACGTTCCCGTCGTGGTAAAGTACGTCAAGCGAAGCTATATTACTTGCGTAACCTACGTGGTAAAGCTGCACGTATTAAAGAAATTATCTAATTTAGTTAGAAAGGAGCTTGCATAGTCAAGCTCCTTTTTTCTAGATTTTTATAAAAGGAAATCGATAGAGATGGAGCTTTTATGGACGTTTATTTGTCCAGCTACGAGGGGCAGACCTTCGCGACATAAGCAATCTGCCTACATCGGGAAGATCACCCGATTACGGCATCTTGCTTATGCGTTTCAGGTCTAACCAAGCCCCTCTCCGCATTTCTTTATTGTCCAGCTACGAGGGGCAGACCTTCGCGACATAAGCAATCTGCCTACATCGGTAAAGACCACCCGATTACGGCATCTTGCTTATGCGTTTCAGGTCTAACCAGCCCCTCTCCGCATTTCTTTATTGTCCAGCTACAGTGGCCAGACACTCGCGACATAAGCCATGCACCTACGTGAAGGAAGTACGCTTCACTACGGTGCCTGGCTTATGCGTGTCGTGTCTCCCGGCCACTTCCGCATTTCTTTAAAAGGGGTTTTTTTATGAAGAAGCAGTGGTTTGAGTGGATTAAGGCGTTTGCTATTGCTGCTGCCTTAGCTATTGTAATACGTGTGTTTTTGTTTGCCCCGGTTATTGTAGAGGGTCCTTCGATGTCACCGAATTTACATAATGGAGATCACTTGATTGTAAGTAAAATTAATTATACCCTCGGTGAACCAGATCGATTTGATATTGTGGTTTTTCACGCTACTGATCAGAAAGATTATATTAAGAGAGTTATCGGATTGCCTGGCGAGGAAGTTGCTGTACAAGATGATAATCTTTATATTAATGGTGAGATGTATGAGGAACCCTACTTAGAAGGTAGTAAAGATGTTCTGCCTGAAGGGGAGTTATTAACAAATAACTTTACGATTGAAGAGTTACCAGGTGGACAATCAACAGTACCTGAAGGTTATCTTCTTGTTTTAGGGGATAATCGTAATAACTCAACGGATAGTCGTTCTATAGGAATGGTTCCATACGACCAGCTAGTCGGCGAAGGTCTGCTCACTTACTGGCCATTTAATCGTATAGGCTTGGTCGACTAAGGAGGAATAAAACATGACGATACAATGGTATCCAGGACATATGGCTAAAGCAAAACGTGAAGCTGAAGAGAAATTAAAGCTAGTGGATTTTGTTATTGAATTAGTGGATGCAAGAGCGCCTTTTTCTTCTGAAAATCCTGTCCTGCATCAATTGTTACAAGACAAACCGAAAATGGTTGTGTTAATGAAAAAGGACTTGGCTGATCCGAAAATCACAACTCAATGGTTAAATTATTACCAAAAAAGAGACGTGTCTGCTTTAGCTATAGAAGCAAATAATACAAAAGATATACAAAGAATCATTAACATGGCTAAAGATTTAGGGAAACCGAAAATGGATAAGTTGCGGGCCAAAGGTGTCCGTCCTCGTGCGCTAAGAGCTATGATTCTTGGTATACCAAACGTAGGCAAATCTACGTTAATTAATCGCCTAGCTAATAAAAAAACAGCGATTACCGGTGATAAGCCAGGTGTCACGAAGAAACAACAGTGGATTAAAGTGAAAAAGGATTTTGAGCTACTAGATACTCCTGGAATTTTGTGGCCTAAATTTGAGGAAGAAGAAATTGGTTATCGCCTAGCCTCAATAGGAACGATCAAAGATACTATTCTTCCAAAAGAGGATGTCGCTGCTTATATTTTAGACTACGTAAGTACTAATTACCCAGATTTATTAGAAAAAAGGTATGGATTTCGAACAATTGATGACATGATGACGGCCTTTGAAGCAATTGGAAAGAAACGCGGTTGCTTAGAAAGTGGAGGAGTGGTCAACTTTGATCAAACCTCTGATGTTATTCTTCAAGATTTACGTTCCGGGAAGCTAGGCCTAATAAGCTTTGAACAACCAGAATGAGGATATAAACGCAATGAGGAGTATCTCTTCGATTGCGTTTTTTCTTTTTAATGAACGGTTCTCTATAATTACAATATTCTTCATAAAAAATAAAAGAAACCGATATTAGAAATAATGGAGTGATCTATATGGAACAAACAAAAACGATTGCTGAAATCAAACAGTTGCTAGAAAACACCCCCCTTGATAACCACGAAATCGAAGCGTTTCGAATGGACAAAAGAAAAGGGGTGAAAAAATTAGTAGCCCAGCATGAGCGAAAGATGGTAGAGAAGCAACGATTACGAGCAATGTATAAGGACATGATGCACTTTGAGCAATTATCAGCAGAAAGAGGGAAGACTCATGTTGCAGGATTGGACGAAGCAGGACGTGGCCCCCTTGCAGGCCCTGTAGTGGCTGGAGCTGTAATTCTTTCCGATCATTTTTACTTAGAAGGAATCAATGATTCAAAACAATTATCACTGCATAAAAGAGAAAAATATTTTGATTATATAAATCGGGAAGCTGCCGTTGGTATAGGGATTGTGTCGAGTGAGGAAATTGATCAATATAATATTTATAATGCCACAAAGCTAGCTATGAGAAGAGCAGTCAATCAACTTAACATATCTCCTGACCACTTGCTTATTGATGCGATGCATGTTGAAAATATGCCGTGTTCGCAACAGTCAATTATTAAAGGGGATCAGCGCAGTGTTTCGGTCGCTGCTGCAAGTATTATCGCAAAAGTAACCCGAGATCGATTAATGAAAGACTTAGATGGAGAGTATCCTCAATATGATTTTCAATCGAATCAAGGGTACGGTACAAAAAAACACTTACAAGCGTTAAAGAACTATGGTCCAATCCCACAACATCGAAAAACTTTTTCACCTGTAAAAGAATACATTTATTCATAGGAGGAATAGAAATGGGACCATCTGTTGCTGCACTTTTCAAAGCACTACATCAGGCAGGGAAATCAGCTTCAAAACCAACCCTTCAAGTAGGACAATTCATCTCTGGAAAAATTGTAGAACTATTACCTAAAAATCAAGCAGTTGTGCAACTTAATGGGCAAAATATTAAAGCTCAACTAGACACACCCTTAACAAAAGGCGAGAGGTATATGCTACAGGTTACATCGACAAATGACTTACCTTACTTGAAAATGGTATCCCAAAAACCTATGGCTTCTAGCAAAACGATAGTAGACTTACTAAAACAAGCAGGACTGAAGGCGTCGAGCGGAAATATCAAAATGTTGCAACACCTTACGAAAACGGGAGTTCCACTTACCCAAGGCACGATCAGCGATGCTTTTAAAATTTTAAATAAAGAAGGCCATACTAGGCAGTCAAGAGATATTATAATGAAGATATTTGAGAAACAACTACCTGTCAAGCCGAGTGTTTTTCAAGCTTTGTTGACAAGAGAAACTACCTCATTATCTACGGTTTTAGCAGAAGGAATGAATGATCCTGAGGGGGAGGATACGAAAAGTCCACGAATAACAGAACTCATGAAAATTGTAAACGGAAAACAAACTTCTCCATCGATGAAACATGCTTTAAGCAACCAACTTTTGCAAGAAACTTTAGTCAATCGGCAAACCACTTTTAAACTTTTAAAAAAAGCGGAAGTTCTCCCTAAAGCTCTTGCCTTCGAAACTTTCCAACAAGAAGTTCGTCGTTGGAGTGGACAACGAGTCGAAACAGTTCCTACAGAATTAGAGGCTTCTCGAATAGTTATTAAAAATGAAAACAATCGTATTCCATTCCCCAATTTGCCATCAGAGAAGGAGCTTCCAGTATCGATGCGTAACTTGTTCAAAGATCAGCTTCCTTTTTCAAATAAGGAAATTCCTATGGTGAGAGAATGGGTTAATCAAGTAGAGCGGCTAGCTCAACCAACATCTTCTTCAAGTACGGCAGCTCAGATGAATAAATTGGTCAACACCCATCAAAATATGAGGCAGGCTCAAGCTTTTACAAAATTAGAACCTTATGTAAGTCAAGACATGCAATATATCGCGAAACAAGTAGAACAATACATAGCTTCATCAACTACTAAACCAACGATCCCTATGGAGCTTGTTAACAAGCTTCAATCCTTACTTCAGCGGCAAGTACCCGAAAGTGGCCAACCTCAAGTAATTGAATGGGCAGTAAGGTCTCAATCGTCGTCAACACAAGAAATAGGTAAAGATTCCTTTTTGTTAAAAATCAAGTCAATGATCCATCTATCTGGCATACATGATGAACCATTATTACTTCGTGACTTAGAACACAATTCATCAAATCAGCGAGAAACAACCGTTAAATCACTTATCGTTCAATCGCTACAAGAAGGCGGGGGGACAAAAACGGAATTCCTAAAACAAGCCCTAAACCTTCTTAATGGTGTTCAATTAACTTCACAGCAAGATTCTGGTCCAATGACTCAACTTTCTTTACAAATTCCTGCTGAACTCTTGAAAATGAAAGAAGATGCCTATGTGAACATTGAAGGAAAGAAAAATAAAAATGGGGAAATTAATCCGGATTATTGTCATATTATGTTTTATTTAGATCTAACTAATATGGAGGAAACGGTCATTGACTTAATGATAGTTGATCGGCGAGTTTCCGTGACGATATACAATGAAAACGAAATAGAAAAGACAATGTCCAGAAATTATAAGGAAAAACTACAAACAGGATTGGAATCTTTAGGTTATAACCTAGCGACCATCAAAGTCAAGACGACCGGCATGGAGAAACCGTCTCCTATCGCTAGGCAAACGGAGCAGTCAGGAGTGGATTTACGAATATGAACCAACGAAGAAAAGAAGCTATTGCCCTTGGTTATGAATCAGAGCAACAATCTGCTCCTCGACTAATGGCTAAAGGAAAAGGGTATGTAGCTGAGAATATCTTAGCGAAGGCAAAAGAAGAAGGGGTACCAATCCAAGAAGACGCTAACTTAGTCGAATTACTATCTCAGCTAAATATCAATGAACAAATTCCTGAGGAACTATACCATGTAGTAGCAGAAGTGTTCGCTTTTATATATCGTGCAGATCAAGATTATAATAAAAAATAACATCTTGTTTACATAATATTATACATGTTAATTATTTGAATTATTCGACAAGATAGTAGGTTATTGTGGACAATTGATCACATTTTTTTATACAATGAGAGTGCAGTGAAATTTGATGGGAGGATGAAACATGAATATTCATGAGTATCAGGGAAAACAAATTATGAGCGATTTTGGCGTTCCAGTGCCAAAAGGCCATGTGGCATATTCAGTAGATGAAGCTGTAGAAGCAGCCGAAAAACTAGGTAGTAATGTCACTGTTGTAAAAGCACAAATCCATGCAGGTGGACGAGGAAACGCCGGTGGAGTAAAGATTGCTAAGAATCTTGATGAAGTGCGTACATACGCTGAAGAAATATTAGGAAAAACCCTAGTAACCCATCAGACCGGTTCTGAGGGGAAAGAAGTTAAGCGCTTACTGATTGAGGAAGGATGCGACATTAAAAGCGAATATTATGTCGGTTTAGTCTTGGACAGAGCAACAAGTAAAGTTACAATGATGGCTTCAGAAGAAGGTGGAACAGAAATTGAAGAAGTTGCAGAAAAAACACCTGAAAAAATCTTTAAAGAAGTGATTGATCCTGTAACAGGACTAACTCCGTTCCAAGCACGTAGATTAGCTTTTAATATTAATATCCCTAAAGAATCATTAGGAAAAGCGGTTAAATTTATGCTTGGATTATATGATGTATATGCTAAAAAAGATTGCTCAATTGCTGAAATCAACCCATTGGTTACAACCGGGGACGGAGGCGTATTAGCTCTTGATTCTAAACTAAACTTTGATGATAACGCTTTATACCGTCAAAAAGATATTGCAGAGCTTCGTGATCTCGATGAAGAAGATCCAAAAGAAGTGGAAGCATCTAAATTTGATTTAAGCTATATTGCCTTAGATGGAAATATCGGTTGTATGGTTAACGGTGCTGGTCTAGCTATGGCTACGATGGATACAATTAAGCACTATAGTGGTGACCCTGCCAACTTTCTTGACGTTGGCGGTGGAGCAACGACCGAAAAGGTTACAGAAGCATTTAAAATTATTCTTTCTGATGACAATGTGAAGGGTATTTTTGTCAACATTTTTGGTGGAATTATGAAATGTGATGTAATTGCTGAAGGTGTAGTTGAAGCAACAAAACAAATCGGATTAACGCTTCCGCTAGTAGTACGTTTAGAAGGTACAAATGTTGAAGCAGGGAAGAAAATCCTTGATGAATCAGGCTTGAATATTACATCAGCAGACTCCATGGCAAACGGTGCTCAAAAAATCGTAGAATTAGTGAAGTAGAAAGGCGGGGAATGGAATGAGTGTATATATTAATAAAGATACAAAAGTTATTGTACAAGGAATTACAGGATCAACTGCTTTATTCCATACAAAACAAATGGTAGAATATGGTACTCAAATCGTAGGTGGCGTTACCCCTGGTAAAGGTGGAACAGAAGTAGAAGGCATTCCGGTATTTAATACAGTTTCTGAAGCAGTAGAAAATACAGGTGCCAATGCATCGGTTATCTATGTGCCTGCACCATTTGCTGCAGATGCGATTATGGAGGCAACAGATGCTGAGCTGGACTTAGCTATTTGCATTACTGAACATATTCCTGTTCTTGATATGGTTAAAGTTAAACGCTTTATGGAAGGAAAGAAAACTCGTCTTGTAGGACCAAACTGTCCTGGTGTCATCACACCTGATGAGTGTAAAATTGGTATCATGCCTGGTTATATTCATAAAAAAGGCCACGTTGGCGTTGTTTCCCGTTCAGGTACTTTGACTTATGAAGCAGTCCATCAACTTTCTGAAGCTGGACTAGGCCAGTCGACAGCAGTAGGAATTGGGGGAGACCCAGTTAACGGAACAGACTTTATCGATGTACTAAAAGCTTTTAATGAAGATGAAGACACAGAAGCTGTCATTATGATTGGTGAGATCGGTGGTACAGCAGAAGAGGAAGCAGCTGAATGGGTGAAAGCGAATATGTCTAAGCCCGTGGTTGGCTTCATCGGTGGACGTACGGCTCCTCCTGGTAAACGTATGGGGCATGCTGGTGCGATCATTTCTGGTGGAAAAGGAACGGCTGACGAGAAGATTCGCGTCATGAATGAGTGCGGCATTGATGTAGCTGAAACACCATCTGTTATGGGTGAAACTTTAATTGAAGTCTTGAAAAAAGAAAGTCTTTTAGAAAAATGTAAAACACACTAATTATTCAAATTTCTAAATAAACCGTGCCTTCTTAGGGCACGGTTTTAACTATAACTTATAGAAATGAGGACAACACTTGGTCAATTATAAAGAAAACCTTATTGCATTACACGATTGTCCCTACACTACAAGGCCTATGTTAAGACGAATTATGAAGGTGAATAATCTCCTGTCTTCAATCCACCGTATAACCCCCATGCAACTCTCCGATGCCGCTCAAATTCCATTAGATCGTTCGAAGGCCATTCTTCACCATATAACTGACCCTAATATAATGAAGAAACTCGACAAATTTAGAAAACAGTTCCATTATATTACTTGCTTTGATAAAAATTTTCCCTCATCCTTAACACATATTCCTGACCCTCCACTAGTAATATACGCTAAAGGAAACTTGCAACTCTTGCATCATCCCTTGAATCTAAGTGTCGTTGGGACTCGTACACCTTCACAATATGCGTTTCCAGCAATGAACAAAGTACTAAGACCCCTTATACAGGCAGATTTTCATATTATAAGTGGAATGGCCATGGGAATAGATCAATGTGCCCATCAACTGGCCATTAAAAATAGTGGCCAAACCATCGCTGTAATCGGATCAGGTTTTCAATGTTTGTATCCCAAAAATGACCTGGGTTTATTTAAAACAATAGCAGAAAACCATTTATTAATTAGCGAATATCCTCCTGATCGTTCTGCTAGAAGGTATCACTTCCCAGAGCGTAACCGAATCATATCAGGTCTTTCTGAGGCTACCCTAGTCATTGAGGCACGAATGAAAAGCGGCTCGCTAATTACCGTTGACCAGGCTCTAGAACAAGGAAGAGATGTGTATGCTCTTCCCGGACCTATTGGCTCAAAAACGAGTGAAGGATGTCATCATATTATTAAACAAGGGGCTTATTTGGTACAAAGTTATCAAGATATTTTACGTGGTTATTGTGAGAAATAAAAATTGTACTAAGATATAGCTATAAAGGGATATAGAGCAGTCAATTCCTTTTAAAAAGGGATGCGCAAGTTTGACAAACTGTTTCATTGTATTTAATAATAGGGAAGATTTCAGATATGCATATAAATAATAAAAATAGAAATACCTCTATGGGAGGAAAGCACATGGCAGATTATCTCGTAATTGTTGAATCACCAGCTAAAGCAAAAACAATTGAACGATACCTTGGAAAAAAATACAAAGTTAAAGCATCTTTAGGACACATTCGCGATCTACCTAGAAGCCAGATGGGGGTAGATGTGGAAAGTGATTTTGAACCTAAATATATTACGATTAGAGGAAAAGGACCTGTATTAAAAGAATTAAAAACAGCTGCTAAAAAAGTAAAGAAAGTTTATCTCGCAGCCGACCCCGATCGCGAAGGGGAAGCGATTGCGTGGCACCTGGCTCATAGTCTTAACATTGATGATAAATCAGAGTGTCGCGTTGTCTTCAATGAAATTACAAAAGAAGCGATTAAAGATTCTTTCAAACAGCCTCGGACGATCGACTCCGACCTTGTCGATGCTCAACAGGCAAGAAGAATTTTAGATCGTTTAGTTGGCTATAATATTAGCCCAATCTTATGGAAAAAAGTTAAAAAGGGACTAAGTGCCGGAAGGGTTCAGTCTGTTGCTGTCAAAATTATTATTGATAGAGAAAATGAGATTAAAAAGTTCCAACCCGAGGAATACTGGACGATTGATGCTGAATTTTTAAAGGACAAGGAACCATTCGAAGGATCATTCTACGGTGTTGACGGGAAAAAGAAAGAGTTAAAAACTGAAGATGATGTTAAAGAGATTCAGAATCGTATGAATGGTGATCAATTTTCAGTTGAAAAAGTAAATAAAAGAGAAAGAAAGCGTAATCCTTCTAACCCTTTTACTACGTCTTCACTACAACAAGAAGCCGCTCGTAAGCTGAACTTTAGAGCTAAAAAGACTATGATGGTCGCTCAGCAATTGTACGAGGGTATTGATCTTAAAGGTAAACAAGGAATTACGGGATTAATTACGTACATGCGTACGGATTCGACTAGACTTTCAAATACAGCTAAAGAAGATGCAAAAAATTATATTGAGAGTAATTTTGGAAAAGAGTATTTGGCGAATAACACGAATGAGAAAAAACAAGGCGGAGCCCAAGATGCTCACGAAGCTGTTCGTCCTACAGGAGCTCCACGCGACCCAAAATCAATGAAAAGTCTTCTTTCACGTGACCAATATAGACTATATAAATTAATATGGGATCGATTTATTGCAAGTCAAATGGCTCCAGCTATTTTAGATACGATGACTGTTCATATGTACAACCAAGGCGTAGAGTTTAGAGCAACAGGCTCCAAAGTTAAATTTAAAGGTTTTATGAAGATATACATTGAAGGTAGAGATGACAATAAGAAAGAACAAGATAAATTACTACCAGACTTAGAAGAGGGGATGACGGTAAAAGCGGAAGAGATTAAACCTAACCAGCATTTCACACAACCTCCTCCGCGGTACACGGAAGCTCGTCTTGTTAGAACTCTAGAAGAACTAGGGATTGGACGTCCTTCTACGTATGCACCTACATTAGACACAATTCAACGTCGTGGTTATGTGTCATTAGATAATAAAAGATTCGTTCCTACAGAACTAGGGGAAATTGTTTTAGAGCAATTGAACGAATATTTCCCAGAGATTATTGATGTAGCCTTCACAAAAGGGATGGAGGATGATCTTGACTCTGTCGAAGAAGGAAAACAAGACTGGGTTTCAATTATCTCTCAGTTTTATCAGGGTTTCGAACCAAGGCTTCAATTAGCTGAAAAAGAAATGGAAGAGATAGAAATTAAAGATGAGCCCGCAGGTATTGACTGCGAGAATTGCGGACACGAAATGGTTTATAAAATGGGACGGTACGGGAAGTTTCTCGCATGCTCTAATTTTCCAGAATGCAGGAATACAAAACCAATCCTGAAGAAAATTGAAGTTAATTGTCCAAAATGTAAGCAAGGTGAAGTAGTAGAGAGAAAGAGTAAGAAAAATCGTAAATTCTTCGGTTGTGAAAGGTATCCTGATTGTGACTTCATTTCATGGGATAAGCCAATTTCAAGACCTTGTCCAAAGTGTGAATCACTACTAGTAGAGAAAAAATCTAAAAAAGGTACTCAAATACAGTGTACGGAGTGTGACTATAAAGAAACACAGCAGTCATAAAAATAAAAAACTTATGCTAAAAAAGGAAGTAGTTTAGTTTTGGAGTACAAAAATGCAACTTGTACCCTTAACTGAACTACTTTTTTATGTGGATTTGCAACCGAAACTCAACAACTCTAGAGTGTGTACTGAGTTTATCTCTTTTCAACTCTCTTATGGGTTTTAGAGACTGTAGAGAGAGACAAACGAGGAGGATTAAAATCCGGCTCTATAACGAATGTGGTGATCATGCTTGATCTGTCAGTAACTCAGGAGAATATAAAAAATGCAAGCGAGACCAGGGTTGGAGACTTGTTTGGAAGAAACGATGGAAGACAGAAAAATATTATATGCCTTTATGTATCCGTTTTAACAATGGATATATTGAAGCTCTTATTCTGAAACTTAGACTTTTTCGGTAATAAGCAAGACCATTTCTCGATAAGGAGTTTGCTTACTGACAGTATACGAATTGATTGACACTGCTTATTGCTACCGATATAATTACCGTTTGGTAAGAATATTTACTTTACAGTATTATTATTTAGCATGTTTATTTTTCACCTTCTTAGCCGTATAATAGAGTAGGCGACTAAGAAACAATTCAGAATTTTATTACAATTTCATGAATTTTATTGTTAAAACAGTGAATAGTGTGATAAAATTTAAACGCTTTGTGAGGTGAACTATGAACGAACTTATTTATCAAAAGAATCAATTTGTGGAATACTTGCAAATTGAAAAAAATGCTTCCTTTTTAACTATTGATCAATACAAAGATGATATTGAAAACTTTTTTAGCTTTATGATGTCAGAGTCCATTTCTTCTCTTAAAGAAGTGGATTATTCGCTAATAAGGGTATATCTTTCAGAACTTCATTCAAAGGAATTGTCGCGAAGGAGCATTTCAAGAAGGCTATCATGCTTACGAAGCTTTTATCGATTTTTGGAGAGAGAGCAGTTAGTTCATCATAATCCTTTTTTAAATATACGAATGCCTAAATCGGAAAATCCGATTCCACAGTTTTTTTATGAAGAAGAACTGGAACATTTATTTACAGTAAGTGATCTAACCACTCCATTAGGACAGCGTAACCAAGCGTTACTTGAACTACTTTATGGAACGGGGATACGTGTTAGTGAGTGTAAACAGCTTGAGATAAGTGATATTGATTTCTCATTGACTACATTACTTATAACAGGAAAAGGTCGAAAGGAAAGGTATGTACCTTTTGGCCAATTCGCAGCAGATGCTTTAACAGACTATATTGAATATGGTCGGGAAACTTTACTTAGCAAAAGCAATAATTCAACCCATAATGTCTTTTTAAATGCTAGAGGTGGGCCATTGACCGCCCGAGGGATTCGAATGATATTAGACAAAATGGTGAAAGACGCAGCTCTTACTGTGGATATCTATCCACACAAATTAAGACATTCTTTTGCTACACATTTAATCAATCAAGGGGCGGATCTTCGTTCTGTGCAGGAATTATTAGGCCATGAACATCTATCTTCCACGCAGATTTATACACATGTTACAAAGGATCGACTTCGAAATGTTTATATGAATAGTCATCCGCGCGCAAATAAGTAATGAGGTGATCGAATGGATCAACAATTTCATGCAACAACCATCTTTGCTGTCCAACATGAAGGGCAGTCAGCTATGAGTGGAGATGGTCAAGTAACGCTAGGAAATCAAGTGGTCATGAAACATAAAGCGGTAAAGGTTCGTCGATTGTATAATGAACAGGTATTAGCTGGTTTTGCCGGATCTGTTGCGGATGCTTTTACGCTTTTTGAAAAATTTGAGGCAAAGTTAGAAGCCTATGATGGAAATCTTGCTAGAGCCTCTGTAGAGTTAGCAAAAGAGTGGCGGAGCGATCAGGTTTTGAGAAAATTAGAAGCTATGCTCATTGTGATGAATAAAGAGAAGATGTTTCTAGTCTCTGGGACAGGAGAAGTAATCGAACCAGACGATGGAATATTAGCTATCGGTTCTGGGGGAAACTATGCATTAAGTGCTGGCCGTGCCCTTAAGCGTTATTCACCTGGGCAATCAGCTAAACAAATTGCTCAATCAGCTTTAGAAATAGCAGGAGAAATATGTGTATTTACTAATGATCAAATAACTCTAGAGGTCTTAGAATAAGGAGGTTTGCATCATGTCTATAAATTTAACTCCAAAACAAATTGTTGAGCGACTGGACCAATATATAATTGGTCAGACAAATGCAAAACGGTCCGTTGCAGTGGCTTTACGAAATAGGTATCGTCGGATGCAATTAACGGATCATTTAAAAAACGAAATTGTTCCTAAAAACATATTGATGATGGGTCCTACTGGGGTCGGGAAAACAGAGGTTGCCAGAAGGTTAGCCAAACTTGTTGGAGCACCATTTGTTAAAGTGGAAGCTACTAAATTTACGGAAGTGGGCTATGTCGGTCGCGATGTAGAATCAATGGTACGTGACCTTGTTGAGATGGCTGTTCGTATGGTTAAAGATGAAAAAATGGAAAATGTAAAAAGCACTGGAGAAGAACAAGCAAATAAACGTTTAGTAAAATTACTTGTACCTTCTAAGAAAAAACAAACTAATTCTATGAAAAATCCTTTTGAAATGCTATTCCAACAAAATGAACAAGATCCCTCTCAGGAGGACCCAAGTGATGAAGAAACAGAGATTGAGACGAAAAGAAGCCGAATCAGGCATCAGTTGGATTTAGGAGAGCTTGAAAACCAAACAGTGACAATTGAAATCGAGGAATCTCAGTCATCCATGTTTGATATGATGCAAGGATCAGGTATGGAACAGATGGGGATGAACATGCAAGATGCCTTTAGTCAATTCATGCCTAAGAAGAAGAAAAAACGCAGACTTCCTGTTAGTGAGGCTCGAAAATTGCTGTCACAGGAAGAAGCACAGAAACTCGTCGACATGGATGAAATCGGCCAGGAAGCTGTCGAGAAAGTGGAACAATCAGGCATGATCTTTATTGATGAAATTGATAAAGTAGCAGCTAAAGGTGACAATCAAGCAAATGTTTCAAGAGAAGGTGTTCAGCGGGATATTCTTCCGATCATAGAAGGATCAACCATTGTGACAAAATATGGTCCAGTATCTACAGACCATATACTATTTATTGCTGCTGGTGCTTTTCATATGGCAAAGCCATCCGACTTAATACCAGAGCTGCAAGGTCGTTTTCCTATTAGGGTAGAGTTAAATAAACTTACAATCGAGGATTTTAGAAATATTTTAGTAGAGCCTTCTAATGCTTTATTGAAACAATATGTGGCACTTCTGGAAACAGAAGGTATAAAGGTCGAATTTTCTGACGATGCTATTAATAGAATTGCCGAGATTGCCTATGAAGTGAATCAAGAAACCGAAAATATCGGAGCGAGAAGGCTACACACTATTCTTGAGAAGCTATTGGAAGACTTATCTTTTGAAGCGCCAGACGTCACGTTAGAAACTATAGAAATAACCCCTCAATATGTAGAAAGCAAATTATCTACTATTGTTAAAAATAAAGATTTAAGCAGATTTATACTTTAACGAATTTTGCTAGGAGGAACAATAATGGAATTACTTAATCGTGCAAGAAGAATTAACGCAATGTTACAAAAGACAACAGGGAAATCGGTGGACTTTAACGACATGTCTGCAACATTGAGAGATGTAATTGGAGCAAATACCTTTGTATTAAGCCGTAGAGGAAAGCTCTTAGGATTTGCTATTAAACAGGAAATCGAAAACGAGAGAATGAAAGCTATTCTATCGGACCGTCAATTTCCACAGGAATACACGCAAAACTTATTCAACATACAGGAAACCACTCCTAATATTGATATTGGAAGTGATTACACAGCTTTCCCTGTAGAAAACAAAGACTTATTTGAAGAAGGTTTAACAACTATTGTACCGATTATTGGTGGAGGTCAGCGTCTTGGTACATTAATTCTGAGTCGTTTAAATGAGAGTTTTAATGAGGATGATTTACTACTAGCTGAATATGGAGCTACCGTTGTTGGTATGGAAATTCTTCATGAAAAAACTGAAGAAATTGAACATGAAGCACGTAGTAAAGCTGTCGTCCAAATGGCGATTAGTTCTCTTTCCTACAGTGAACTAGAAGCGATTGAACATATCTTTGAAGAATTAGAGGGAAATGAAGGACTGCTAGTAGCAAGTAAAATTGCGGATCGAGTAGGTATTACACGTTCTGTTATTGTTAATGCACTCCGTAAACTTGAAAGTGCTGGTGTTATTGAGTCACGTTCTCTAGGTATGAAAGGGACGTATATTAAAGTATTAAACAATAATTTCTTAGTCGAATTGCAAAAATTACGTTCCAACTAAGCGTAAAGAGTAGCTTCCAACTTTAAAGTGATCCCCTATAATAGACACTGAAACATTGACTTTAGTCTATTATGAAGGGGGTTATTTTTTATGTCTGAAAAAGGCAGTATATTTTAGGGGGGCAGTCATCTTAAGAAAAGAACGTTTAACGTAGCCCGGAAAAAAGATAATAGAACGATTAAAAAAGGAAATATTGTGGCGATACGAGGTTAGAAAGGCTCAAGTTTAATCACCATATTTGACAGAAAACCAAAATCTTGAGTAATACAGGAATCAGTTTCATAGTAGTAATGATACCTAAATATATTACTTTTTTTAACAATTTACAGATGCGAAAGTTTAGTAATCATATTTTTTTCATAATTTTTTAAATATACATGAAAATTTCAATTTATTTTATGACATAATTGTGTAATAATGTTCATTATAATAGTTTTTTCGACAAACCAAAAACGTATAGTTATAAATTATATTACTAGATCAAAAAAGATTGTTGTTTAAAAGATAACAAAAAATTTCCGATAGACAGATTAATAAAAGTTTCCTAGAATGTAGTTTGTGCTAATTTTAGCATTGTCAAAAAAAGGGGGGGGTTCAAATGAAATTATTCAATGACACATTTACTACGCTGGAGAACTCTTTAAACCATTCCACTAAAAAAAATGAAGCCATCTCAGATAATATAGCCAATGTGGATACCCCGGGATATAAATCTAAGGATGTTGTGTTTAAAGACGTATTGCAGAATGAACTGGGGAGTTTTGAGGCGAAAAGAACTAATTCAAGACATTTGCCATTTGAGGGGCAAGGCACATCTAACTCTGTAACAGTTACTAATGAAGGCACTACATATAATCATAATGGTAACAGCGTAGATATCGATAAAGAAATGAACGAGTTAGCGAAAAACCAAATACAGTATCAAGCCTTAGTTAATCGAATGAGTGGAAAGTTTAATAGTATAAAAAGTGTTATTCGAGGAGGCAATTAGAGATGAGTATCTTTAATTCTATAAATACAAGTGGTAGTGCTTTAACTGCTCAAAGACTTCGCATGGATGTGGCCACTTCTAATATGGCGAATGCTAACTCAACAAGAGCAACTCAAAACGAGAATGGTGAATGGGAGCCATATCGCCGAAAAATGGTCGAGTTCCAACCAAAGGATCAATCCTTTGGTTCTTTTTTGGAAAAAGCACAATACGGTTCTACTCAATCCAGTGCTACTGGAGGAGTGAGAGCGACTGAAATCCAAGAAGATCAAGATCCTTTTAAACAAGTTTTTAATCCCAACCATCCGGATGCCAATGAAAATGGTTATGTAGAAATGCCAAATGTTGACCCCTTAAAAGAGACGGTAGACATGATGAGTGCTACACGATCATATGAAGCTAATGTAACGGCTCTTAATGCATCAAAAGGAATGCTCATGAAGGCTTTAGAAATTGGGAAGTAAATAAGGAGGCACTATTATGGTTAATATCACACCGATAACGAATAATGCTGCTATTCAACCACCAGTAGCACAACATGCAAAAGATGTAACACCTAATGAAGCTCATTCAAAGTTTGCTTCCAACTTAAAGCAAGCAATTGAAAATGTTAATGAAACACAAAACACATCTAATGACATGACCAAAGCTTTAGCAAATGGTGAGGTTGATAATCTTCATGAAGTAATGATTGCTTCAGAAAAATCAAGCGTCACTATGCAAACAACCATAGAAGTACGAAATAAAGTGGTTGAGGCTTATAAAGAAATCATGCGGATGCAAGTATAACAACAGTTCAATTTAATTATTATATATATTCTCTTAAATTGTGCTTTTTTTGGGGGCAATTATGAAAGAAAAAATTAATTTATTTATCAATAAGACTACGACATTCTGGAAAGAGCGTAGTACAAAACAAAAAGGGCTCTTACTGGGATCTATTATTGGATTTATCTTATTACTATCTATAGCCAGTATTTTTGCCACAAAGTCAAACATGGTGCCCCTTTACCGTGATATTTCACTACAGGAAGTTGGACAAGTGAAAGAAGAGTTAGATGTACGAGGTGTTCCTTATGAATTAGAGTCAGGAGGAACGACCATTCTTGTTCCCGAGTCTCGCGCAGAATCCTTATTAGTGGACCTAGCAGCAGCGGGGTTACCTGATAGCGGTAACATTGATTACAGCTTCTTTAGTGGTAACGTTTCGTGGGGAATGACGGATAACGAATTTGACGTCATTAAATTAGATGCCATGCAATCTGAACTTGCCAGCTTAATGGCGGGTATTTCTGGAATAGAGGGCGCGAAAGTGATGATTAATGTGCCCGAGGAAGAAGTGTTTATGTCAGAAACTAATCAAGAGGCTTCTGCTTCCATTGTATTAAATGTCCAGCCTGGTCATGAAATACAAAATGAACAGGTTGAAACATTGTACAACTTAGCCTCTAAATCTGTTCCGAACCTTTCTAAAGATAATATCGTCATCATGGATCAAAATTTTAACTATTTTGACATAAATAATTCAGAAATCGCTAATAGTTCTGACGCTTATACATATCAGCAAAGCGTGAAAGAGGACATAGAAAGAGATATACAACAGCGTGTTCAGAAGATGCTAGGTACCATGGTGGGACAAAATAAGGTTGTTGCTACAGTAACAGCAGATATTGATTTCACACAGGAAAATCGGACAGAAGATTTAATCGAACCAGTCGATGAAGAAACAATGGCAGGTTTACCTGTAAGCGTTGAACGCATTGAAGAGGCTTATGAAGATGGTACACCTGTAGGGGGTGTTCCAGGTGCTGGTGATGAAGATGTACCGGGTTATGAAGCCGAAGATGGTGAAGGTAACGGTGATTATGAAATGTCTAAAGAAACCGTTAATAACGAATTTAATAGGATTCATAGAAATATTGAAGAAAGTCCTTTCAAAGTTCGTGACCTTGGTATTCAGGTAGCTGTTGATAATACAAAAGGTGAAAATGAGCAAGGAGAAATAGTAACACTTACTCAACAAGAACAAGCTTCAGTGGAAGAAAGTGTTCAATCTATTCTTGATTCTATGATTACAACTTCAATAGATGGAAGTTATGGGGAAATAGATTCAGAAGAAAAAGCGTCTATTGTATTTCAGGAATTTGATGGAGGTACTACATTCGATACTGAGTCCGCGGGTATCCCAGTTTGGATGTATGTTGTAGGCGGGCTACTACTACTGTTAGTCCTACTGCTAGCATGGATGTTGATGAGACGCAGAAAAGAAGATAATGAAGAAGAATTTTTTGAAGATGTTGAAGAGGAAGGGCCTGTTGAAGTACCAGATATTGAAGAAAAAGAAACAGAGTCATCCGTCAAACGTAAACAACTTGAACGTATGGCAAAAGAAAAGCCTGAGGATTTTGCAAAATTATTGCGCTCATGGATTTCAGAGGATTAAAGGAGGGACCTAATTGGCCTATCAACAAGCGGGGTTATCAGGAAAGCAGAGGGCAGCTCTTCTGCTTATCTCTCTCGGCCCAGATGTCGCTGCCCAAGTATATAAGCATTTAACAGAAGAAGAAATGGAACAACTTACATTAGAAATCTCTTCCGTGCAAAAAGTAGATGCTAAACAAAAAGAAGAAGTTTTAGAGCAATTTCATCAAATTGCAATTGCACAGGAGTATATATCCCAGGGTGGTATTGGATACGCAAAGACAGTTTTAGAAAAAGCCTTAGGTGACCAAGAAGCTTCTAACATAATTGGAAGGCTAACATCATCATTACAAGTAAAACCTTTTGATTTTGCTCGTAAAGCAGATCCTAATCAAATTTTGAATTTTATTCAAAATGAGCATCCTCAGACGATTGCTCTTGTACTATCTTATTTGGATGCCACGCAATCAGGACAAATCTTGTCAGAGCTTCCTCAAGAGTTGCAAGCTGACGTAGCCAGAAGAATAGCAACTATGGATTCCACTTCCCCTGAGATTATTAGTCAAGTTGAAAACATATTAGAGAAAAAGCTTTCTACAACTGTTACTCAAGATTATACAGAAACTGGCGGAATTCAAGCTGTAGTTGAAGTTCTAAATGGAGTAGATCGTAGTACAGAACGTACGATTTTGGACGCCCTTGAAATCCAGGATCCTGAACTTGCAGAAGAAATTAAGAAACGAATGTTTGTATTTGAGGATATTGTCACCCTTGATAAGCGAGCAATTCAACGAGTGATTCGAGAAGTGGAAAACGAGGATCTTCGCTTGTCACTTAAAGTTTCCAGTGATGAAGTAAAAGAGCTAGTATTCAGTAATATGTCTGAAAGAATGTCTGAAACATTTAAAGAAGAAATGGAAATAATGGGTCCGGTTCGTTTACGTGATGTAGAAGAATCGCAGACAAGAGTGGTATCCACTATTCGAAGACTAGAAGATGTGGGGGAAATTGTTATAGCACGTGGTGGAGGAGATGACATCATTGTCTAATAACAGCACTAATACAAGTAGCCGTTTAATTGAAATTAAACCTGTTCATCTTCCTAAAGAAGAGCTAGACACTGAAGTTGTTGACCTAGAGGAAAAGTCGCAATTAGCGGAAAAAATGATAGATGAAGCCAAGGAAAAAGCTAAGGATGTAGAGGCGAAGGCATCCCATAAATTACAAGAAGCTCAAGGCGAGATTCAGCAACAAAAAGAAGTTTGGCAACAAGAGAAAGAAGAGTTGCAAGAAAAAGCAAAAGAAGCAGGATTTCAAGCAGGATTCCAAGAGGGCGAACGAAAGGGTTTTCAGCAATATAGCGATAAATTAGAGGAAGCCAATGATCTAATTGCTATGGCTACTAAAGATTACCATTCAACTGTAGCTTCAAGCGAAGAGACTATTATGGACATTGCGGTGAAAAGTGCTGAAAAAATTCTGAACCATGAGTTAACAACAGTGCATACTTCCTTGGTTGAAGTTGTTAAAAAGGCTATTGAGGAAGTGCAAGGACAACCTGAAATCGTTCTTAATGTACATCCTGAGGACTATCCGATTATCCACTCACAAAAAAGTGAGTTGGATTCAATCACAGAATTCAACTCAACACTAAGGATTTATATGAAAGAAAGCATAGAAAGATTCGGCTGTATTATTGAATCCCCCTTTGGGCAGATCAATGCAGGGGTTGGCCCTCAATTACAAGAGCTAAGAGAAAAACTTTACCAGTTGGTGCAAGAGGAGAAGTTGGATGAATAAACAACTCTACTTAAATGTTATTGAGGAAACGGATACATATAAACGATATGGCAAAGTCCATCGTGTCGTGGGGTTAATGATTGAATCTAAAGGCCCTGTTGCTTCGATCGGTGATTTGTGTTTTATTCATACACCTTCAGAATCGAATAAGAAAATTGCTGCTGAGGTTGTTGGGTTCCATCATGAGAATTTGTTGCTCATGCCTTATTTAGAAATTAAAGAAATCGGACCTGGAAGTTTAGTGGAAGCTACAGGGGAGCCGCTACAAATTAAAGCAGGACTTGGCTTGATCGGACAAGTTTTAAACTCTATGGGACAGCCACTTGATGAGCAAAAATTACCTAAAGGGTTGAAAACTCATCCAACTGATCAAAAACCTCCTAATCCACTGGAAAGACCTACAATTAAGGAACCTATTCAAGTGGGGGTACGTCCGATTGACTCGCTGCTGACAGTTGGCAAAGGACAGCGTATTGGGATCTTTGCTGGTAGTGGGGTTGGAAAAAGTACGTTGCTTGGTATGATTTCCAGAAATAGTTCAGCAGACGTCAATGTTATTGCACTAATTGGTGAACGAGGACGAGAGGTAAGAGAATTCATTGAAAACGATCTCGGCCCTGAAGGGTTAAAACGATCTGTAGTGATTGTTGCTACATCTGATCAGCCCGCTTTAATGAGAGTGAAAGGGGCTTACACAGCGACTGCCATAAGCGAATATTTTCGGGAACAAGGTTATAACGTCAACCTTTTAATGGATTCCGTTACTAGATTCGCAATGGCCCAACGAGAAATTGGTTTAGCAACAGGAGAGCCACCGACTACGAAAGGTTACACTCCTTCAGTCTTTGCAACACTGCCTAAATTACTAGAACGCACAGGTACAAGCAAAGAAGGATCAATCACAGCTTTTTACACGGTGTTAGTAGATGGGGATGATTTGAATGAACCGATTTCAGATACGGTACGAGGAATATTGGATGGTCATTTTGTTCTAGACCGTAAATTAGCTGAACAAGGACGCTTTCCAGCTATTAATATTCTGAAATCTATTAGTAGGGTAATGAACCAAATTACAGATTCAAAGCACAAACAATTCGCTGAACAACTAAGAGCATTATTAGCTACTTACGAAGAAAATAATGAATTGATACAAATTGGTGCTTATAAACGAGGGAGTAGCCGCGAGGTTGATGAAGCCATCCAATACTACCCTTCGATCATTAACTTTCTAAAACAAGGTGTTCATGAAGAATCTAGCTTTGAAAAGTCGGTTGAATCCCTAAAGCAATTATTTTCTTAGGAGGTTTTGATTAATGACCAGCCTACAAACTTTCCATAAGATAAAAGATTTACAAGATCGAGAAAAAAAAACGAAGCAGAAGATCTACCAAGAACAAGTAGACCAATTCGAAACGGTTGCTACACAATTATTTGAAGTCTTAAAAGAGAAAGAAAAGGCTGAGGAAAAGTTTCAAGAAGAACTTAAGAAAGCTACAGTCCAAGCCCAATCTTTTATATTACATGAACAATATATCGAACAACTAGATTACAATATAAATTTACTTCAGCCAAAGGTTCAACAAGCAAGAAGTGAAATGGAAAAAGCTCATCAAAATTTTTCATCAGCTTATATTGAGGTGAAAAAGTATGAAAAATTGATTGAAAATAAAAGGGTTAAACGGGAGTTGTGGATGAAGTCTGAAGAAAACAAATCTATGGATGAGCTATCCACAAGACAGTATTTAAATTACAAGAACAGGTGATCAGATGGCAAAGAAGAAGAAAAATAACCAGAGTAATCGAATGCAATGGTTTTTTCTAGTCATTGTTGTTCCGACAATATTCGCTCTCACTCTAACTCTCGTTGTTCTTACTTTTATGGGGGTTAACGTATTTGATAGAGCAGAGAACTATGCTAATAAGATTCCTGGCGTTTCAAGTATAGTATCTACTTCAGAAGAAAAAGATGCCCAGCGTGAAACTGATCAATTAGAAGCGACGATAGAAGATAATAATGCTGAGATCGACCAGTTAGAAAGTGAAATTAATAATAAAGATGCAACTATTGATGACTTAAATCAAACTATTGCAAAACTTGAGTCAGAGGTTGAGTCAGCATTGGAAGTAGAGGAAAGCGTTGATAGTGAAGATAATCGTGCTACAGATATGGCTCAATCCTTTCAAGAAATGGATGAAGAAGAAGCGGCTCCTATCATAGAAAATATGGAGGACACACTAGCTGTTTCTCTTCTGGCACAAATTAAAAGTGAAGAACGTGGAGCAATTTTAGGTGTGATGGACCCTGAGGTTGCAGCGAGATTAACAAGTTTAATGACTGACACTAACTAAAAACACTTATTTGAAAGGAGGTGAGAATTAATGGACATGATGCAACTTTTATCTTCAACGCCTAAAAATGGTCTTAGCCAGATAGGGAATGCTTCTGGGAAAATAACCAACGATGCTAAGTTAGTAAAAGCATTTGAAAACTTATTGCAAGGAGAATTGGGTGAAGCAACTGATGTTAAGAAATTGCTATCAGAAGTAAAGGATGCTTTGAAAAATCTAGGAATCTCTCTTAATGAAAATAGTTCAGAGGGCGAATTAGCAAAGCTTCTTCAAGGGTTAGAACAGATTGTTGATACAGAATTTAACAACGATCTACCTAAAGAACTTCTTAATGCAATGGAACAGATTGATTCTAGTGATGTTGAGAGGTGGAAAAGTGAAGGTCTACCAGAGGAACTTCAAAGTTTACTTCAATTAGAGCAGAAAGAATTACTAAATATAAGTGAAGCTGATAAGGAAAAATTAGCAGAAGGCTTAGAAGTAATTATCCAGCAATTGGAGAAAATGCAGAAGAAATCAAACACGGACGTCATTCAAATGAATCTATCTAACGTACCTATTGATTTAAATGTCAATTCAGCTAAAAATCTGAAAATTGAAGAAGGTTCTTCCATGAAAGAACAACTACAAAAGCTATGGCAAAGATTCGAACAAATTTCGGGCAGGTTAACTAATGAAACTGCAGGACAACAACAGAAGATATCAGAGTCATTCGATCAAAAAACAATGCTTCAGCTAAAGCAAGTTTTAGAACAAATGACAAAGGTAGCCAGCCAGAGTAAAAATATAAGTGCTTTTAAAGAAACATTAGCTCAAATTAGCAAGCAAGGAAGCACCGAACAACAGCAACTCTTTTCCGGCTTAATGAAAAACTTCTCAAATAGAAAGTCTATGCCTGCAAGTTATAACCAACAAATGCCTATTAGTAGTAAAGATATTTCAAAATGGGTTTCTCAGGCCCTAACACAATCGTCTCAGGGAGATCAGTCTGCAACAGCTCAAGCAACTAATTTTTCATCAGCTATGGCTAAGGTCGAACAATATGTGATTCACATGAACTCCAATCAGTCACAGCCTGTGATGCAAAATCAAATGATGGAACAATTAGAACAATTGGTTAAATCAAATCGGATGTTCCAAAATAATGCGGGACAAACAGAAATGAATATTCGATTGAAACCCCAACATTTGGGCGATATGACGGTCAGGCTCGTTCAAATGAACGGAGAGATGACTGTGAAATTAATGGTGACATCCCAGGCCGCTAAAGACATGTTGGAAAGTAACATGAATCAGTTGAGACATATGTTTTCACCACAGCAAGTAGTCGTGGACAAAACTGAATTAGCCTCTGGTCAAAACTTATTTTCCCAAGAAGATAAGGACACAGGAAACTCTGAAGAACAAAGTCAATCATCTAAACAACAAAATAACGAACAATCTTCAGATGAATCCTTAGAAGATGAGGATGAACTGTCGTTTGAAGAAATACTACTCAATGAGAAAGCGTAGGTGAGGTAAGTTGACGAGTATTGATCCAAGCTATTATTTAAGTAATCAATCAACCCAAAAGTCAGGAAGTAGTGATCTTGGCAAAGACGAATTTTTGAAAATTTTAATGGCTCAGCTGCAAAACCAAAACCCTCTAGATCCAATGAAAGATAAAGAGTTTGTTTCTCAAATGGCTCAGTTCTCTAGTTTAGAACAAATGACCAATATGTCCTCCATAATGGAAAACTTCACTAATAATCAAGGTGCTATGCCAGTCATCCAATATAGCGGCTTAATTGGAAAAGAAGTAACTTTCCCAGTGTATAACGAAGAAACAGGAATCGTTGAAGAACATCAAGAGGGCAAAGTCAAATCTGTCAGCCAAGAAAACGGGGAAGCATTTCTTATATTAGATAATGAGAAGAAAATTCCGGTCGAAGAGATAACAAAAGTAACCGAAGCTAACGAGTAAAATAGAAAGAAGTGGTGGTCATGAATCCTCGTATTCATCAGTTACATCAGCCACAACCTTTACCTCATCATACAAAAGCTAAGCAAAGTCAGGAAGCTTCATTTAAAGAAGCTTTTAATGAAGCTAAATCCAATGCGTTACAGGTGAGCAAACACGCTCAAGAGAGGTTAAGGGATCGTAACATAAATATAGATAACCAAAAGTGGAAACAGATTTCTAGTAAGATGTCCGAAGCAAAGTCCAAGGGTGTGACGGATTCATTAGTGTTGTTAAAAGATGCAGCTCTCGTCGTAAGTACAAAAAATAATATGGTAGTAACGGCTATGAATAAGGAAGACACGAATTCACACATATTTACGAATATCAACGGTACCATTATTCTCGATGATTAGGCTGGACCCATGAAAGGGAGGCCTATAAAGCTTACTAACTGACTGATGTAAGCTAAATTAATTAGGAAGGAATGATAGCAATATGCTACGTTCAATGTATTCAGGAATTTCCGGAATGAAAGGTTTTCAAACATCACTTGATACGATTGGTAATAACATTGCAAACGTTAATACAACAGGGTATAAAAAGGGTCGTGTGTCCTTTCAAGATATGATGAGTCAAACCGTTTCAAGTGCACAAGGAGCCATTGAAGGTGATGATGGGAATTTACGTGGAGGAATCAACCCTTCACAAGTCGGGCTCGGTTCACAAATTGGTACGATTGACAATATCCATACGCAAGGAAATCGGCAAACAACAGATCGCCCCCTGGATTTATCGCTTGAAGGCGACGGAATGTTTATGCTGGCGGAAGGTACTGCAGATACAGGAATTGATACAAATGAAAAAGCTTTTGATAATATCGACGAATTGAATACAACGTTCACAAGAGCTGGTAATTTCTATTTAGATAATGATGGAGCGATTGTGAACGCTGATGGTAAGTATTTAGTTGGTGAATCTTATGGTTACAATCAAAATGATAATGGTGATTATCTTGAGGAAAACGGTAACGACGTTATTCAGGATGACGATAATACTAATGTTACTAATGAAGAGGATGCAATGCGTATTACTAATCCTTATTCATTACAAGAGCCAGGTGTTATTACCATCCCAGAGAGTGCTCAAAGTTTTAGTATTCAAACGGATGGAACGGTGCAATTTGTAAACGCCCAAGGAAACCCTCAAACAGCAGGACAAGTAAGACTGGCTAATTTTTCTAACCCGGGAGGTTTAGAAAAATTAGGATCTAACACCTTTCAAAACACTGATAATGGTGGGATGATGATCGATGATGCTGCTGGAGCTGGAGCTCTCGAAGCATTAGGGCTTTTTACTGCGGGTGAGAGTGGTACCGGACAAATGGTTTCTGGTGCATTAGAAATGTCCAACGTAGATTTAGCCGAATCGTTCACATCGATGATTACAGCACAGCGTGGCTTTCAGGCAAACACAAGAATTATTACAACCTCAGATGAAATTTTACAAGAACTAGTGAACTTAAAACGATAATAAAGGAGGGAGGAGAGCTCTTGTATGAGAGCTCTCCCACACCTATATGATTTCATTAACGAGGCTAAATGGAGAGATCTTTTGGTTTAACCCCATATACATAGAAAAAATTCAATGTAATCCGGATACGACGATCACGACAACTCAAGGGAAAAACTTTGTCGTTAAAGATGACCATGAGAAAGTAATTAAGGATATGAAACGGTTTTATCGGGAAATAGGCTTGTTGAGAATCGTAAACAAGGCAGGTGAAGAGAATGAAAAATAATGTATTTCGAACGATGCTCATTGTACTTGGAACGTTAACGATTTTAGGTGGAGTTGCACTTGTTCTCGTTTTAAACTTATCTGATAGTGAAGCGGAAGGCGAACGTAGCATTGATGAAATCCGTGAAGCATCATTGACGACAGAAGAAATCACTACAGACCTTAAAAGTGGCGATTTCCTCCGCATTAGCTTTCGAATTGTTACGAATAGTAATGAGGCCCTTGAGGAGTTGGAAAAACGGGATTTTCAAATGAAAAATATTTTAATAAAGGAACTTGCTTCTATGGAAGGAGAAGATTTCCAAACGGGGCTGGATAACGTAGAAACAGACTTAAAACTTAAGCTAAATGAGTTTATGAGTGAAGGACAAATAACGGATGTATATACCGTTAAGAAAGTACTCCAGTAATGTTTTTTCTGAATTATAGATTGATTGGTTTACAGGTGGAGGTGAAAATTTGGCAGAAGAAGTATTATCCCAAACAGAAATAGACTCGTTACTCTCTGCTATATCTACAGGCGAAATGGATGCTGAGGATTTAAAAGTTGAAGATAATGAAAAGAAAGTTCGGGTTTACGATTTTAAAAGAGCTTTACGTTTTTCTAAAGATCAAATCCGAAGTTTATCAAGAATTCATGAGAACTTTGCCCGGTTATTAACGACATACTTTTCAGCTCAGCTTAGGACGTATGTCAATATTAGTGTGGCTTCTGTTGACCAACTTCCTTACGAAGAATTTATACGTTCGATACCAACAATGACGATTTTAAATATTTTTAGTGTTCCACCATTAGATGGACGAATTATCTTAGAGACAAATCCGAACATTGCGTATGCGATGTTAGATCGTGTCCTTGGTGGTAAAGGAAGCAGTGTTAATAAAGTTGAGAATTTAACAGAAATTGAAACGACGATCATGACTCAACTTTTTGAAAATGCTCTAGGGAATTACCAGGAAGCCTGGGGGTCGATTGTTGATATTGATCCTATTCTTGAGGAGTTAGAAGTGAATCCTCAATTTTTACAAATGGTTTCACCGAACGAAACAGTAGTAGTTGTATCGTTAAATACTTCGATTGGTGAAGCTAGTGGGATGATTAATATTTGTATTCCTCATGTTGTGTTAGAGCCAATTATCCCGAAACTTTCTGTCCACTATTGGATGCAAAACCAACAGCCTAAGGAAAGTGACCCAGAGGAATTGAAGGCCTTATCGAATACGATTAAACAGGCAAAGGTAGATGTGCGAGCAATCCTTGGGGAGGCAGATATGTCGATTGAGGAATTTTTGAAGTTAAATCAAGAGGATGTCATTCGACTAGATCAATTGATTGATGATCCGCTGACGCTGCGAGTAGATGAAGAGGAGAAATTCCATATACAGCCAGGTAAAATAAATAATAAATTGGCTGTGCAAGTATTAAATGAATACCAAGGGGGTGCCGAATATGATGAGTGATGACATGTTATCTCAAGACGAAATAGATGCACTATTAGGCGGAGACAATGATAACAAGAATGACAATAGTGAACTTAATAAAACAGAAGAACAGCCTTCGAATATTAATATAGAAGACTATATTTCGAAACTAGAAGAGGATGCTCTTGGTGAAATTGGCAACATTTCTTTTAGTAGTTCAGCTACAGCCTTATCCTCTTTGCTAAATCAAAAAGTTGAAATAACGACTCCATCAATTTCTATTGTTAAGCGTCCACAGTTAAATGGAGAGTTTCCTAAACCTCATGTAGCCATAAACGTAAACTATACTGATGGTTTCTCAGGTGAAAATATGCTTGTTATTAAAAGTCAGGATGCTGCAATAATTGCTGATTTAATGTTAGGGGGAGATGGCACAAGTCCTTCTGAAGACCTAAATGAAATCCATTTGAGCGCTGTCCAAGAAGCTATGAACCAAATGATGGGCTCAGCGGCAACAAGCATGTCGACTGTTTTTAATAAAAAGGTGGATATTACTCCTCCTACTATTAACGTGCTTAACTTAGTAGAAGATGAGGGGCAGGAACAAATTCCTGAGGATGAAGTACTGATAAAAGTTTCGTTCAACTTAAGGGTAGGATCGTTAATTGATTCTAGTATAATGCAACTTTTGCCCGTTGAATTTGCTAAAGAAATGGTAGATGAGTTATTAAATCCTCCAGAAAATGAAGAAGAAAAACCATCGACTCCACCCGTTGAATCTAAGTCACAAGCTAAAGAAAAACCAACTGCTTCAAAAGAGTCCAAGCAGCAGACGGAAGATAGCTCTTCATTAGAAAAAGATCCGCAACTGTTAGGAGGAGCTGGTGGACAACAATTAGATAATTCAACTGTTCAATCAGCTCAATTTTCCAATTTTGAAAATATCCAATTAAGTAGTAAAGAACAGCGGAACCTTGATATGTTAATGGATATTCCGTTAAAAGTGACAGTTGAATTAGGTAGGACGAAACGGACAATTAGGGAGATTTTAGACCTCTCTTCTGGATCCGTTGTAGAGCTTGATAAATTAGCAGGTGAACCTGTAGATATTCATGTGAATGAAAAACTTATGGCAAAAGGTGAAGTTGTCGTCATCGACGAAAACTTCGGTGTGAGGGTAACTGATATTTTAAATGCGAAAGATCGTTTGAAAAATTTATAATTATTAAATTAGGAGGAATTAACGATGGCAGAAAGTATTTTAATTGTTGATGATGCAGCATTTATGAGAATGATGGTAAAAGACATTTTAACGAAAAACGGGTATGAAATTGCAGGAGAAGCAGAGGATGGCCAAAAGGCTGTTGAACTTTATAAAGAGCATGAGCCCGACCTTGTAACAATGGATATTACCATGCCGGAGATGGATGGCATTACAGCATTGAAAAAAATAAAGGCTCACTATCCTGACGCTAAAATTATCATGTGTTCAGCAATGGGGCAGCAAGCTATGGTCGTTGATGCTATTCAAGCAGGGGCAAAAGATTTTATAGTTAAACCATTTCAAGCTGACCGCGTAATTGAAGCAATACAAAAAGCACTTAATTAAAAGAGTAGGGATTTAAATGTTACAAAAAGCCATTCAATGGACGGCCACACTATTAATTGCATATATCTTCATCTTTTCATTTGGAACGAGCGCTTTAGCAAGCCCATCCGTTACTGAATGTGCTGAAAATCCAGAGTTAGAGGGGTGTAGTTCTGAAGAATCTACTAACGAGAATGAAACCTCTCCTGAACAGTCTGTTCCAATGGCTGATTCAGGAGATAACCCTTCTATGCTTTGGAATATTATAAAACTTATATTTGCATTGCTTTTGGTTTTAGCTCTTATTTATGGATTACTTAAATTTTTTAATAAAAGAAATAAAGTTTTTCAGAAAAACCGAACGATGGAAACTCTAGGAGGTATAACACTTGCACCTAGTCGCTCGATGCAAGCGGTGCGAATTGGTGACAAAGTATTTGTTGTTGGAGTTGGAGATTCTGTTGAATTGATTACAGAAATTACAGATGACGCTACAAAGGAAAGTCTTATGAATCAAGAGGAACAACAGGACTTTATTAATAAAGGCATTAAACGAATTAGGCCGAAAAAAAAGCAAGATGATAGTTCAATAAACCAATCGTCAACCGTACAATTCCAACAATTATTTGAAAAGCAACTGAGTGATATGAAAAAGAAACGACAGCGGATTGTGAAGAGGGAGGATGATCAGTCTTGAATGAATTTGTTGACATTTTCTCTGGCTCTAATCCTGAAGACGTAGCTACATCCGTTCGATTGCTGTTGCTATTAACGGTATTATCTCTAGCACCTGGAATTTTAATTTTAATGACTAGTTTTACAAGAATTCTCATTGTGCTTTCTTTTGTACGGACTTCTTTAGCCACTCAACAGATGCCGCCAAACCAAGTGCTCGTTGGTATTGCTTTGTTTTTAACGTTCTTTATAATGGCACCGACATTTCAAGAAGTAAATGATCAAGCTTTAACGCCACTATTTAATGAAGAGATTACTTTAGATGAAGCTTATGAAGAAGCGAGTATACCAATGAAGGAGTTCATGGCAAAACATACCAGACAAAAGGATTTGTCATTGTTTATGGGCTACTCTGAAATGGAAGCGCCAGAAACGGTCCAGGATATTCCGTTAACAACCCTTGTGCCTGCTTTTGCAATTAGCGAATTAAAAACAGCCTTCCAAATGGGTTTTATGATATTTGTTCCTTTTTTAGTTATTGATATGGCAGTAGCTAGTGTTCTTATGTCGATGGGGATGATGATGTTACCACCTGTCATGATCTCTTTACCATTTAAAATCTTGCTCTTCGTGCTGGTCGATGGATGGTACTTAATTTCCAAATCGTTGTTGGAAGGATTCTAAATGGGTAAGGGGGTCAATAGGCATGACAAGTGAAATAGTTCTATCATTTGCGAAGGAAGGAATCTATACTGTTTTACTCGTTTCCGGTCCTCTATTAATACTAGCATTAGCTGTTGGTTTGCTTGTTAGTATATTTCAAGCAACCACACAAATTCAGGAACAAACTCTAGCTTTTATTCCAAAGATTGTATCTGTGCTCATAGGTCTGATTTTTTTTGGTCCTTGGATGTTAACAACTATGGTGCAATTTACAGTTCATGTGTTTGAGAACTTGAACATGTTGGTTGGGTAAAGATGTTAAATTATATAAGCGAAATTAATTTGCCTGCATTTTTACTTATTTTTGTAAGGGTGACATCTTTTTTTGTAACCCTACCGATTTTCTCTTATCGAAATCTACCTACACAACACAAAATTGGCTTTAGCTTTTTTTTGGCTGCACTAATGTATTTTACGATCGATATACCTGAACTTACAGTTGATGAGAACTATTTCTTGTTGCTTTTTAAAGAAGCTGCCATTGGAATTTCCGTTGGGTTAATGGCTTATATAATTTTGGCTGCTATACAAATTGCTGGTGGATTTATTGATTTCCAAATGGGATTTGCGATTGCTAATGTCATAGATCCGCAAACAGGGGTTCAAAGCCCTTTAATCGGACAATACATGTATACAATTACCATGCTCTTTATTTTAGCTGTGAATGGTCATCATCTGATGATAGACGGTGTTTTTTATAGCTATGAATTGATTCCAATAGACCAACTGATTCCACTACAAGATGAGTCCTGGATTTTATATATTATTGATTCATTTAATCAAATGTTTATCATTGCATTTTTAATGGCTACTCCAATTGTTGGTTGTTTATTCTTAGTTGACGTTGCGCTAGGCATTATTGCTCGTACTGTTCCACAGCTTAACGTGTTTGTCGTCGGTTTACCTTTAAAAATCTTTGTAGCTTTATTTGTTTTAGTCATTGCTATGACCTTTTATATCATGTTGATACAAAACTTATTTGAAAACATGTTAGAAACAATGCAAGGGCTCATGCAGTTATTTGGAGGGGGATAGCGTATGCGTTGGATCACACTAGACCTACAATATTTTGCTGCAGATGAGAAAACAGAGGAAGCAACGCCAAAGAAACAAAAGGACACTCGTAATAAGGGACAAGTACCAAAAAGTCAGGATGTAAATACTGGTTTCCTGTTGCTAATGGTGTTTGGCGGATTATATTTATTAGGTGGGCAATTGAAAAATGCTATGAAGAATATGTATAGTAAATCTTTTCAGGAATACATTCACTGGGAATTAACAACCGATAATGTGGCCACTGTGTTTTTGGAAGCAACGGCAGAGATGGCAATGGTCATGGCTCCAATTATGGGTATTGCCATGATAGCTGGTATATCTTCTAACCTTTTACAAGTAGGAATCCTTTTTACCGGAGAACCTTTGAAATTTGATTTAAAAAAATTAGATCCAATTAAAGGGGCAAAGCGGATATTTTCTGCTCGTGCACTCGTTGAGCTAGTTAAATCATTACTGAAAATTTCAGTTGTTGGAGTAATCACATTTACAATTATATGGGCGAATAAAGATCAAATGATGTTAATGTCGCAAAAATCGGTCGAAGTTGCTCTCGTCTTTTTTGGGAATATTACGATTTTGATGGGATTGGCATCAGGGTTAGCCCTTTTACTTCTTTCTACGATTGATTATGTTTATCAACGATATGATCATGAAAAAAATATTCGGATGTCAAAAAAAGATGTTAAAGATGAGCATAAGAATATGGAAGGGGATCCCCAGATCAAATCAAAGATTAAAGAAAAGCAAAGGCAAATGTCAGCAGCTCGGATGATGAGTGAGGTACCAGATGCTGATGTTGTGATTACCAACCCTACCCACTTTGCGATTGCGATAAAATACAATGAAGAAAAATCTGATGCTCCCCTTGTTGTTGCAAAAGGTGTCGATTTTATCGCACAAAAGATCAAAGAGGTGGCCAAGGCTAATGATGTCATGATGGTAGAAAATCGATCTTTAGCAAGAGCATTGTATCAAGAGTCAGAAATAGACCAACCCATTGATGAACAGTTTTTTAAAGCAGTAGCAGAAATTTTAGCTTATGTTTATCGATTAGAGAAAAAAGTGTAGAACTAAGGAGTGACCCACATGTCAGCAAGAGATTTATCCGTATTATTAGGTGTCATTTTAATTATTGTAATGCTTGTCATACCATTGCCTGGGTGGCTTCTTAGTTTCTTAATTTTAATTAACATAACGTTGGCACTAACTGTTATTTTAGTTACTATGAATATGGAAGAAGCACTGCAATTTGCTGTATTTCCAACATTATTGCTATTGCTTACCTTATTTCGACTAGGTCTAAATGTTTCAACCACGCGTTCGATCTTATCCGAAGGGGATGCTGGAGGAGTAGTCGAAACATTTGGAACGTTTGTTATCGGAGGTAATCCCCTTGTTGGGTTTGTTGTCTTTGTTATTTTAGTAATCATTCAATTTTTAGTTATTACAAAAGGTGCCGAAAGAGTGTCGGAAGTTGCTGCTCGTTTTACACTAGACGCTATGCCAGGAAAACAAATGAGTATAGATGCAGATTTAAATGCGGGTATGATTAACGAACATCAAGCTAAAGAACGTAGAGAAAAGATTGAAAACGAAGCAGACTTTTACGGTGCCATGGATGGTGCTAGTAAGTTTGTTAAAGGGGACGCAATAGCTGGAATCATTATTGTACTTATGAATATTATTTTTGGCTTAATTATAGGTATGGTCCAAATGGGAATGTCCTTTAATGAAGCAATTGATACATATATGAGACTTACTGTGGGGGATGGACTTGTCAGCCAAATACCTGCACTGTTAATTTCTACCGCGACAGGGATAGTAGTGACACGTGTGGCTTCACAAGGAAACCTTGGGTCTGATGTAACCAGTCAGCTGTTAAGGTATCCAAAGCTCTTGTACATCGCGGGAGGTACTATATTTTTATTAGGTTTAACGCCAATACCTTTTTTCTTAACAACTTTAATCTCATCAGGTTTAATATTTGGTGGATATTGGTTATCAAGGGTTGACGAAGAGCCTGAAGAGGAAGAGCCAGAAGAAGTAGATGAAGCGGAAAGTGATCAAATGAAATCATCGAATAATGTCGTTAACTTAATTAGTATGGACCCTGTAGAATTTGAGTTTGGTTATGCATTAATTCCAATAGCTGATACGAGCCAGGGTGGGGATCTTCTTGATCGTATCGTAATGATTCGTCGACAATTAGCTATTGAATTAGGTATTGTTATTCCGGTTGTAAGAATTCGAGATAATATCCAACTTGGACCTAATGAATATCGCTTAAAAATTAAAGGTGATCAGGTCGCTAAAGGAGAGTTGCTCCTTGATCATTATTTAACAATGAGTCCGGGAATGGAAGATGATGAAATTGATGGCATTGAAACGACAGAACCTGCTTTTGGTTTACCAGCCAAATGGATTACAGAAGATTTAAAAGATGAAGCAGAGCTTTCTGGTTATACCGTTGTTGACCCACCTTCTGTTGTATCCACTCATATAACTGAAGTCATAAAAAAGAATGCCTATCAGTTATTAGGACGCCAAGAAACCCAACAGCTTATTGACCATTTAAAAGAATCTTATCCTATTTTAGTAGATGAAGTAACTCCGGAGCCTTTATCTATAGGGGATGTGCAAAAGGTATTAGCTAAATTGTTAAAAGAAAATGTATCGGTTAAAAATCTGCCGGTCATTTTTGAGACCTTAGCTGATTTCGGAAAGATGACAAATGATACGGACTTATTAGCCGAATATGCTAGACAAGCTCTGGCTTCTCAAATTACCAATCAATACCAAAATGAGGGCCAAAGCTTAAGGGTGATCACGGTTTCTGGTAAAATCGAAAAATTAATTGCTGATCACGTCCAGCAAACAGAGCATGGTAGTTATTTATCTTTAGATCCTGATTCACAACAGTCAATAATTAAAGCAGTTTCAGAGCAAGTGGACCAAGTTTCACTACAGGAGGAAATGGCTATTTTGTTATGTTCTCCAGCTGTAAGGATGTATGTAAAGCAATTGCTAGATCGTTTTTTTCCTCAAGTTGTGGTCTTGTCTTACAATGAGCTCGATCCTAATGCAGAGGTAGAAAGTGTAGGGGTGGTGAATGTTACATGAAGGTAAAAAAGTTTCAAGGACCTTCGATGCCTGAAGTTATGAAAAAAGTCAAAAAGAATTTAGGGAATGATGCCGTGATCTTAAACTCTAAAGAAATTAAAACTGGTGGATTTCTAGGCATGTTTAAAAAAACGCAAACTGAAGTGATTGCGGCGATTGACCCTGTTCCGGATAAAGGAAAGTTGGAAACTACATCACCTAAACGAGAACCTCAACTTACTAGTAGCGAAAGTGAAGGTGTTGTTCGGGAAATTAGACAATTAAAGGCAATGATTCAACAGCAATCCTCTTCGGAATCTGACTCTACTTCTTTAGATCGAATGCATAAACATTTGCTAGATCAAGAGTTAGACGAAGAGATTTGTCAAGATATAAAGCATTTATTATTAGGGGAATTTTCAGAACTCTCCTTTGAGCAATTAAGTGAAGAACAGGTCCATCTAAGCACATACAATCACTTAATAAAGCAATTAGAAAATATAGCGATTGGTGATCACTCTTTTACTAAGAAGTTTGTTCATCTTGTAGGGCCTACAGGTGTAGGAAAAACAACAACTGTAGCCAAGCTCGCTGCAGATGCTGTTTTAAATAAGAATTTAAAGGTCGGATTTATTACTACCGATACGTATCGAATTGCGGCGATTGATCAGTTGAAAACCTATGCAAAAATTCTAGATATTCCGTTAGAAGTAGCCTATAACTTAGATGATTATATGGAAGCACGAGCGAAATTTGATGACTATGATCTTGTTTTTATAGATACGGCTGGACGAAATTTCAGGGATTCCCAATATGTAAGTGAGCTCAAGAAAATGATCAATTTCAACGAAAACACAGAAACTTATTTAGTGCTTTCACTTACATCAAAATATCAGGATATGCTAGAGATCTTCCATCAATTTAATCAAGTTCCAATAGAAAGACTAATTTTCACTAAAAGTGATGAAACGTCTAGGATTGGAGGCGCTTTAAGTTTAGCGGTTACTAACAATATCGGGATTGCCTATATTACCTACGGTCAGGATGTTCCTGATGACATTGATCAAGCAGATTCCGGCAAGCTTATTCGCTCTGTTACTGAGGGATTCTCTTATGAATGATCAGGCTGAACAACTAAGGAACCGCCTGAAAAACCACGTGCCGCACACTAGAGCTAAGACGATAGCGATTGCGAGTGGAAAAGGTGGTGTCGGAAAATCAAACTTTACGATTAACTTTGCTTTAAAGTTGATCGAACAACAAAAAAAAGTTTTGATTATGGATTTTGATATCGGGATGGGGAACATAGATATTCTACTTGGAGTTTCACCACATCACTCTTTCGTAGATTTGTTTAAACAGAATACTTCTATTAAAGACATTATTGAAGAGGGCCCCCATAATCTTTCTTATATTGCTGGCGGTTCAGGATTATCAGAGATCTTCAATTTAGATGAGCAAAAATATCACTATTTTCATTATCAATTTGAACAGTTAGTCGCCATGTATGATTATATTCTTTTTGATATGGGGGCAGGTGCAACAGAGGATAGTTTACTTCTGATGAGCGCTGCTGAGGAAGTCGTTCTAGTAACAACACCAGAACCCACTTCCATAACCGATGCATACGCAATGCTAAAGCATTTAGTAAACAATGATTCACAGGTGGAAATACAAGTTCTGACCAACCGTTCGATTAGTAAACAGTCAGCCAAAGATACGTTTGAAAGATTGAATATGGTAGCTAATAAGTTTTTAGACAAAAGGGTTCATTACCTAGGAACGATCCCTGACGATCGAATGGTTTTTGAATCGGTTTTAAATCAAATTCCTTTTGTTATAAGTCATCCTAAAAGTGCTGCAAGTAAAGCGGTTCATTCAATAGTAGAAGGTTACTTAAATGAGCCAAAACAAAGCAGAGACGAATCTTTCCTATCAAAGTTAAGGCGTTTTGTACGAGAGAGGTAGAATTCATGATGAAAAATGTAAAAGTTTTAGTAGTTGATGATTCAGCGTTTATGAGGAAAGTGCTATCTGATATTCTCAACAATGATCCTCGCATTGATGTTGTGGGTACGGCTAGAAATGGTGAAGACGGAGTTTCTAAAGCTATCGAACTTGAACCTGATGTTGTAACACTAGATATAGAAATGCCTAAGATGAATGGCTTAGAAGCTTTAGAAAGATTGATGAAAGAGAAACCAATGCCTGTAGTGATGGTGTCGAGTTTAACAAGTGAAGGTGCAGAAAGTACGGTTCAAGCGATAACTCTCGGTGCTGTTGACTTTATTTTAAAACCCTCGGGTTCAATTTCCCTTGATATAAACAAAATGGAACATGTCATTGTTCGAAAAATTATCATAGCAAGCAAAGCTAATGTGTTAAAGAGTCTTAGCAGTAACAAGAATTCCAATGTAAATCCAGTACCACTTAGAACAGAATCCACGAATAAAAAAACTGTAGTGGCGGTAGGAACTTCTACTGGTGGACCTCGTGCTTTGCAAGCTGTTTTAACTACATTACCTAAGGATCTAGGTGTTCCTGTTGTCATTGTTCAACATATGCCCAAGGGATTTACTCAATCATTGGCTAATCGACTCAATCAGCTTTCGGAGATTACCGTAAAAGAAGCTGAACATGGGGAGCCCTTAACAAAAGGGATTGCGTACATTGCTCCTGGTGATTACCACATGGGAATAGTAGTAGAAGAAGCAGGCGATCTCAAGATAGAACTAGAACAAAGTCCTCCTCAAAGTGGACATCGACCGTCTGTTAACCATCTCTATCAGTCCCTTTCAACTCTTGATTTGTATACCATCGCTGTTGTAATGACAGGTATGGGAGCTGATGGCACTGAAGGACTTATTCAACTGAAAAATCAAGAATCAAGTACATATGTTATAGCCGAATCAGAAGAAACATCGATCGTATTTGGAATGCCAAGAGCTGTTATTACATCAAAACTTGCCAATGAAGTAGTTCCTGTCGATAAAATAAGTGAGAGCATTTTAAAAGCGATTTATATATAGGGGGACATGGGATGGATACAAATCAATATTTAGAAATTTTTATTGACGAAAGTAATGAGCATTTACAATCGATTAATGATCGGTTGCTAGATTTAGAAAAGTCACCAGAAGATCTAACCGTTGTCGGGGAAATCTTTAGATCAGCACATACCTTAAAAGGAATGTCCGCTACTATGGGATACCAAGACTTATCCAATCTCACCCATAAAATGGAAAACGTGTTGGATGGGGTAAGGAATGAACAAATACACGTGGATTCCGATATGCTTGATGTTGTATTTGACTCTGTGGATGACTTAGAAGCTATGGTTCTAGACATTTCAGAAGGAGGTACAGGTGAACGGGATGTAACTCGTGTCGTGGAGCTTTTGCAAGCCATTGAGTTAGGTGATTCCGTTGATGAGAAACAGGAAAAAGAAAGTACATCGAATGATTCCGGTGAATCAACATTGTTATTGGATGAATTTACTCGTACCGTACTTGAACAGTCTAGTGAGCAAGGCCTAAACAATTTTAGCGTTCAAGTTACATTGCGCGAAGACTGCTTATTAAAAGCTGCCAGAGTATATATGGTTTTCGAAGTGTTAGAAAATATTGGAGAAGTGGTGCAGTCAACTCCGCCTGTCGATGAATTAGAGAACGAGAAGTTTGAAACTAGTTTTCAAGTTTTAATCGTGACAAATGATAGTCAAGAAGACGTAAGAGCTAAAATAATGAAAGTTTCAGAAATCGAATCAGTTGGAGTGTCTGTAGTAGAATTAGACAATTTCACTGACTCAAATCAACCTCAGGACAATTCACTAACAAAAGAGGAGGACAACGAAAAGGTTGAGAATAAAAGCGAGACCGAGAATACTAAACCTGATTCGAAAAGTAAACAAGTGGCCAATAAAACGATCCGAGTAAATATTGATCGATTAGATGTACTCATGAACTTATTTGAGGAATTAGTCATTGATCGTGGGCGCTTAGAGCAAATTTCAAATGAATTGAATCACTCTGAACTTCAAGACACGGTGGAACGGATGTCGAGAGTATCTGGTGATTTACAAAGCATTATACTCAATATGAGAATGGTACCAATCGAACAGGTGTTTAATCGTTTTCCACGGATGGTTCGCCAACTTTCAAGAGACTTGAACAAGAATATAGAATTGAATATTGTCGGGGCAGATACAGAACTTGACCGGACCGTCATTGATGAAATAGGCGATCCTCTTGTGCATCTAATTAGGAATGCGATTGACCACGGCATCGAAAATCCAGAGGAACGTGAACAAAAAGGGAAACCAGTTACAGGGAGTATTGAATTAAAGGCGTATCATAGTGGGAACCATGTGATCATTGATATTACTGATAATGGTGCTGGTATTGATCGAGAACGAGTTTTGAAAAAAGCATTATCTAACCAAGTAGTAACCGAAGAACAAGCCGAAAAACTTTCGGATAAACAAGTTTACGAGCTAATTATGTCGAGCGGATTCTCTACAGCTGAAACGATTTCAGATGTTTCTGGACGTGGTGTCGGATTAGATGTAGTTAAAAACACCATTGAATCTTTGGGTGGTACTATTTCAATAGACTCTGAATTAGGTCGAGGGAGCATGTTCTCTATTCAACTTCCGTTAACACTTTCTATAATTTCTGTGATGCTCGTTGAGGTTCAAAAGGAAAAATATGCAATCCCACTGTCTTCCATTATTGAAACGGCCATTGTCAAAAAAGAAGATATACTGCGTGCTCATAATAAGGAAGTTATTGATTTTAGAGGTAACGTGGTACCACTTGTGTTTTTGAAAAATATCTTTGAGGTGCCTGAAGAATTGGAAGAAAGTGATTACTACTCTCTAGTGATTACTCGAAAAGGCGATAAAATGGCAGGATTAGTTGTTGACTCATTTATAGGACAACAAGAAGTGGTTCTAAAATCGTTGGGTGAGTATCTCTCTGGAGTATTTGCTATATCTGGAGCAACAATATTAGGTGATGGACAAGTTGCGTTAATATTAGATTCTAATGCATTAATTAAATAAAAGGAGGCTTTGTTATGGCATATGATAAAGGAAGTATGGCAAAGGTAATTGTCTTTCAATTAGAAAATGAAGAATATGCAATTCCTGTACAGCAAGTAGGTTCCATTGAGCGGGTAATGCATATAACAAGAGTTCCAAGAACAGCAAATTTTGTGGAAGGCGTTATTAATCTAAGAGGGGTCATTACACCAATTATTGATTTAAGAAAACGTTTTGACTTATCCAATTCCAAATTTGATGATAGTACAAGAATCATTATTGCTACAATTGATGATATGAATGTAGGATTAATCGTAGATGCAGCGAATGATGTCATGGATTTTGAGGAAAGTGCTATTGAACCTCCTCCTGAAGTTGTGGGTTCTGTTGAAGCTGACTATATCAGTGGTGTAGTGAAAGTTGAACGTCGGCTATTAATTTTATTAAACTTAAGTAAAGTACTATCAACTGATGAAATAAAAGAATTACAAGAAATAGAAGGATAGGATAATGTCTTTTAAAGATCAATTTACGCACATGCATCTGGATGTACTTAAAGAGATAGGAAATATTGGAGCAGGAAATGCAACAACATCACTTTCGAAATTATTAAATAGAAAAATAGATATGCAAGTTCCTTCTGTTCAGCTTATTGAATTTGATGAAGTTATGGAACTAGCTGGTGGTGCAGAAACGGAAGTAATAAGTATTATGTTACGGATTGAAGGGGATGCGCCGGGCAGTATGTTTTTTATTCTGTCTCCTTTACAAGCGGTGAAGTTTGTGAACCAATTAATAGGTCAAACAAGCGACTCCGTTTCTCAACTACTAGATTCAGAATTTCATCGTTCTGCTTTACAAGAGCTTGGCAATATTGTAACAGGTGCTTACTTATCTAGTTTATCGGATTTCACAAAACTAGACTTGTACCCATCTGTTCCCCTGTTAGCAATGGATATGGTTGGAGCTATTTTAAGCCATGGATTAATTGAGCTTTCACAAATTAGTGATCAAGCCATAGTCATAGAGACTCTTCTTCAAGAAGAAGGTAATGAAGAAGAAATAAAGGGACATTTCTTTTTATTCCCTGATCCGATATCTTATGATGTTTTATTTCAATCTGTTGGGATTTCTAATCATGAGTAGTGAAGTAGTTCAAGTCATAAAGGTAGGGATTGCTGATATAAATGTAGCTTGCCCTCCATCGATTTTACGAACATCTGGACTTGGATCATGTGTTGGTATTATTTTGTATGATCGAATGCTTTCCATTGCCGGTATGGCACATATCATGCTGCCCAGTGCAAATGTAGAGAAGAAATCAACAGAAAATCTGGCAAAATATGCTGATACAGCTATCGATGAATTAGTACGAAGGTTAATCAATAAAGGCGTCTCTTCTTATCGACTAAAAGCTAAAATTGCTGGTGGAGCTCAGATGTTTCAGTTTAACACTGCTAGTGATACGATGAGGATTGGCTCTCGTAATATAAAAGCCGTTAAGGAAAAACTACAAAACCTTAAGATACCTATTGAAGCGGAAGATGTAGGGGGAAAGAATGGACGAACCATTGAATTCGATCCAGCGACTAGTGTTTTAAGGATACGAACGGTTCATAAAGGAGAGAAGATGATATGATCGGATCCCTTAAGTGGAACGTAACTAGTGGGATACTTGCATGCCTCATAACTTTTTTATTTTCTTTAACGACAAATTCTTGGGAAACCTCTCTCTACAGAGGGTTGTTCTATTTTGTGATTTTCTTTTTGGTTGCCTACTTATTTCGAGTCATTAGCTATTTTATTGCTAAAGACTCCCATGCATCTAAGCAAGCAGAACAATCTCTTTCAAAGGAGAACAGTGAAGAAAAGAGCAAAGAAGAATCAGAAGAGGGACAAGAACAAGATGAACAGGAAGAAACTATGGTCAAAGAAACATCAGAAATGGTCCGTTCGCTACTAAAAGAAAACAAATAGTGTAGGTTGAAAATAGGACGAGGAGGAATTTGATGAGTAGCTCTAAATCCTCAAAAGAACAAGAGCTATGGGATAATTGGGTGAATAACCAAGATAGTGAAGCAGCTAATGAGTTGGTTCAATTGTACGATTATCTAGTTAGCTTTCATGTGCAAAGAATATCTGCCCACTTACCTAAAAGTGTGAGTAAGGAAGATGTAAGAAGTTTGGGTTTACTAGGTTTGTACGATGCATTAAGAAAGTTTGATATATCAAGAGATTTGAAATTTGATACATATGCATCCTTTCGTATCAAGGGGTCTATTATTGATGGATTAAGGAAAGAAGACTGGTTGCCTAGGTCAGTACGTGATAAATCCAAAAAAATTGAACAGGCCGCTGAGCAACTAGAACAACACTATCAAAGACCCGCTTTCTCCGAAGAAGTTGCTCATCAATTAGGAATGAATAGGTCCGAAGTGGAAGAAGTTATGAAAGATTCACTATTTGCTAATATCCTCTCGATGGAAGATAAACCAAAAGATAGCAACAATGAAAATAAAGAAGGAATTGGTTATTCAATTCCCGACATCGAATCGATATCACCTAGCGAAAACATTGTTCAAAAAGAGAACTATGAAGAATTAGCCGAACAAATTAAACAATTAAATGAGAAAGAACAATTGGTAGTTAGTTTATTTTATACTGAAGAGGTAACTTTAACGGAGATTGGAGAAATAATGGGGTTAACTACTTCCCGCATCTCACAAATCCATGCCAAGGCTCTTTTTAAACTTCGTCATTCCCTGATGGACATCGTCATTTAAAATAAGGGAGGTATACAGGTGGAACAATTAAAAAACCTAGATCTACTTCAAATTCAGATCTCAAAAGATAAAATGGAAGCCTACATAGATATTCCATCCGAAACACCGACTGGTGAGTTAACCGATGAGTATATTCGTGCATTATTAAAAAAGAACAAGGTTTCTTTTGGCATTAATGACGAGGTTATCCACCGTTTAGTGAATGATATGCCTTCTTGTCATTTCCCTGAAGTGATCGCTATTGGAAGAGACCCTGTAGATGGTGTAGATGGTGAAGTGAAATTTGTAGTTGATTTTCAACATGCAGTCGATAACAAGGAAAAAACGAATTTCAGAGATATTCTCCGTATTCCCTCTGTTGAAGAAGATGAACGCTTAGCCTATATAATCGAACCGACGGAAGGCACCCATGGTAAAAATGTTTTTGGTGAAAACATCCCTGCTAGCAACGGAAAGCCTTCGAGGGTGAAGGCTGGTGAAAATGTAACCTTTAAACGAAAAAACTCTAGCTTTTATGCAAAGATTAGCGGTCAATTAAATTTTAATAAACCTACAATACAAATACAGCCGTTGTATGAAGTGCAAGGTGACCTTGATCTTCATACTGGAAATTTGAATTTTGTAGGTTCGATCGTTATTAGAGGAAATGTACCTAGTGGTTATAAGATTGACGCTAAAGGGGATGTCACCATCCATGGTTTAGTTGAGGGAGCTGAAATAAGCGCTGGTGGATCTATACATATATCTGAAGGAATAGTTGGTCTGAACAAAGGATTTATTAGTGCTGGTGGTGACATACGGGTTGGTTACCTTAATCAAGCTCAGGTGGAGGCTGGACAAGACATTATTGTGCAGAATTCTATACTACATAGTCAGTGTGTAGTTAAAAACTCCGTGTTCTGTCAGAGTGGAAATATTATTGGTGGATCAATTTCGGCAGGTTTTTCCATTATTTCAAAAGATGTTGGGAATCGTATGAGTACATTAACTACACTTTCTTTAGGGATGAATGAGAAAGTGGAAAAAAAGAGAAGAAGTTTAATTGCCCAGCACAAGAAAAAAGAGGATGAAGTCCAAAAATTAGAACGAATTGGTACGCTTTTAGATGCTAAGAGAGATAACGCAAGCGGCTTATCCTCGAAAGAAAGAATTACCGCCTTAAGGCAACGAAACTCTTTACAACATGTAAATGAGGAAATTGATATGATTACAGAAGAATTAGAAGAATTAGAGTCTTTATTAGGAAATCTAGATGATGCTAGTGTAGAGGTTAACGGAACGCTTTATTCTAATGTCTATTTATCCTTTGGGAAATATCAAAGAACATCTCTTCAAGAATATCATCAAGTAACGATTGTTTTGGATGATAATGAGGTTGTGATTTCGGGTCAATAGAAGATACAAAGTATTATCTGGGCAAGATTACTAGAGGAACAAGTTAAATAAGAAACAATCAAAAAGCCAAAACTATGTAGCAGGTTTAGAATATATTTTTGAAGCGAAAATTGTAAGAGAAAGTCCTAACTTAGGGAATATGTTAGATATTAGTGGGTGAGAATACACATGGTATATTTTTTGCTAGTAATTAGTTTCATTGTTGACGGTGTATTAATTATTGGATTGATTACACTTTTAACAAGAGTAAAAAAGGCAGAAGAACTTGAATTACGACAAAAAGAAGTAGCTGGAGAAATTGAAGACTTATTTTCTTCTTATCTTTTAGAGATAAAGGAAGAAAATAGACGCTTGGAATCTAAAATTGATCAACAATACTCAAGAGAAGCTGAGAAAGAACCTGTACGATCTGCTGAAGAGGATAGTGAAGAAAATAAAAAGGCTGTTTATACTCCACCTCAACCTGTCGAAACTGATGGAACTTATGAACCATCCATTCATTCAAAAATCATCACGTTGTATAAAAATGGTGATTCAGTCGATACTGTTGCGAAAAAACTAAGTATGGGAAAAACAGAAGTAGAACTTATTGTTAAATTTCAAGAAAAAAATTAGAACCATGTACTTGATTGAATGATGGTCTTATGGTATATTTACTGACGGTGTCAATACACACACCTTTTAATTTTCGGTCAGGTTGCTCTATATTGTTAGAGTTGATTGGAAAGATGATTAAGGTGGAGGATACTAAAAAAACCAAAACAGGAGGAACAACAAATGTCTGTAATTTCTATGAAACAGCTTTTAGAAGCTGGTGTTCATTTCGGACACCAAACTCGTCGCTGGAATCCGAAGATGAAGAAATACATCTTCACAGAGCGTAACGGGATTTATATCATCGACCTTCAAAAAACAGTTAAAAAGGTAGATGAAGCGTACAACTACGTTAAAGAGGTTGCTGAAGATGGCGGAAACGTTCTTTTCGTAGGTACAAAAAAACAAGCACAAGATACAGTGCGTGACGAAGCAAACCGCTGTGGAATGTACTATATCAACCAACGTTGGTTGGGAGGTACATTAACAAACTTCCAAACAATCCGTAAACGTATTAATCGTATGAAGGATATTGAACGTATGGAAGAAGACGGAACTTTCGAAGTGCTTCCTAAAAAAGAAGTAGTGGATATGCTTAAAGAAAAAGATCGTCTATTCAAATTCTTAGGCGGTATTAAAAATATGAACTCTATTCCAGATGTAATGTTTGTCGTTGACCCTCGTAAAGAGCGCATTGCTATTGCGGAAGCTCATAAATTAAATATTCCGGTGGTAGGTATTGTTGATACAAACTGTGATCCGGATGAAATCGATTATGTTATCCCAGCAAACGATGACGCAATTCGCGCTGTTAAATTGTTAACTGCTAAAATGGCTGATGCTGTTCTAGAAGCTAAGCAAGGCGAAGAAACTGAAGAAACAGAAGAAGCGGAAGCAGAATCTGTAGAAGAGTAATTAACGTTTCGAGAGGTGATAAGAGGGTATACCTTTTATCACCTTTTTTAAAGCTATAAAAGCAGACTACTAAGGAGGCAAATAATATGGCGATTAACGCTAAGATGGTAAAAGAACTTCGTGAGAAAACTGGTGCTGGTATGATGGACTGTAAAAAAGCACTTACTGAAACTGATGGTGATATGGAAAAAGCAATCGATTGGTTGCGTGAAAAAGGGATTTCTAAAGCGCAGAAAAAAGCCGATCGTATTGCAGCTGAAGGTGCAGCGCATATCGTTGTTGAAGGAAATACAGCTGTTTTGTTTGAAGTTAACTGTGAAACAGACTTTGTTACAAAGAATGATCAGTTTAAAACACTTCTACAAGAGCTTGGAAAGCATTTGATTAACCAAAAACCTGCTTCTGTTGAATCTGCACTTGAGGAAAAGCTTCATGGTGAAGGAAGCACGCTAAACGAATACATTACTGATATCACTGCAAAAATTGGTGAGAAAATTTCTCTTCGTCGTTTTGAAATTAAAGAAAAAACAGATAATGATGCTTTTGGTGCTTACACTCACATGGGTGGCCGCATTGGCGTTTTGACCATTCTTGAAGGTTCTACTGATGAAGCTGTAGCAAAAGATGTTGCTATGCACGTAGCCGCGGTTAATCCTCGCTATGTTTCTCGTGATGCGATTCCTGAAGAAGAAGTTAATACAGAGCGTGAAACTTTGAAAACACAAGCATTGAGCGAAGGAAAGCCTGAAAACATTGTAGAAAAAATGGTAGAAGGTCGTCTGAATAAATTCTTCGAAGAAATTTGCCTACTAGAACAAAGTTTTGTAAAAGATCCAGATCAAAAAGTGAAGCAATATATTGCTTCTGCTAGTGGTTCTATTAATGGATTTGTGCGTTTTGAAGTTGGAGAAGGTATGCAAAAACGTGAAGAAAACTTTGCTGATGAAGTGATGAGCCAAGTTAAAAAATAATAGATAGTAAAATAGGGGACACGTCGTGTTCCCTATTTTAGAACATGAATAAGGAATATATTTGTAGGCTAGCTACATAAATAGAAGTATGAAAAGAGTAGCTTGAATATAAATTAGTGAGTAAATGGAGGTTTCTATGACTACAGCGCGCTATCGACGTATTGTATTAAAACTTAGCGGGGAAGCTTTGAGTGGTGAGGATGGATTTGGGATTGAACCAAGTATCATTCATTCAATTTCTCGTCAGGTAAAAGAAGTGGCGGAATTAGGTGTCGAAATTGCCGTAGTTGTCGGTGGTGGCAATATTTGGCGTGGAAAAGTAGGTAGTGAAATGGGAATGGATCGAGCTAACGCAGATTATATGGGTATGCTTGCGACAGTAATGAATTCACTAGCCTTACAGGATAGCTTAGAAAATATTGGTATCCCGACGCGTGTACAAACATCCATTGAAATGAGGCAGGTAGCTGAACCTTACATTCGAAGAAAAGCAATTCGCCATTTAGAAAAGAAACGAGTTGTGATTTTCGCTGCAGGAACAGGCAATCCGTATTTTTCAACTGATACTACTGCCGCATTAAGAGCTGCTGAGGTTGAAGCCGATGTTATCCTCATGGCAAAAAACAATGTGGATGGTGTTTATACTGATGATCCGAAGGTTAACGGAGACGCTAAAAAATACGACACAGTTTCCTACATGGAAGTTCTTAATGAAGGATTAGGTGTCATGGACTCAACGGCTTCTTCATTATGTATGGACAACGACATCGATTTACTGGTATTCTCTATAACAGAAGAAGGTAATATTAAAAAAGCCGTTATGGGCGAAAATATTGGAACAATTGTGAGGGGGAAATAATCATGTCAGATTCAATTATTAATGAAACAAAACAGCAAATGACGCAAGCAGTTCAAGCTTTTTCACGTCAATTGGCAACCGTAAGAGCTGGAAGAGCGAATCCAGCTATATTAGATGGCGTGTATGTTGATTATTATGGAGCAGCTGCACCTCTTAACCAACTAGCTCAAGTGTCAGCACCAGAACCAAGATTATTAGTGATCACCCCTTTTGATAAATCAGCGATTTCTGAAATAGAAAAGGCGATTCAAAAGGCTGATTTAGGACTATCTCCATCTAGTGATGGTAACGTAGTGCGCATTAACATTCCTGCTTTAACGGAAGAGCGTCGTAAAGAACTTGTGAAAGTAGTAGGTAAATATTCGGAAGAAGCAAAAGTTCAAGTTCGAAACATTCGTCGCGAGACCAATGATAAATTGAAAAAGCTTGAAAAAGATGGAGATTTAACAGAGGATGACCTTCGTGCATCTCAAGATGATGTACAAAAAGTTACGGATAAAAATATAGCAGCTATTGATAAATCAGCGAAAAATAAAGAAGCAGAAATGTTGGAAGTATAAATGCTTTAGGGTTGTAAAGCCGCACTGTTGCTGTATGGCAGTGCGGCTTTTGTTTTGCCGAACAGATTATTTTTCATACTTCAGTTGTTAAGCAAACTATGTATAATACAGACTAATTGTCGCTGACCAAGCCCTGGCACTTTTCTTCTCTTTAAGAGAATGGCGGCATGTTGTAGGATAATAGTATATAATAATATAGTGGAGCCATCGAACTGGAGGATTTATTCATGCCAATCAAGTTTCCATTTACGAAAAGTAAAAAACAAACATTAAATAGAACTCTTGGCTTAGACTATGATCATATTCCGAAGCATGTAGCCATTATTATGGATGGAAATGGTCGTTGGGCAAAAAATAAAGGAATGCCAAGGATTGCAGGTCATAAAGAGGGCATGAGCGTCGTGAAAAGGATTGTTCGTCATGCTTCAGATTTAGGTTTACATGTTCTTACTCTTTACGCATTTTCAACAGAAAATTGGAAGAGACCTAAAAATGAAGTAGATTTCCTAATGAAGCTTCCTGTTGACTTTTTAGGTACATATTTGCCGGAATTGATCGAAAGGAATGTCCAAGTGCAAACTATAGGGGATGTCAGTTTATTACCACCCCATACGAGAAAAGCAATTAATGAAGCGATTGAGAAAACATCAAAGAATAACGGGCTGATATTAAATTTCGCCTTAAATTATGGTAGTCGATTTGAGATGGTTCATGCAGTGAAGGAAATTGCTGAAAAAGTTGAAAAGGGTGACATCTCCTCAGATGAGGTTAACGAGGATTTATTTTCTTCTCACTTATACACATCTGATTTGCTAGAACCTGATCTACTCATTCGTACAAGTGGGGAACAAAGATTAAGCAATTTCTTGCTGTGGCAGCTTGCTTATTCAGAGTTTTGGTTCACAGAAGTATTCTGGCCTGATTTTGATGAAAGTCATTTTGAGAAAGCCCTCTGCGATTACCAAAATCGAAAGCGTCGTTACGGCGGGATATAAGGTGTGGATATATAATGAAACAAAGAACAATTACAGCCGTCGTCGCGGCATTAATATTTTTACCGATTGTTATGTTAGGCGGCTTGCCTTTTCAATTGTTTGTTTATTTAATAGCGAGTATCGCAATATTTGAACTTATGCGTATGAAAAAAATCGCAAGGTATTCAATAGCTTCAGCCATTACACTTTTCCTCATGTGGTCTTTAATGTATAAGCAGGAGATGTTTGGAGAGTACGATCTACCTATCACCAAATCAGAGATTACTCTATTAGCTGTTCTGTTATTGTTAAGTTACACTGTACTCGTTAAAAATCGGTTCACTTTTGATGATGCAGGATTTCTTTTATTATCAGCTATTTATATTGGTATGGGTTTCTATTATTTAATTTTAACTAGAGATGCAAATTTAGAATATGTTTTTTATGCATTATTTATCGTTTGGGCTACAGATACAGGTGCCTATATCTTCGGACGAATCTTTGGCAAAAATAAATTATGGCCTCAAATCAGCCCTAAGAAAACGATTGAGGGTGCGGTTGGAGGTATTGTACTAGCGTGTGCCGTAGCTTTTATTTTTCAGTTAGTACAGCCGCTTCACTCCTCTATGATAGTTGTCCTGCTCGTTACGGTTCTAATTTCTATAGCAGGTCAAGTAGGGGATTTAGTAGAGTCTGCCTTTAAACGGCATTACGCCGTTAAAGACTCTGGTAAAATTCTTCCAGGGCACGGTGGAGTACTTGACCGTTTTGACAGCTTAATATTTATGCTGCCAATCTTGCATTTAATCGGTTTTATTCCAGCGTAATCGAGGGGGAGTAATGATGAAACAAATTGCACTTTTAGGAGCAACAGGTTCGATCGGCAGGCAAACGCTTGAGGTATTGCGCCTACACAAAGAAGAGTTTGCGTTATACGCTATGGCGTTCGGTAAAAATGTTGCCGAGGCCATTCCGCTGATTCAAGAGTTCAATCCAACCATAGTAGTTGTGCAAGATGAAATAACGAAAGAAAAACTAGATCGGGAAATTGAACATTCACTTATTTTAAGTGGCAGTGGAGGTTTAATTGAAGCCAGTGTTGCCGATTCTGTAGATGTAGTAGTTAACGCAGTAATGGGAAGCATCGGACTACCCGCAACGTTAAAGGCGATTGAGGCCAAAAAAACGATAGCGATAGCTAATAAAGAAACATTAGTTACAGCAGGGCATTTAGTAATGGATGCTGCTGAACGACACGGTGTTAAGTTACTACCTGTTGACAGTGAACACTCAGCAATTTATCAAGCTTTAAATGGTGAGAACCCTAAAGATATTCACAAACTTATAATAACAGCTTCCGGTGGCAGTTTTCGTGATAAAAGGAGAGAAGAATTGGAAGGGGTAACGGTTAAGGATGCTTTAAATCATCCAAACTGGAGTATGGGAGCTAAAATTACTATTGACTCCGCCTCTATGATGAACAAAGGACTCGAGGTTATTGAGGCCCATTGGTTATTTGATGTGCCTTATGACCAAATTCATGTTATTCTTCATAGAGAAAGCGTGATTCACTCTATGGTTGAATTTGTAGATCGAAGTGTAATGGCACAACTTGGAAGTCCAGATATGAAAGTCCCTATTCAATATGCTTTAACATATCCTGATCGTCTTGATTTAACCATGACCAAACAGTTAGAACTTGAAGAGATTGCTACACTACATTTTGAAAAAATGGATATGACAAGGTTTCCCTGTTTACAAATGGCTTATGATGCGGGACGTGCAGGTGGTTCGATGACAACCGTATTAAATGCTGCTAATGAAGAGGCGGTTCAAATGTTCTTGGAAGATAAAATATCATTCTTAGACATTGAGAAACTGATCGATAAAGAGTTATCAAATCATCAACGTATTCATACCCCTGACTTATCAACCATACTATCTATAGACAAGATGACTAGAGAACGAGTCCGCAGCCATTTAAATTAAAAGGAAGGTGCTTCATTTGACTACAGTGATTGCATTTATACTCATGTTCGGCTTATTAGTATTTGTTCATGAGTGGGGGCATCTTATTTTTGCAAAGCGAGCGGGTATGCTTGCTCGTGAATTCGCTATCGGTTTTGGACCAAAAATATTTGCCTTCACGAGAAACGAAACGCTATACACTATCAGACTACTTCCTATTGGTGGATATGTCAGGGTAGCGGGTGAAGATCCGGAGATTATTGAATTGAAAGCAGGCCATCATATTGGCTTAGAATTTAATGACGCAGGTAATGTGAAACGTATCATTGTCAATAATAAATCCAAGCATCCTTACGCTCGAGTAATTGAAGTAGAAAGAGCAGACTTGGATCATCGATTAGTGATTGAAGGCTATGAAATAGATGAAGAAGAGAAGCTATTCTTTGATATTGATCCAAAGGCCATGTTTGTAGTGGATGAAAAAGAAACACAAATCGCTCCCTACAATCGTCAATTTGGTTCAAAAACAGTGCCTCAGCGTGCCATGCAATTGTTTGCTGGGCCACTCATGAATTTCGTTTTAGCGATTATTTTATTTATGATCTTAGGATTCGTTCAAGGTGTACCTGCTGAAGAAGCATTAATTGGTGAAGTTCAACCAGATTCACCTGCTGAGCAGGCAGGTTTACAATCAGGGGATCAAGTTGTAGCCATTGATAATGAATCAGTTCGTTCGTGGGAAGAGTTCACAACTATTGTAAGAGAACACCCTGAAGAAGAAGTGTCGCTTACGGTCAATCGCGAAGGGCAAAATCAAGAACTGCCTGTCACTCCAAGAAGCTTAGAGGAAGGCGATATGGAAATTGGACAGGTCGGTGTCGCTCGAGCATTTGAGGATTCGTTTGTTAAAAAGCTTACCTTTGGGTTCACGCAAACGTATGATTGGGGAACACTCATTTTAACAAATCTTGGAATGTTAGTGACGGGACAATTTTCCCTTGATATGTTATCAGGACCTGTTGGAATCTATGATGCAACCGACCAAGTTGTTCAAACTGGATTCACTAACTTTGTTATGTGGACAGCCATTCTAAGTGTAAACTTAGGGATTATTAATTTACTTCCACTTCCTGCGTTAGATGGTGGACGGTTGATCTTTGTAGGATTAGAAGGCGTTCGAGGCAAACCTATCGATCCGCAAAAAGAAGGAATTGTGCACTTTATTGGGTTTGCTTTATTAATGCTGCTCATGTTAGTTGTTACATGGAATGACATTCAACGGTTATTTCTATAATTGAAAGAGCTGGGAGCAAATTGTGAGATGACAGCTCTCATACTTGCTTCCAGCTCCTTTTTATCTAAACAGAAATCTGAGGTGTAAAAATGAAACAAAGTCAAATGTTAATACCAACCTTGAAAGAAAATCCTGCAGACGCTGAAATTAAAAGTCATCAGCTTCTCGTTCGAGCGGGTTACATACGCCAGATTGCTTCAGGTGTTTATAGTTTTTTACCAAATGGTCGTCGCGTATTACGAAAAGTAGAAGATATTGTTCGTGAAGAAATGGACAAAGCTGGTGCGCATGAAATGATGATGCCAGCATTGCAACCGGCTGAACTTTGGCAAGAAAGTGGACGTTGGAGTACGTATGGTTCTGAATTGATGCGCCTACATGATCGACATGATCGTGAGTTTGCTCTTGGGGCGACCCATGAAGAAGTGATTACTAGTCTTGTGCGGGATGCCATTAAAAGTTATAAACGATTGCCACTTACCGTTTATCAAATTCAAAATAAATTCCGGGATGAGAAACGTCCACGGTTTGGATTGCTTCGTGGCCGAGAATTTCTAATGAAAGATGCTTATTCCTTTAATGAATCTTTTGAAAGTCTGGATGAAAGTTACGAGAAAATGTTTGCGGCTTATTCCAATATTTTTGCACGATGTGGTCTAGATTTTCGAGCAGTTATTGCTGACTCTGGACAAATGGGAGGAAAAGACACACATGAGTTCATGGTCTTATCAGAAGTTGGCGAAGACGTGATTGCTTATTCTGATACATCTGACTATGCTGCTAATATCGAAATGGCACCAGTAGTTGCAGAACACACTATTTCCCATCAAGAGCCAAAACCACTCAAAAAGGTTTCAACTCCAAATCAAAAAACAATGCAGGACGTAGCAAACTACTTAAACCATGAACTAGCTGAAGGGATAAAGGCTATTATGTTCAAGGTTGACGATCAGTTTGTCATGGTTGTAACCCGTGGAGATCATGAAATCAATGATGTAAAACTTAAGAATTTATATGATGCTGATATTGTTGACCTTGCAACCGAACAGGATACTCAAACTCTTATGGGCTCAGGTTTTGGTTCTTTAGGGCCGGTAGGTACACCTAAGGAAATAGAAGTCGTTGCCGATTTAGCAGTAGAAAAGTTAGTCAATGTATCGAGTGGAGCCAATGAATCTGGATATCATTACGTGAATGTCAATCCGGGAAGAGATTTCGAAGTGAAAGAGTATGCAGATCTTCGATTTATCAAAGAAGGGGATCCTTCACCTGATGGGCAAGGAACGATTAAATTTGCACGAGGAATTGAAGTAGGACATGTCTTTAAGTTAGGTGAATTTTATGCGGATAAGATGAATGCTAGTTATTTAAATGATCAGGGGAAATCTCAAACAATGGTTATGGGATCCTATGGAATTGGAGTATCTAGAACCGTGGCAGCGATTGTAGAACAATACCACGATGAAAGTGGAATAACATGGCCTGCAAATATTGCACCTTATCAAGTTCATTTGTTATCCTTAAATCCTAAAAAAGAAGACCAGAAACAGCTAGCTGATCAGTTGTACGATCAGTTGAAATCAGCTGGTATTGATGTGTTATATGATGACCGTAAAGAACGTGCAGGTGTGAAATTTGCTGATAGTGATCTTATTGGAATTCCGTTAAGGATTACTGTAGGAAAACGTGCAGGCGAAGGAATTGTCGAAGTGAAAGAACGTGTTTCTGGCGAGCAGGATGAACAGGAGCATTCTAAAATTATAGAATATGTCCAACAATGGTTTTCTGCTTAGTGTTATACCCCTATACCCTTGCCGCGATACTTAAGCAAGGGTATATTTACGAATAAATTAGCCCCCAGGGAGGAATCACATTGGATGTGAACAATCAAGAAAAAATGCACTATTTATTGGAACAAATCCAATTCCCTCAGGATTTAATACATCCTCATTTTGAAAGCAGTACGCTTGAGAAACTCACTGTTTACAAAATGGATAAGAAGTGGCACTTTCATTTTTGCATGGACCAACCACTACCTCCTTCCGTTTATCAACTGTTTACGAGTAAGCTACAAGCTACTTTCCGTTCACTTGCCGTCATCGATTGGACAATTGAAACAAAAGAAAAGTCTCTTACTCCAGAAGCTATAAGTGAGTACTGGCAAGGATTTATTCAATCCTTAACCGACCTTACGCCTGGTTATAAGGACTTGTTAATAGAACAAATCCCAGAAATTAACGGGAATAAGATTATGTTAACTTGCAGAAATTTAGCAGAAAGTCATGCAGTAAAGAAAAAACTTGAATCCACTTTTCAAAGTTTTTGCCAGCAATCAGGTTTGCCATCATTTATGCTCCATACTCGTGTGAAAGAAGAACAGGAGGAGCTAAAAAAATTCCAAGAAGAACGTCAGAAAGAGGATAAGATTCTTGTGCAACAAGCGGTTAAAGACCAAGAGGAACGTGCTAAATCCAAAGATGATTCCAAGCCAAAAGGTCCGCTTGAGATTGGTTACAAAATTCAAGATGATCCTGAGCCGATGGAATCAATCTTAGAAGAAGAGCGACGAAAAACGATCCAAGGTTACGTGTTTGATGTCGAGGTTAAGGAATTACGTTCTGGTCGACATTTATTGCTTTTGAAAGCTACAGACTATACAGACTCTTTTTCTATCAAAATGTTCTCTCGTGGCGATGATCACGCGGAGCTTTTTAAACATGTTCAAAAAGGAATATGGATTAAGGGCCGGGGAAGTATTCAAACGGATAACTTCACGAGTGAATTAACGATGATGGCTAATGACATTAATGAAATCACTCCTTATTTAAGAAAAGATGAAGCAGAAGAAGGCAATAAACGTATTGAACTTCATGCACACACGACGATGAGCCAAATGGATGCGCCCGTTTCCGCTTCCCGTTTAGTAGCTCAGGCTGGGAAATGGGGACATGAAGCCATTGCGATTACTGATCATGCTGTAGCACAAGCTTATCCTGAAGCGCATGCGGCGGGACAAAAACATGGTGTTAAAATTATCTACGGTGTAGAGGCTAATTTAGTTGATGATGGAGTTCCCATTGCTTATCAAGAACAAGACAGAGATTTGGCGAACGATGTTTATGTGGTTTTTGACGTAGAAACGACAGGTCTATCAGCCGTATATGACAAAATCATTGAATTAGCAGGTGTTAAGATAAAAGATGGAGAAATTATTGACCGTTTCGAATCATTCGCAAATCCCCATCATCCTTTATCACAAACAACGACTGATTTAACAGGTATTACAGACGACATGGTTAAGGATGCGCCGGAGATTGGTGATGTTTTAAAAGATTTCCATGAATGGATGGAAAACGATATTTTAGTTGCACACAATGCTAGCTTTGATATGGGCTTTTTAAATGCTGGTTTTCAACAAATTAATTATGATAAAGCAAAAAATCCTGTGATTGATACTCTTGAACTTGCTAGATTTCTTGTACCTGAACTAAAAAATCATCGGTTGAATACATTGTGTAAACATTTCGACATTGACTTAACACAGCACCACCGTGCAATTTATGATGCGGAAGCTACAGGATATTTATTATGGAAGCTCGTAAAAAAAGCGATAGAAAGAGAAATTACTAATCACAAAAACTTGAATGACTATATGGGGGAGGGGAAAGCATATCAGCGTTCTCGCCCCTCTCATGTAACGTTATTAGCGACGAATACTACGGGTTTAAAGAATATTTACAGATTGGTATCTGAAGCTCATATGAACTATTTTTACAGGGTGCCTCGCATCCCTCGATCACGTTTAGCGAAACTTAGAGAAGGAATACTCGTTGGATCTGGATGTGATAAGGGAGAAGTATTTGAAACAACGATGCAAAAATCAGAAGAGGAAGCTGAAAAAGTTGCTGAATTTTATGATTATATTGAAGTGCAACCCCCAGGAAATTATTATCACTTACTAGAAAAAGATTTAGTGCAAAATGAGGCACAGATCTATGACATATTAAAGAAAATAGTGAAAATTGGTGAACGCCTCGGTAAAACTGTAGTGGCTTCAGGAAATGTTCACTATCTTGAACCACATGAAAAGCAATATCGTCAAATTTTAATCTCTTCTCAAAATGGGAATCCATTAAATCGCCAGACATTACCAGAGGTGCATTTTAAAACAACAAATGAAATGATCGACGAGCTTTCTTTCTTAGGAAAGGGTAAAGCTCACGAACTTATCGTTACGAACACACACGTGATTAACGAAAGAATAGACGTTATTACACCTATTAAAGATGATTTATATACACCCAATATTGAGGGTGCTGATGAAGAGATTAGGGAGATGTCCTATAATAAAGCAAAAAGCTTGTATGGAGAACAATTGCCTGAACTCGTTGAAAAGAGATTGGAAAAAGAGTTAGAGAGTATTATAGGTCACGGATTTGCTGTTATTTATTTGATTTCTCAGAAACTTGTAACAAAATCTTTAGAGGATGGCTATCTTGTTGGTTCTCGAGGGTCTGTTGGATCATCCTTCGTAGCAACGATGACAGATATTACAGAAGTTAACCCGCTTCCTCCTCATTATGCTTGTCCTAACTGCCAGCATCATCAATTTTTCACTGATGGTTCAGTGGGAAGTGGATTTGACTTAGATGAGAAAGATTGTCCAGAATGTGGAACGGCTTATAATAAAGATGGACAAGACATTCCGTTTGAAACCTTCCTTGGATTTAAAGGAGATAAAGTTCCTGATATTGATTTAAACTTCTCTGGAGAATATCAGCCCCAAGCCCATAATTATACAAAAGTTCTCTTTGGAGAAGATAATGTATATCGTGCGGGTACGATTGGAACAATTGCAGAAAAAACGGCCTATGGGTACGTCAAAGGATATGCAGCAGATCACCAATTGCAGTATAAAAATGCGGAGATCGATCGCCTCGTCCAAGGATGTACAGGTGTGAAAAGGACAACAGGTCAACACCCTGGAGGGATTATCGTTGTACCTGACGATATGGATATCTATGACTTTTCACCCATTCAGTTTCCAGCCGATGATACAAAATCAGAATGGAAAACGACTCACTTTGATTTCCATTCTATTCATGACAATTTATTAAAACTTGATATCCTTGGTCACGATGATCCAACAGTCATTCGTATGCTTCAGGATTTAAGTGGAATCGACCAAAAAGAGATCCCTGTTGATGATCCTGAAGTGATGAAAATTTTCAGTGGTCCTGAAGCTTTAGGATTAACAGCTGACCAAATTATGTGTAAAACGGGTACGCTAGGTGTGCCAGAATTTGGGACGCGTTTTGTGCGTCAAATGCTGGAAGATACTAAACCGAAAACATTTGCAGAACTCGTCATTATTTCTGGCCTCTCACATGGAACAGATGTGTGGCTTGGGAATGCCGAACAGTTAATTAATGATGGTATTTGTACGTTGCCAGAAGTTATTGGTTGTCGTGATGACATTATGGTCTACCTTATGCATAAAGGGTTAGAGCCTTCACTCGCTTTTAAAATCATGGAGTTCGTGAGAAAAGGACGCGGGTTGGAAGATGAATGGATTGAAGAGATGAAAAAACATGAAGTGCCAGACTGGTACATTGATTCTTGTAAAAAGATTAAATACATGTTCCCGAAAGCTCACGCAGCCGCTTACGTCTTAATGGCTGTTCGTATCGCTTACTTCAAGGTTCATTATCCCATATATTTTTATGCCGCTTATTTTACTGTAAGGGCCGGAGACTTTGAACTTGAAACAATGGTCAAAGGGTCTGACGCAATTCGAAAGAGGGTGGAAGAAATCCAGGCCAAAGGACTAGATGCCACACCTAAAGAGAAGAACTTAATGACAGTACTTGAGATTTGCCTGGAAATGTGTGAACGAGGTTATGGTTTTAAATCAGTCGATCTCTATAATTCTAGTGCAACTGATTTCCTAGTGGATGGGAACGAGTTAATTCCACCATTTGATGCTGTCGATGGGCTAGGAACGAATGCTGCTATTAATATTGTTAAAGTAAGAAAAGATGGAGAGTTCCTTTCGAAGCAGGATTTACGGGAGAGAAGTCGTATTTCCAAAACGGTTCTTGAATATTTAGACGATCAAGGTTGCTTAGAAGGAATGCCTGATGAGAACCAACTTTCACTGTTCTAGGATCTATTGCATTATTTCGGAAACTGTGGTATATTTTTTATGGACAAGAGCGATAAGAACGACCGAAAGAGTGGGGAAACCCACTCTTTCGTTATATTTCAGGCTCACTTTTCAATCATTTTCAATTTATGAATGAAACCGATTTTATTAGTAAGCCGCTATGATTTTTTCATAGCGGTTTCATTTCGACTTTTAATTTGTGATGACCAAATGAATGCTAAATAGCTCTTAATCTTAAATTAAGTACGGGGAGGGATTCCAGTTGGGTAAAAATGTGACAGATGTTACTGAAGAACTAGTACTACCCATTTTAGAAGAGATGAACCTTGAGCTAGTAGATGTGGAATATAAAAAAGAAGGTCAAAATTGGTTTTTGCGTGTCTTTATTGATAAACAGGGTGGCGTTGATATTGAAGAATGTGGTCAAGTTTCCGAACAGCTCAGTGAAAAGCTAGACGAAACAGACCCTGTTGACGCTGCCTACTTTTTAGAGGTTTCCTCTCCTGGAGCGGAAAGGCCTCTAAAAACGCAGGCTGATTTTAATAAGTACGTTGGAGAACATATTTTTGTTAAATTGTATGAACCTATTAAGGGCGAAAAAGAGTTCGAAGGAACTTTACAGTCGTTTGAAGACGAAACGGCAACTATTGAAATTCGCATAAAAGCACAAAAGAAACAAATAGAAGTGCCTTTTAACAAAATCGCCAAAGCAAACTTGGCTGTGACTTTTAACTAAGGGGGATATACTGGTGAGTAGTGAACTATTTGATGCCATGAATTATTTAGAAAAAGATAAAGGCATTGACAAGGACTTATTGTTAGAGGCATTAGAAGCCGCTCTAATTTCAGCTTATAAGAAAAACTTTAATTCTGCTACGAATGTTCGTGTAGATATTAATGAAGACGAAGGTAATATGAAGGTCTTTGCTAGAAAAGTAGTCGTAGAAGAAGTAATGGATCAAAATCAAGAGGTTTCGCTTGAAGAAGCAAAAGAAAAAAGTCCAAACTATGAAATTGAAGATGTTATTGAAGTTGAGGTCACGCCAATGGACTTTGGTCGTATTGCTGCTCAAGCAGCGAAGCAAGTCGTGACCCAGCGAGTTCGAGAAGCAGAACGTGGCATTATTTATGGTCAGTACGTCGACCGAGAAGAAGATGTAATGACGGGGATTATTCAAAGAAAAGATCCGCGCTTTGTTTATGTTAATTTAGGTAAAATTGAAGCTAGACTACCAGAGGGTGAACAAATGCCTGCGGAGATTTATGAAGTTCATCAACGTCTTAAGGTTTTCGTTACTAAGGTAGAAAATAGCAATAAAGGACCACATATTTACGTCTCTAGAACACATCCTGGTTTACTTAAACGTTTATTTGAAATGGAAGTTCCAGAAATTTTTGATGGAACAGTTGAAGTACGCTCGGTTGCCCGTGAAGCAGGAGATCGTTCGAAGATTTCTGTATTCGCCGAAGATCCAGAGGTGGATCCAGTTGGCTCATGTGTAGGACAACGGGGGCAGCGTGTTCAAGCTATTGTTAATGAATTAAAAGGCGAAAAGATTGATATTGTTCAATGGTCTGAAGACCCAGTAGAGTATGTATCTAATGCTCTAAGTCCATCAAAAGTTGTCCAAGTACTTGTTGATGAAGAAGAAAAGGCTACAACTGTTGTTGTTCCAGATTATCAGCTATCGTTAGCTATTGGTAAGCGAGGGCAAAATGCACGTTTAGCAGCAAAGCTTACGGGTTGGAAAATTGATATAAAAAGTGAAAGTGAAGCCCTTGAAGAAGGCATTATTACAGAACAATCTGTTGAAGACGAAGATGAAGATGAAATCGACTTAGAAGATACAACGGAAGAGTAAGGAGGGGGAGCCGATGGCCCGTTCCAAGAAGCAACCATTAAGAAAGTGTGTAGTTACTCAGGAGATGAAGTCTAAAAAAGAACTCATCCGTGTCGTGCGTAATAAAGACGGAGAAGTGTTTGTTGATACAACAGGTAAGCAAAACGGCCGCGGAGCATATTTATCTAAAAGCCTGGAAGTGATTGATAAAGCGGAACAGCAGCAAGCATTAAACCGTCATCTAAATACGAAGGTTGACGCTTCAGTGTATAATGACTTAAGAAAGATTGTGGAGGATTCTTCATCATGAGTTCTTATTTGAATATCATTGGACTGGCTCATCGAGCAGGTAAGCTTACGCTAGGTGAAGAACATATCGTCAAAGAAATTCAGAAGAAACGAGCCAAACTCGTTCTCATTGCTGAAGATACAGGCAAACAAACAAAAAAGAAGCTTACTGATAAATGTAGCTTTTATAATATACCCTGCTATATGGTGGATGATCGTGAAACACTTTCACAAGCCATAGGTCAGACAGGGAGAGTCGCGATAGCAGTTTTGGACCAAGGATTTGCGAAAAAGTTGCAATCGCTACTCGGGTAATCTATTCGGGGGTGAAAGAATGAGTAAAATGCGCGTATATGAATATGCCAAAAAGAATGAACTATCTAGTAAACAGGTAATTGAAAAATTAAAAGATTTAAAAGTTGAAGTTTCTAACCATATGTCAACGATTGAAGATGATGTTAAAGGTAAATTGGACGAGGCTTTCGGACAGAAGAAAGCAGAGAACGCCCAAACAACTTCTAAATCTGGCCAACAAAATAAACAACAGCCACAGCAAAACCAAAAGAACAATCCTAAGCAAAAAGGGAAGAATAGCCCTAATTCTAATCAAAAAAATAGCCGTCATCAAAACAATAAGAACCAAGGGGGGCAAGGCAATAAAAAACCAAGCCCAAAAAAACATACACCTAAAAAAATTGTCTACTCTGAGTCTTTAACTGTTGGAGAACTTGCTGAAAAATTAAGAAAAGACTCAGCAGAAATCATCAAGAAGCTAATGGGGCTAGGGGTTATGGCCACTAAAAACCAGGATCTTGATGCTGATTCCATTGAATTAATTTGTGCGGAATTTGACGTTGAAGTGGAACAAGAAGTCATAGTTGATGAAACAGATATTGAAAGCATGATATATGAGGACGATCAAGAGGATCAGCAAGAGCGTCCTGCTGTTGTTACAATTATGGGACACGTTGACCATGGTAAAACAACATTACTTGACTCCATTCGTCATACAAAAGTTACGGAAGGCGAAGCAGGTGGTATTACTCAACATATTGGAGCTTATCAAGTAGAGGAGAATAACAAAAAAATCACTTTCCTTGATACTCCAGGACACGCTGCATTTACAAGCATGCGTTCTCGCGGTGCTCAAGTAACTGATATTGCTGTACTTGTTGTAGCTGCGGATGATGGGGTTATGCCACAAACACGTGAAGCAATAAACCATGCTAAAGCAGCGGAAGTACCGATCATCGTTGCTGTTAATAAAATGGATAAAGAAGGGGCTAACCCTGACCGCGTTATGCAAGAATTGATGGAATTTGAACTCGTTTCTGAAGACTTTGGCGGAGATACGATCTTTGTCAAAATGTCTGCGGTTCAAGATGAGGGAATAGATGACTTGCTAGAAATGATCGTTCTTGTTTCTGAAGTAGAGGAGTTTAAAGCGAATCCTGATCGTCCAGCAAGTGGTACAGTAATAGAAGCTGAACTTGACAAAGGCCGTGGACCTGTCGCTACTTTGCTTGTACAAAACGGCACTTTAAAAGTAAGTGATGCTGTCGTTGTGGGTAGTACTTATGGCCGTGTTAGAGCCATGGTTAATGATATTGGTAGAAGAGTTAAAGAGGCTGGTCCATCGACCCCAGTAGAGATTACAGGTTTAAACCATGTTCCTCAAGCCGGGGATCGTTTCCTAGCATTTAAAGATGAGAAAAAAGCCAAGTCAATTGGTGAAGCTCGTCAGCAACGTCAAATAGAAGCAGATCGTAGTGCAACTGCTACAGTTAGCCTTGATGATTTATTCGAACAAATCAAACATGGTAATATTAAGGACATTAACTTAATCCTCAAAGCAGATGTACAAGGTTCTCTTGAAGCATTAGCTGGATCTTTGCAAAAAATTGAAGTTGAAGGCGTTAAGGTGAAAATCATTCACACAGGCGTTGGAGCCATTACGGAATCTGATGTTACATTAGCATCTGCATCTAATGCCATCATTATTGGGTTTAACGTTCGCCCTGATGGGAATGCTAGAAAAGCAGCAGAGTCCGAAAGTGTAGAAATTCGTCTTCATAACATCATTTATAAAGTGATGGAAGAAATTGAGGCTGCCATGAAAGGTATGCTTGATCCTGAATTTGAAGAGAAAATCATTGGTCAAGTGGAAGTTCGGGAAATCTTTAAGGTATCTAAAATTGGAACAATTGCTGGATCCTATGTAACTGAAGGTAAAGTAACTCGTAATTCAGGAATTCGTGTAATTCGTGATGGAGTTGTAATATTTGAAGGTGAAATGGATGCTTTAAAACGCTACAAAGATGATGCTAAAGAAGTTGCGAAAGGTTATGAGTGTGGAATAACTATTAAAAACTTTAACGATCTTAAAATTGGAGATGTTATTGAACCTTACGTAATGCAGGAGATTGAACGCACATGATTTTAAGTGCTGAGGTGGAGTGTATGATATATGACGCCCAGTCTTTAAAAGAAAAACGTTCAGTTATTAAAAGAATTCAGACAAGGTTAAGCAACCAATATAATGTCGCTGTCAGCGAACTTGATTTTCAAGACCTTTGGCAGCGTACATGTATAGGGATAGTCACTGTTGCAAGCAGTAAAGTGATCTGTGAGCAAACGATTCAGCAAGCTTTAGCCTTGATTGATTCTTTTCCTGAAATTGAACGAACAAATACAGTCATTGAGTGGCTGTAATGTTGGTGTTGAAGAGGTGAAATCAAATGAACGATTTACGTGCAAACCGTGTAGGGGAGCAAATGAAAAAAGAGTTAACCGATATTATTAGTAAGAAGATTAAAGATCCCAGGGTAGGATTTGTTACTATAACAGAAGTTAAAGTAACGGGCGATCTACAGCAAGCCAAAGTTTTCATCTCAGTTTTAGGCGATGATAAGCAAAAGCATGATACACTTGTGGGTCTTGCAAAGGCTAAAGGATTTATACGATCAGAGATAGGACAACGAATCCGTTTACGTAAAACACCTGAGATTATGTTTGAATTCGATGAAGCAATTGAGCATGGTAACCGAATTGAAACCATTCTTAAAGACTTAAATGATACAGAAAGCTAATCCGAGATGTTCTGCGAACTTATTCTAAACTTGATTATTGAGCTTTTTTGAATCTTCTAGCAAGGGAAGACCCTCTTTCACTTAGAGGTAAGTTAAACGGCACAGGATGATGTTTTTGCAATGAAGACAACCCGTATCGTAACCCTCTAAGTGTTTGGGTGCAAGACTGGGCATAAACATTTAATCCGTGCTACTTTAGCACGGATTTTTTATGAATTACTTTTATAACAGAAAAAAGAAGGGAAGTTACGCTTATGCATGGAATTCTTCCATTGTGGAAAGAGAAAGGGTTTACCTCCCATGATTGTGTAAGTAAAGCTCGGGGCATGTTAAGAACTAAAAAAATAGGTCATACAGGAACCTTAGACCCCGACGTGGAAGGTGTACTTCCTCTCTGCATTGGAAAAGCTACAAAAATCGTTCCTTTTCTTACAGATACTGATAAGGTATATGAAGCAACAGTATCTTTAGGGGCAACAACAGAGACAGAAGATGCTTCAGGAGACGTTGTTGAAAAAAAAACTGTGAGTCACCCACCATCTGAAGAAGACATTCTACAGGTACTTCAGCAATTCTCAGGTGAAATCACCCAAGTTCCTCCCATGTATTCCGCTGTGAAAGTTAACGGTAAACGTTTGTACCAATATGCACGGGATGGAGAAGAAGTTGAACGCCCTGTTCGAAATGTCAAGATTAAACAAATCGAATTATTGAACCCCTCAGTGAAGCGTGACGATGAATATTTCTCTTTTTCTATACAGGTGATCTGTTCAAAAGGTACTTACATAAGAACTTTGTGTGTAGACTTAGGAAAGGCTCTCGGATACCCTGCTCATATGTCCTCACTGGTTCGCAAGCAAACAGGTGAGATACGTAAAGAGGACTGTTATACATTTGATGAAATACAACAATATGTAGATAACGACTCCGTAAATGAGATTATTTTACCTATAAGTAATGGGTTGCCTCATTTAGAGTCTATGACTATCCAAGAAGATGATCGTTTTGCTTTTGAACATGGACAAGTGTTACCGAAGCCTGAATATGTGAAGGATCAACCTTTTGTAGTAAAATATAAAGAAGAGGTGTTGGCGATCTACCAACAGCATCCGAGTAAACCCGATAAAATCAAGCCGATAAGAGTATTTTGAGCCAAAGCAGGTGAGTATATTGAGAACGATTCATCTGAGTGAAGGAGACTCCACTCAAATAGAAAGTTTATCTCCAAGTGTCTTAGCTGTTGGCTTTTTTGATGGTATTCATAAAGGTCATCAACGAGTCATTTCAACGGCAATTAAAAAAGCCCAAGAACTAGATGTGGAAAGCGCAGTTATGACTTTCGATCCTCATCCATCCGTCGTACTGAATAACAGTATTCAACATGCTCGTTACATTACGCCATTACCCGAAAAAAAGCAGATTCTAAAAAGAATGGGAGTACATACGTTGTATGTGGTTCACTTTGACCAAGCTTTAGCTTCACTATCACCCGAAAACTTTGTCGAAAAGTTTTTCATTGACTTAAAAGTTCTTCATGTGGTTGCGGGATTTGACTTCAGCTTTGGATTTAAGGGTAAAGGGTCTATGGAATTATTGCCCATTTACGCTGAAGGAAGGTTCACAACTACAACGATTCCACAAGTAACTCAAGAGGAGAATAAGGTAAGTTCTACACGTATAAGAAGACTACTTGATCAAGGAGACGTCTCTGGCGTAGAAAATCTGTTAAGCCGTCCGTTTAGTTTGAATGGAAAGGTTGTTAGCGGGGAGCAAAGAGGAAGAACGATCGGGTATCCTACAGCAAATATTTTATTAAATGGCGCTTATTATACTCCGGCTGATGGGGTTTATGCTGTTAAAGTGGAATGTAACAATGAGCTTTTAGAAGGAATGGCTAACTTCGGAGTTAAGCCAACTTTTGATGAAAACAGTCAACAATCAAATTTAGAAGTTCATATTTTTGATTTTGATCATGACTTATATGATGAGATGATCACAGTTTATTTCTATCAATTGATTCGGCATGAAATAAAGTTTGATGGAGCTGAACAATTGAAAGTACAGTTGCACCAGGATGAAAAAAGATCGCGCGAAGTTTTAGCAACGATTTAATTTACACTTGCATTTTAGTCATAAAAATTGTACTCTTGAATATGGAACCTTCGCTTGGCGGTACGTAACTCCGACGTCCGCTCGGGGAATGGGAATCATATTAATAATAGGAGGTGTAGCTATAATGGCTATCACACAAGAACGTAAGAATGAACTAATTAATGAGTATAAAACTCATGAGAATGACACTGGATCTTCAGAAGTACAGATCGCAGTTCTTACAGAGCAAATCACGAACTTGAACGATCACTTGCGTACACATAAGCAAGATCACCATTCTCGTCGTGGATTGCTTAAAATGGTAGGTAGACGTCGTAATTTACTAAGCTATCTACGTAATAAAGACATTACACGTTACCGTGACTTAATTAAGAGCCTTGGTCTACGTCGCTAATGCATGAGAAAAGCGGGAGTTAATCCCGCTTTTTCTGTATGTTTACATAAAAAGAGTGTAAACTGTAAAATAGATGACTATATCTATTATTGTGTTTGAGAGGAGTTAAATACTTATGGCAGAAGAAAATCAAACTTTTTCGATTGAAGTAGCTAATCGAACGTTCACTGTTGAAGTGGGCGAGCTAGCTAAACAGGCTAGTGGAGCTGCTATGATTAAATATGGCGATACATCTGTTCTTTCTGCAGCGACAGGATCTAAAAAGCCAAAAGATCTACCTTTTTTCCCGCTAACAGTTAATTATGAAGAGCGTTTATATGCCGTTGGAAAGATTCCAGGTGGATTTATAAAGCGAGAAGGGCGTCCGAGTGATAAAGCTGTCCTAGCCTCTCGTTTAATTGACCGTCCGATTAGACCTTTATTTCCAGATGGATATAGAAATGATGTGCAAGTGATCAGTACGGTGATGAGTGTTGATCAAGATTGTTCATCAGAAATGGCAGCAATGCTAGGGTCTTCAATTGCACTAGGCATTTCTGATATTCCTTTTGGTGGTCCTATTGCTGGTGTTGTGGTTGGGCGTGTTAATGGTGAATTCATTATAAATCCTACTGTTAAACAGCAAGAGGTAAGTGATATTAATTTAATCGTTGCCGGAACAAAAGATGCGATTAACATGGTAGAAGCAGGTGCTAATGAAGTCTCAGAAGCGGATATGTTAGAAGCTATTATGCTTGGACATGAAGAAATTAAGCGTCTCGTAGCTTTTCAAGAAGAAATTATTGCTGCTGTTGGGAAAGAAAAAATGGAAGTTCAGCTTTTTGACTTAGATGAAGAGTTAAAAGGAAAAGTTGAAGCTGAAGCAAGAGAACCTCTAGCTACAGCCATTAAAGAGCAGGAAAAGAAAGCTCGTGAAGACGCAATCGATGAAGCTAAAAATGCGGTTATACAGTCTTATCAAGAATTAGAAGCAGATGAGGATACTCTTAAGAACGTTGGTTCTATTTTAGATAACATCGTCAAAGAAGAAGTTCGACGTCTTATTACTAAAGAAAAGATTCGTCCTGATGGAAGAGGCGTAGACGAAATTCGCCAGTTATCTTCAAGAGTTGGAGTTCTCCCGCGAACTCACGGCTCAGGATTATTTACTCGTGGGCAAACTCAAGCTCTGAGTATTTGTACATTAGGTGCCCTTGGAGATGTTCAAATCTTAGATGGATTGGACCTTGAGGAATCCAAACGCTTCATGCACCATTATAATTTCCCATTATATTCAGTAGGGGAAACGGGACCGATTAGAGGACCAGGACGTCGTGAAATTGGACATGGTGCTTTAGGCGAACGGGCTCTTGAAGTTGTTATACCATCTGAAAAAGAGTTTCCGTATACAATTCGTTTAGTGTCAGAAGTTCTAGAATCGAACGGATCGACTTCCCAAGCTAGTATTTGTGCTAGTACACTAGCGATGATGGATGCTGGAGTTCCTTTGAAAGCACCAGTTGCCGGAATTGCTATGGGTCTTGTGAAATCTGGAGATGATTACACTATCCTTACCGATATACAAGGGATGGAAGATTTCTTAGGAGATATGGATTTTAAAGTTGCAGGTACTGAGAAAGGTATCACTGCATTACAAATGGATATAAAAATTGAAGGCCTATCTCGTACTATTCTTGAAGAAGCGTTAGGTCAAGCACAATCAGGACGTATGGAAATTTTGAGTTCTATGCTCGCTACACTGCCAGAGTCTAGAAATGAACTTTCAAGATACGCACCTAAGATCATGACAATGAAGATTAACCCTGATAAAATTCGTGATGTAATTGGGCCAAGTGGAAAACAAATTAATAAAATCATTGAAGATACAGGTGTTAAAATTGATATAGAGCAGGATGGAACAGTATTTGTCTCCTCTACTGATGCAGAAATGAACAAAGTAGCAATGAAAATTATTGAAGATATTGTTCGTGATGTAGAAGCTGGAGAAGTATACGAAGGTACGGTGAAGCGTGTAGAGAAATTCGGTGCTTTTGTTGAACTGTTTAAAGGTAAAGAAGGTCTTGTTCATATTTCGGAACTGGCAGAAGAACGAATTGGCAAAGTAGAAGATGTTGTTGCAATTGGTGATACCCTTAAAGTGAAAGTGAAAGAAATTGATAAACAAGGTAGAATCAATTTATCTCATAAAGCCATTTTGGAAGACGAAAAGCAAGAAAAAGAAATAAGTGAGTAAAAACAGAGACTGGGAAGCCAGTTTCTTTTTTTATGGAATTCTATGGTCGTCCTAAATTGCATACACTCTTCATAAGGGGTGAATGTGATGTCGATGCAAGTCATTATTAAATTAATAGCAACTATGTTATTAGTTGTCATCTTTATTTCGGTGCAAAATAATGAAGCGATATTGCCTACGGCTAAAACGTCTTCTTTGTATGAAGAAATTGAAGCTAAACAAAAACAATATTATATTGCCCCACAAGATGCAAGAATTGATAAAGTATGGAAAAAAACTCCTGGTTTAAATGGCAGAAAAATAAATGTAGAGAAATCTTATCAAAATATGAAAAAATCAAATAAGTTTAATGAAAAAGATTTAGTTTTTGATAAAATCCCGCCAAAGGTATCTCTGCAAGATTTGCCATCTTCCCCGATCTATAGAGGGAACGAACACAAACAAAAGGTCACCTTCCTAATTAATGTGTCCTGGGGCGAAGAATTTGTTCCTCAAATACTCGAGATTCTAGATAAACATCACATTAAAGCGAATTTCTTCATAGACGGCGCATTTGTTCAGAATAATAAACAGCATGTGCAGATGATTGAAGAAGCTCAACATGTGATTGGAAGCCATGGCTATAATCATCCCGATTTTAGTAAAATGGATAGAAATACTGCTAAAGAGAATCTAGAGAAAGCGAATAGTATACTCCAAGCGTTTACCGAAGAAGATATTCGTTTATTTGCTCCTCCTGCTGGAAGCTTTTCTAGTCAAACAGTTGAGGCTGCTGACTCCCTTGATATGGAAACTATTTTATGGTCTGTGGATACCATTGATTGGAAAAACCCTACACAAGAAGTGCTTATACAAAGGGTATTAGCAAGGTTGCATAATGGAGCAACGATCTTAATGCACCCGACTGAAAGTACATCCTCCAGTCTGGATCAGCTAATTGTACTTATTAAAAATGAGGGCTATCAAATTGTTGACTTCCCGCAATTAATTAATGAGAATCGGTGAAAGGGTGACTTGTCTTTGAGGCTCAAACAATTAGCTTTAAAAGAAGTGATTGATGTAAAAGAAGGTAAGAAATTAGGAGTTCTCGGTCAAGCTGATTTAAAAATTGATCCATCTAGTGGACAAATTCTGTCTTTAATTATTTTGAACAGAGGTTTATTTCAAACTAAATCTGAAACAGTGATCGACTGGCGTTATGTACAATTAATAGGTGAAGATACTATACTAATTAATAAATGAGCTGTGACTTTGAGTCACAGCTTTTTTTATGCTTTCATAAGCTGTTTAGAGTGGGAATATTTGAACACACTTAAGTGTTCATTTTGCATACGATACAAGGAGATGAAACCTAATAAAAAGGAGACTTTCCGGCATGTTAACTGGATTTCATGTTGCCGTTATAGGGGGCGATGCCCGACAGATAGAAATCATTAGAAGATTACATGAATGGGATGCACACGTTTATTTAGCCGGATTTGACCAACTAAATGGCAGTTTTACGGAGTGTATTGATTTAGACTTTGATGGTCCACAAGTACAACAATTAGATGCCATTATACTTCCTATCGCTGGAACAGATGACCATGGAGGCGTAGACGGTATATTCACTAACCGTACCATAAATTTAAGAATTGAATGGCTAAAGAAAACGCCAAAACATTGTCAAATTTACTCAGGAATTGCTAACAAGGTACTGCAGAACATGGCTAAAGAAGCGGATAGAGAACTTATACCGTTAATGGATCGAGATGATGTTGCTATATATAATTCTATACCGACTGTTGAAGGTACGATTATGATGGCAATTCAACATACTGATTTTACGATTCATGGATCGAATGTAATTATTTTAGGCTTAGGAAGAGTGGGAATGAGTTTAGCTCGGACATTTGATCAGCTTGGAGCAAACGTTACAGTAGGTGTACGTACATCTGGAGGAGTTGCTAGAGTGCATGAAATGGGGCTAAAAGCAATGGATATGAGGCAGATGGATATTTATGATATGAACTGCGATTACCTATTAAACACCGTTCCTGCTCCAGTCGTTGACGCTTCTGTAATAAAAAAATTACCTCAGCATGCGCTTATTTTAGATTTAGCTTCAAAACCTGGGGGAACAGATTTTCGCTATTCTGAAAAGCGCGGAATAAAAGCAATTTTAGTTCCAGGATTACCTGGAATTGTTGCACCTAAAACCGCAGGTAAGATTGTAGCTAATGTCATTTGTAAACAGCTACAAGAAATAAATCGAAAGGCGGATGAATAATGGTAAATTTAAAAGGTAAGACAATTGGTTTTGGACTAACGGGATCACACTGCACATATCACGAAGTATTTCCAGTGTTACAAAGGTTAAAAGACTTAGGAGCGACTATCGTACCAGTACTTTCTTATACTGTACAAAAGACGGATTCTCGATTTGGAGAAGCAGCAGAACATGTTAAAACGATTGAAAAAATTACGGGGGAACCAATGATTATGACCATTCCAGACGCTGAGCCTCTTGGACCTAAACGACCTCTGGACTGTATGGTTATTGCACCAATGACAGGAAATTCTACGAGTAAGTTTGCCAACGCATTAACAGATTCACCTGTACTAATGGCCGCAAAAGCAACCTTAAGAAATGAAAAACCTGTAGTTCTCGCTATATCGACAAATGATGCATTAGGATTAAACGGGATAAACGTCATGAAATTAATGGCGACCAAAAATATCTATTTTGTTCCTTTTGGTCAGGACCATCCATTTAAAAAGCCAAATTCACTTGTTTCAGATATGTCACTTATACCAGAAACGATTGAATCAGCCATCGAGGGAAAACAAAAACAGCCTGTATTAATCGAAAGATATCAAGCATAAATCTACTTTTTGATACCAGCTTCTACTTTAAATATGGTAAAATACGAAATAGTGAGTGCGATTATTATTCATTATTTATCAGAGAGGGGATATCTTTATGACACAAACAAACCATTATAACATAGCCGTAGTAGGTGCTACAGGAGCTGTCGGACAGAAAATGCTTGAAACTTTAGAGGATCGTAAATTTCCGATTAATGAGCTGAAGTTGCTTTCTTCTAGCCGTTCAGCAGGCACAAAAATGATATTTAAAGGAACAGAATATACACTAGAAGAGGCTACTCCTGAAAGCTTTGAAAATATTGATATTGCTCTTTTTTCAGCCGGTGGATCTATTTCACAGAAACTGGCCCCTGAAGCTGTGAAAAGAGGAGCACTTGTCATTGATAATACTAGTGCATATCGGATGGATGAAAAGGTTCCACTTGTCGTTCCAGAGGTGAATGAAGCAGATATTAAAGATCATAATGGCATAATCGCCAATCCTAATTGTTCAACGATTCAAATGGTAGCAGCTCTTGAACCAATTAGACAAAAATTAGGCTTAAGCCGTGTGATTGTTTCTACTTACCAGGCCGTTTCAGGGGCTGGAAACGAAGCAGCTGATGAATTGCGTCAGCAGTCACAATCATTTTTAAATGGAGAAGAACTAGAGGCTAATATAATGCCTGTCGGTGGTGATGAAAAGCACTATCCTATTGCTTTTAATGCTCTTCCTCAAATCGATAAATTCCAAGAGAATGGGTACACTTTTGAAGAAATGAAAATGATTAATGAAACCAAAAAAATCATGCATAGTCCTAGTCTTCAAGTAGCGGCAACTTGTGTACGTTTACCAATTTTCACATCTCATGCCGAGAGTGTTTACGTTGAAGTAGATCAAGCAGGGGTAACTGTCGATCAATTGAAAACACTAATAGGAGAAGCTGAAGGCGTGTTACTTGAAGATGATCCTACTACACAAACGTACCCTACGCCTCTTAGTGCTGCAGGAAAGCGTGACGTATTTGTAGGACGTATTCGTAAAGATCTTGATCAAGAAAATGGTTTCCACCTTTGGGTAGTTTCCGATAATTTACTAAAAGGGGCTGCCTGGAATTCTGTTCAAATCGCTGAGCGGGTAATTGCTAATCAGTGGTTGTAAAATAGAATAATGGAGGTGGCAGCATGAAATTACTTGTACAAAAATTTGGAGGAACTTCTGTACGTGATCTGGAAGGCAGAACTCGTGCAATTTCTCATATTCAATCAGCTATAAATGAGGGGTATAAGGTTGTTGTTACTGTCTCAGCCATGGGACGTAAGGGGGATCCATATGCTACAGATACGTTATTAGATCTGGTTCAATTTCCTTCAACGAAAATATCTGATCGAGAACAAGATATGTTAATGTCGTGTGGCGAAACGATTTCTTCTGTAGTTTTTGCTCATGAACTTAATGAATCTGGAGTACCTGCCACTAGTTTTTCTGGGTCAGCGGCTGGTTTTTTAACCAATGATGACTTCACACGAGCAAAAATATTACGTATGGATCCAAGCCGTATACTTTCAGAATTACAAACGAATGATGTAGTCGTTGTAGCCGGATTTCAAGGTAAAACGGAGTTAGGAGATACAACAACAATTGGTCGAGGTGGCAGTGATACAAGTGCTGCTGCTCTTGGTGCTGCTTTAAAAGCGGAATACATTGATATTTTTACTGATGTAGATGGAATTATGACGGCTGATCCACGTATTGTAGAATCGGCTCGAGCTCTGAATGCTGTTACGTACAATGAAATTTGTAATCTTGCTTACCAAGGAGCAAAAGTGATTCACCCTAGGGCTGTTGAAATTGCTATGCATGCGAAAGTTCCTATGCGAGTAAGATCAACTTATTCGGATGATCCAGGTACTTTGGTGTCTGCTTCTATCGAAGGAGAGGCAGGAAATGATGTACCAGATCGACTAGTTACTGGAATTGCTCATATGGCTGGGCTCTCACAAATTAAAGTGCAGTCCAAAGAAGATCCATCAAAACTACAATCAGAAGTTTTTAAATCCATGGCCGAAGCAAACATCTCTGTCGACTTTATTAATATTTCACCAAGTGGTGTAAGCTATACAATAGACAGTATTTACACACAAAAAGCTGTAGGCATTCTTGAAAAACTTGGCTATGATCCAGAAGTTAAAGAAGGATGTGCAAAGGTCTCCACAGTAGGTGCAGGCATTACAGGGGTGCCAGGTGTGACTGCAAAAATTGTTCAAACACTGATTGAGGGTGGGGTTCAAATTTTACAATCAGCTGATTCCCATACAACGATTTGGGTGCTTATTAAAGATGAGGACTTAGTTCAAGCAGTCAATGCTCTACATGATATTTTTCATTTGAATGGAGAACAATGAAAGGGGATTTAGGTCGTGGATTTTGGAAAAGTATTAACTGCTATGGTTACACCATTTGAAAACCATGGCAATATTGACCTGAATAAAGTCTCCACACTTGTGGAGTATCTTATAGGTCATGGTTCAGATGGTTTAGTCATTGGAGGAACAACAGGAGAATCACCGACATTAACCTCGGAAGAAAAGATAGCACTCTTTAAGCATGTTGTTAGAATTGTTAATGGTCGTATCCCTGTGATTGCAGGCACAGGGAGTAATAATACACAAAGTTCCATTGAGCTATCTAAAAAAGCAGAGAAAATTGGCGTGGACGCCATAATGCTTGTAACCCCTTATTATAATAAGCCAAATCAGCGTGGTTTGTATGAACACTTTAAAGCCATTGCAGATACTGTTGAGTTACCCGTTATGCTTTATAATATTCCTGGTCGATCGGCTGTGCGGATCGACGTGGATACTGTTGTGCAATTATCAAAAGTGAAAAATATTGTTTCTGTAAAAGAAGCTACTGGTGACTTAGACGGTATGGCTAAAATTATCGAACAAACAGATGATTCATTTTCACTTTATAGTGGAGATGACAATTTAACATTGCCTATCTACGCAATTGGAGGTAATGGGGTTATTTCTGTATCTGCCCACGTCATTGGTAGGGAACTTCAAGAGATGCTTCGTTTATATGATGATGGAAAAGGAAAAGAAGCAGCCAAACTGCATCGTCAATTGATTCCACTAATAAACGGTATGTTTTGTGCACCTTCTCCAACTCCGATCAAAACAGCATTACAGATGAAAGGTCTAGATACCGGTGGTGTTCGTTTACCTCTTGTTCCTTTAACTTCTGAGCAACGGCACCATATTCAAACATTATTAGATGGTTTGTAAAAAAACAGCAAAGGTCCTTTGCTGTTTTTTTGTATGAATCTTTAATTCTGCCTCATACTACAAATAAAGTAGGAAAGGGGCACAATTAAGATGAAAAATGACTCACCACAAAATGAACCATCTAAAGATACATCGAAAGAAAAGTCATCTCTCGTTGATAAAATCCAGGAATTGGGTCAATCTAATGTTCCTCAACCAGGAGATTCTAATATTCATGTCTTACCTATTATTGGTCAAGTAGAAGGACATGTTCAATTACCAGCTCAAAATAAAACAACTAAATATGAGCATTTAATTCCTCAATTAATTGCAATTGAACAAAACCCTAAAATTGAAGGGTTGGTCGTTTTATTAAATACGGTAGGGGGAGATGTTGAGGCAGGCCTAGCGATCTCAGAGATGATTACTTCCTTATCTAAACCTTCCGTCTCGATTGTTTTAGGTGGAGGGCACTCCATCGGTGTTCCCATTGCAGTAGCTTCTAATTATTCTTTTATTGCACAGACGGCAACCATGACTATTCATCCGATCCGATTAACAGGTTTAGTAATTGGGGTTCCTCAAACCTTTGAATACATGGATAAAATGCAAGATCGTGTCATAAATTTTGTTACGAGGCACTCAAACATTGACGAGGACAAATTTAAAGAATTGATGTTTGATAAAGGAAACTTATCTCGAGATATTGGAACAAACGTGATTGGACAGCAAGCGGTGGATTGCGGGTTGATCGATGCAGTAGGCGGAGTGAAAGAAGCTATGAGTAAATTGAATGAGTTAATAGAAGAAAATAAAGGAAATGAACAGCAGGTGATCCAATGACTTTATATACTCCTCTTAGTGAGTATGATATATTTCCTCAGAACGAAGGAGAAAAACCGATCGTGTACGAATCTCACAATCATAGACAATTCAAATGTTTAGATCACGGAAATGGGAAAAAACAAATCGTTCAATTGGTATCAACAGATCCAAAGGATTATTTAGATCCAACTTTGCAACCAGGACAATGGCTGGGCTACTAACGAGTCTGTCCCTATGCTATAATAGAATTAGTTATGCTTTAGGATGTCGCTTTGCTTTTAACAGCAATCGACATCCTATTCTTTTCAAGATAGCAAGGGGGTGCAATTAATGGGAAAAAAGAAAAAAACTAAGTCTAAATCTAGTAAAAAAAATGCAGCATTAAAACAACATGTAAAATATGAATTGATTGGGCTTCTTTTTATATTTATTGCTGTCTTCGGAAGTGGTGCTTCTATGATTAGCGAAGGAGCCATTCCAGGTGGACTGGAACGTGTTTGGCAAGTATTATTTGGTGTATGGTACTTTATAGCTTCTCTCTTTTTCTTAATCGTGGGTATCTATTTAATGATCAAAAGGCAATGGCCTAACTTTTTACATAAACGTCTGATTGGAATTTACATTATGTTTATTGCTTTATTACTTTTTACTCATGTGCAAACATTGGCAGAAGACTTACAAAATAATGAAGGTGGAGTCTTTGGGCTGACTTGGGACCGTTTAACGAGCATGATGAAAGGGGAAATATCAGCAGCTAGTATTGGTGGTGGAGTAACAGGAGCTTTTCTTCTACTTATAACTTATTATTTATTTTCTGCTACTGGGTCTGTTATATTTTCTATCTTTTTACTTATTGTCGGTTGGTTAGTTATGACAGAACGCTCGATTGGTGACATCCTTACTTATATTGGTGATAAACTTAAGGCTGGTATGATCAATATCAAAGAAAAAAAGAAACAATCTAAGACTAAAGCAGATAATTCTGCAAATGAACAAGAGGTAAAGGAAATTCCTATCTTAGAATCAGAGGTCGAGAGCAATCAAGCTACTGCCAATGAAGAGGAATATGAACCAATTATTCAAGACTTTACTGAACAAGCTTATCAACAAACTGTTTCGTCCGACGAAATAGAACAAACAAATCAACAGGAGCAAAGCTTGGATAAAACGATGAATACAGCCGAATTAGAAAATCCGGATTATAAGCTTCCAGGTCTAGATTTGTTGGATGAACCAGCTTCAACTCCACAAAGTCAAGGACGCTCTCATATACAAGCAACGGTTAAAAAATTAGAGAGAACGTTTCAAAGTTTCGGTGTTAAAGCTAAAATTACGAAAGTTCACGTAGGTCCTTCGGTAACAAAGTATGAAGTGTATCCCGATGTCGGAGTTAAAGTTAGTAAAATAGTAAACTTAAATGATGACTTAGCTCTAGCATTAGCAGCAAAGGATATTCGTATTGAAGCACCTATTCCAGGGAAATCAGCTGTAGGGATAGAAGTACCAAATACAGAAGTATCGATGGTCTCATTAAGAGAAGTTCTCGAACAAGGCAAAGCTCATCCAGATGCAAAATTGAGCTTCGCTTTAGGACGAGATATTTCCGGGGAAGCTGTAATGGCTGAATTAAATAAAATGCCCCACTTACTCGTTGCAGGTGCCACAGGAAGCGGAAAAAGTGTTTGTATCAATGGAATCATTACCAGTGTGCTCATGAGAGCTAAGCCTCATGAAGTGAAAATGATGATGATTGATCCTAAAAAAGTAGAGTTAAATGTCTATAATGGAATTCCTCACTTATTAGCACCTGTGGTAACAGATCCTAAGAAAGCATCTCGTGCCCTGATGAAAGTAGTTTCAGAGATGGATCGCCGTTACGATTTATTTTCAGATTCTGGTACGAGAAATATTGAAGGATATAATGAATATATTAAGAGACATAATCGGGAGCAAGAAGACGATCAACCGTTTTTACCATACATCATTGTTCTTGTTGATGAGCTTGCCGATTTAATGATGGTCGCTTCAAATGATGTAGAAGATGCAATTACTCGACTGGCTCAAATGGCAAGAGCAGCAGGAATCCATTTAATTATTGCGACCCAACGTCCATCAGTAGATGTTATTACAGGAGTAATCAAAGCGAATATCCCGTCAAGAATCGCTTTTAGTGTTTCTTCACAAACTGACTCTCGGACTATTTTAGATACAGGTGGTGCTGAAAAATTATTAGGCCGAGGTGATATGTTATTTACTCCAGTTGGTATGAATAAACCGACACGTGTCCAAGGGGCTTTTCTTTCAGATGATGAAGTTGAACGTATTGTTAATTTCTGCGTTGAACAGCAAAAAGCCCAATATCAGGAAGAAATGATCCCTGATGAAGAAAGTGAAGTGAAAAAGGAAGTGGATGATGACCTCTACCCTGAGGCGGTTCAAATGGTTATGGAAATGCAGAGTGCTAGTGTTTCAATGATTCAAAGAAGGTTCAGAGTAGGATATACACGTGCTGCCAGGCTAATAGATGCAATGGAAGATAACGGAGTGGTAGGACCTTATGAAGGAAGTAAACCTAGAACGGTACTTATTTCCCAAGTAGCGGAAGAAAGTTAAACTGACGCAGAAATAGCGTCAGTTTTTTATATAAATTTATTAAATACAAGATATAAACTTAAGAAATATGTGCAAAATTCAATTAAAATGTCCTAATTCCATTTATTTATTCTTTTAAAAGTGTTATATTGTTCACCAATATGATGTGTCGAATGTCAGATGTCAGATCTCTTACCTATAGGCTAATAGACTTGGAGTGAACGTTATGTCGATAAAACAAGATACTCGCCATTTGTACTTACAAGTGATCGAGCAGATTAAACGAGATATAGAAACGGGCATTTACTTAGAAAAAGAAAAGTTACCCTCCGAATTTCAGCTTTCAAAGTCTTTAGGTGTTTCAAGAGCCACTCTAAGAGAAGCTCTCCGAATCCTAGAGGAAGAGAATGTTGTAACTCGAAGACATGGTGTAGGTACATTTGTAAATCCTAAACCTGTATTCACGTCTGGTATTGAAGAGTTGGATAGCGTGACAGGCATGATCAGTAAATCAGGTATGATACCTGGATCTCAATATTTATCTGCCGAACTCATTGAACCTACCGAAGATGAACGCGAGCGCTTCTCACCCATTGAACTACATGAACTTGCAAAAGTTGAACGTGTAAGGACTGCTGACAATCAACCTGTAGTTTATTGCAAGGACCGAATTCCAGAAGGATTGATCCCACTAGATCAAGTTCGAGAAGCAGACTCTTTGTTTGGAATAATAGAACGGTATACTGGCAAATCCATTAGTTATGCTGTAACTGATATTGAACCGATAGGGTATCACGAAAAGATTTCTCCCATTTTAAATTGTGAACCAGACCAATCATTATTACTTCTTAAACAAATGCATTATACAAAAGATGATGAACCTGTACTTTTATCCTCTAATTACTTTCGTGCGGACAAGTTTAGCTTTCACGTATTAAGAAAACGAGTGTAAGGACGGATTGCTCTTTTGAACTTTAAGGAGGTGAGACTGGCTGGAAAGGAAAAGTCCAAAAAATTTTAGATGTTTTAATTTTTTTAATACTTAACAAATTTAGGGGGTTATCGTTTTGAAAAATCGTCGTTTTCTTATGATTTTAGCACTTCTGCTTTCTATTGGTTTTGTTTTAGCTGCTTGTGGTTCTTCGGATGAAGGAACAGGTGGAGATAGTGAGGAAGATTCAGCTGAAGGTGGAGAAGAAACTGAAGGAGAAGCTGGTGATGACTTCTCAGCCGCTATGGTTACAGATGTAGGTGGAGTAGATGATAAATCATTTAACCAGTCATCATGGGAAGGTTTGCAAGCGTTTGGTGAAGAAAACGGACTTGAAGAGGGCGAAGGGTTTGATTACGCGCAGTCTGATAGTGAAGGTGACTATAACACAAATATAAGTCGCCTTGTTCGCCAAGATTATAATCTTATTTTTGGAATTGGATATTTACTACAGCCAGCTCTTGAAAAAGTAGCTGCACAAAATCCTGACACAAATTTCGGGCTAGTAGACTCTGTAGCTGAAGGTGATAACATAGTGAGTATTACTTTTAAAGAGCATGAAGGGTCTTTCCTTGCAGGGGTTGCAGCTGCTTTGAAAACTGAAGCTGACACCGTTGGATTTGTCGGTGGGGAAGATGGAGATTTAATTAATAAATTTGAAGCTGGTTATGTAGCTGGAGTAAAATCTGTAGATCCAGATATGGAAGTTGACGTTCAGTATGCAGAAAGTTTTGCAGCAGCTGATAAAGGGAAATTGATTGCTTCCAATATGTACAACAGTGGTATTGAAGTGATCTATCATGCTGCTGGTGCAACTGGTAATGGAGTTTTTGCTCAAGCCAAAGACTTGAAACAAGGTAATCCAGATGAAAATGTATGGGTGATTGGTGTGGACCGTGACCAATACGAAGAAGGACAAATTGGGGACGATAATGTCACTTTAACATCTATGGTTAAACGAGTAGACGTTGCGGTTAATGAAGTGTCTACTTTAGCTATGGAAGGTAACTTCCCAGCTGGAGAAGTCATGGAGTATGGTTTAGACGATGATGCAATAAGTATTGCTAAAACAAATGAAGAAGCAATGACTGAGGAAATTGTTACAGCTGTTGACGAGTGGAAAGAAAAAATCTCTAATGGTGACGTCGCTGTTCCTAGTACTCATGAAGAACTAGAAGAATACGAAAGTTCACTATAAATCTAAATCTATGCATGATATAGGGCTAGCTTAGTCTAGCCCTATATATCTATGAAAATCATCAAATGAAGAGATGACTCCGGACCTCTTCATTTGATGATTTTTTAGGGAAATATTAAGAGATTAAGTACCTTTATGAAGGGATGTATGGGATAAATGGACTACGTTATCGAGATGCTCAATATCCGAAAAGAATTTCCAGGTATTGTAGCCAATAACAACATTAATCTTCAAGTTGAAAAAGGAGAGATTCATGCACTGTTAGGAGAAAATGGTGCAGGGAAATCTACTTTGATGAACGTTCTATTTGGTCTTTATCAGCCGGAAGATGGTGAAATAAAGGTTCGTGGTGAAAAAGCAAAAATAACGGATCCTAATGTAGCGAACAGATTAGGAATTGGAATGGTGCACCAGCACTTTATGTTAGTTGACACATTTACTGTCACGGAAAACATTGTATTAGGCAGTGAACCGCGTAAAGGTGTAAAAGTTGACATTAAAAGGGCTGAACAAGAAGTGTTAGATCTTTCCCGAAAATACGGGTTAAATGTGGATCCAAAAGCTAAAATTAGAGATATTACAGTAGGTATGCAGCAACGTGTTGAAATATTAAAGACTCTTTATCGAGGGGCAGATATACTAATTTTTGATGAACCAACAGCTGTGTTAACACCACAGGAAATTAAAGAGCTTATTACGATTATGGAAAATCTAGTAAAAGAAGACAAATCGATTATTTTAATTACACATAAATTAAAAGAAATAATGGAAGTATGTGATCGTTGTACAGTGATTCGTAAAGGTGAAGGGGTCGGCACGGTAAAGGTAAGCGAAACAAATCCCAACGATCTTGCTTCTTTAATGGTGGGTCGTGAAGTGAACTTTAAAACTGAGAAAAAGACTGCCAATCCGCAAGAAACCTATTTATCTATTAAGGATTTATATGTGAAAGATGTTAGAAATGTTCATATGGTCAAAGGTTTAAATCTGGAGGTCAGGGCTGGAGAAATTCTTGGTATCGCTGGAATCGATGGTAATGGTCAGACTGAACTTATTGAGGCTATTACAGGTTTAAGAAAAACAGAATCCGGCACGATCAGCTTACATGATAAAGTGATTTCTAACTTATCTACGAGAAAAGTAACTGAATCTGGAATTTCTCATATTCCTCAAGATCGTCACAAATTTGGATTAGTTCTGGATTTTCCAATCGCAGATAATATGGTTTTACAAACCTATTATCAAAAACCATTTTCAAATAAAGGCGTGATGAACTTTAAGCGGGTTTATGAGAAAGCAAAATCCTTGATTGAAGAATATGATGTACGTACTCCTAATGAATTAACGAAGGCTCGTGCTCTTTCAGGAGGAAATCAGCAGAAAGCGATCATAGGAAGAGAAATAGACCGATCACCTGACTTAATTGTTGCCGCCCAACCAACTCGTGGTTTGGATGTTGGAGCGATAGAATTTATTCACGAAAAACTAATTGAAGAGAGAGATAAAGGTCGAGCCGTTTTACTCCTTTCTTTTGAATTAGACGAAATAATAAACGTAAGTGATCGGATTGCTGTTATGTTCGATGGTCAAATTAGTGCTGAGCTTCAACCTGAAGATACGAACGAACAAGAACTCGGTCTGTTAATGGCGGGGAATTCGAATAAGAAAGAAGGTGTTGAGTAATGTTTTCAAATCGCATGATCAACATTTTGATACCGGTCATTTCAGTTATTTTAGGATTAATTTCAGGTGCAGTTATTATGCTTGTATTTGGATACAATCCGATTGCAGGATATGGAGCTCTATGGAATGGTGCATTCGGCGATAGTTACTTTTTCGGGGAAACTATACGGATGGTTACGCCTTATATTCTTTCGGGATTAGCAGTTGCTTTCGCCCTACGTACAGGGCTATTAAACATTGGTGTGGAAGGACAAGTTTTTGTCGGTTGGCTTGCATCCGTTTGGGTAGGTGTAGCGTTTGATCTACCGATGATTATTCATCTTCCGCTTTCGATTCTTGCTGCAGCCGCTGCTGGTGCATTCTGGGGATTTATCCCTGGAATTTTAAAAGCTAAATTAGGTGTTCATGAAGTTATTGTAACGATCATGATGAACTACATAGCTCTTTATTCAACGAATGCTATCGTCCGCCATGTTATAACTGATGATGAGGATCAAACCGAACGAATTGCAGAATCCGCTTCTTTAGCATCAACATGGATTGCTGAAATGACTTTTTACTCTCGTATGCACTATGGAATTTTAATCGCTCTTCTTATGGCTTTCTTCATGTGGTTCATATTGAATAAAACAACTAGAGGATTTGAGCTTCGGTCTGTGGGGTACAACCCTTTTGCCTCTAATTATGCAGGGATGAGTGTAGGAAAGAATATCGTTCTAGCCATGGTTATTTCCGGTGCATTTGCTGGACTGGCTGGTGCAATGGAAGGACTTGGTACATATGGATATTTTGCTACCAAATCCGGATTTACGAATATCGGTTTCGAAGGTATTGCTGTGGCTCTTCTCGGAGCAAATGCTGCCATTGGAGTTGTTTTAGCTGCATTCCTATTTGGTACTTTAAAAATTGGCGCATTAAACATGCCGACAGTTGCTGGTGTTCCTACAGAGTTGGTTGAGATTGTGATTGCACTCATTATTTTCTTCGTGGCCTCAAGCTACATGATTCGCTGGTTTATCCTGCGGTTTATAAGGGAGGGGAAATAAATGAACTTTTTAGAAATCTTACAATCAATTATACCGCAAGCACTATTTTTTGCGGCGCCTCTTATTTTTACAGCGTTAGGTGGAGTGTTCAGTGAGCGCTCAGGAATCATTAACATCGGACTTGAAGGCTTAATGATCATGGGAGCATTTGTTGGGGTTGTATTTAATCTTACCTTTGCCGATGTATTTGGTACCTGGACCCCTTGGATATCTATATTTGTAGCTATGATTGTTTCGGCTTTATTTGCATTAACACATGCTATCGCTTCTATTACATTTAGGGCTGACCAAGTGGTTAGCGGAGTTGCGGTCAACTTCTTAGCTCTAGGAATTGGTTTGTTCCTAACGAAGCAGTGGTATGATAAAGGTCAGACAGACATGATTAGTCGACCATTTTATACGAAGGATATTTGGCTGCTAAGCGATATCCCTATTATTGGTAAAATGTTTTTTTCAAATATGTATCTTACTTCTTACTTAGCTATCATTTTGGCAGTTGTTGTTTGGTTCGTGTTGTTTAAAACTTCCTTTGGACTTCGCTTGAGATCGGTAGGAGAACACCCGATGGCGGCGGATACAAATGGAATTAACGTTTATGGAATGCGTTATGCAGCTGTTATGTTATCTGGTGCATTAGGTGGCTTAGGTGGCTCTGTGTTTGCTTTAACGATTGCTATGAACTTTTCTCAATCAACCATCGTAGGGCAAGGGTTTATGGCTTTAGCAGCCGTGATTTTTGGTAAATGGCATCCATTAGGTGCATTAGGGGCGGCGATCTTCTTTGGTTTTGCTCAAAGTTTAAGTGTGGTAGGTTCAAGTTTTCCGCTCTTAGAAGACGTTCCTCAAGTGTTTTTACTAATTGCGCCATATGTATTGACAATTCTTGCTCTTGCTGGCTTTATTGGAAGAGCAGAGGCTCCTAAATCTCTTGGTGAGGCTTATGTAAAAGGAAACCGTTAATTAAGGTCAAAAGTCCGGTGCATATTGTGCCGGGCTTTATTTTTTTACTTTTTCACTTTTATAACGTAGCATAATAATTAGTCTTGAATGGATGAATAAAAGTGAATAGGTGCATAATAAATATCAAAAGAGGAGGATGAAAATGAAAATTTCTAAAGAAAAAGTATATGATAAGAATGGATACAGATTACATATTTTACCGAGTAAAAAGTATAAGACCGTATCAATCGTTGCCAAGTTAAAATCGCCGTTAAAAAGAGAGGGAATTACGGAACGGGCTTTGATTTCTCATGTATTACAAAAAGCAACGCAAAAACATCCAGATGTAAGATCTTTACAATCTGCCCTTGAAAACTTATATGGAACGGGTTTATCAAGTGATGGAACAAAAAAAGGTGAAAATCACGTCCTTTCTTTTCGTATGGAAGTTGTAAATGAAACTTATTTAACAAACCAAGAACCTATTCTAGAGCAAGCATTACAAATTTTTAGTGATGTATTATTTGATCCCAAAGTTGATCAGGATTCATTTGATGAATCGATTGTCAATCGCGAGAAGCAGACACTGGAACAAAAAATAACTTCCATAAAAGATGATAAAATGAGTTATGCTAACATGAGGTTAATTGACCATATGTGTGAGAGTGAACCTTATGCTCTTCACGTTCATGGATATTTAGAGGATTTTAAGGATATTACCGCAAAAACCTTATATGATTATTACCGTTCAATGATTAATCGTGATTTGCTGGATGTTTACATTATCGGAGATATTGATGAGTCAGAAATGGAACATCTGGCAGATCAATATTTCTCACGACCATCTAGTGATAATAGTGATGACCATCAAGTTTCAGAGCCTTCAACGAAACGTGAAGTTAATGAAATTGTAGAACGAGAGGAAGTCAATCAAGGAAAACTCCATATTGGTTATAGAACTAACATTAAATTTGGAGAATCTGACTATTTCGCGTTACAAGTATTTAATGGCTTGTTCGGCGGCTTTCCAAGTTCAAAATTGTTTATGAACGTTCGTGAAAAGCATAGTTTGGCTTATTATGCTGCGTCGAGATTTGAAAGTCATAAGGGGCTGTTGCTTGTATTTAGCGGTGTAGACCCTAAGGATTATAAGCAAGCCAAAACAATAATTTTAGAGCAAATGGATGCAATGGAATCCGGGGACTTCACTTTAGATCAAGTAGAAGAATCGAAAGAACAAGTGATTAATCAGTTGCAAGAAACGATGGACAATGCCAATGGACTAATTGAAGTCTTTTATCATCAGATGCTTTCAGGCAAAGAAATGCCTGCCGCAGATATTATGGATAATATTCGTAAAGTAACAAAAGAAGACGTTATTAATGTTGCTAATAAAATTGAGTTAGATACGATTTACTTTTTAACTAGTCAAGAGGGAGGGGAAGAGTAATGGAAGAACTCGTATATGAACAGTTAAATGAATCCGTTTATCGTGAAACAATGGACAACGGTTTACAAGTATTCTTGCTATCGAAGCCTGAAATGGCAAAAACCTTTGGCATCTTCACAACGAATTATGGTTCAATAGATCAAACATTCACTCCAATTGGAAAAAATGAAGAAGTTACCGTACCTGAAGGGATTGCTCACTTCTTAGAGCATAAGTTGTTTGAAAAAGAAGATCGCGATGTGTTTCAAGACTTCACCAAACTAGGGGCATCGGCCAATGCTTTCACTTCATTCACAAAAACGGCTTACCTCTTTACAGCAACGAGTCAAATTGAGAAGAACGTAGAAACATTACTGGACTTTGTTCAAGATCCGTACTTTTCAAAGGAATCGGTAGATAAAGAAAAAGGTATCATTGCTCAGGAAATTCGTATGTATGATGACCAGCCAGACTGGAGATCATTCTTTGGAACCATTCAAAGTATGTATGAGAAACACCCTGTCAAAGTTGATATCGCCGGGACCGTTGATTCTATTCAAGAAATTACAAAAGATGATCTGTATACGTGTTATGAAACGTTTTACCATCCTTCTAATATGGTATTATTCGTAGCCGGCAATATTAAACCTGAAGAAATGATGGACCAAATTCGTACGAACCAAACGAAGAAAGAATTTAAAGAAATTCCAGATATTCAACGTTCTTATCCAGAAGAGTCTAAAGCGGTAGCTAAAGCAGAAGATTCTATTACGATGCCAGTAACGACAGCCAAAGCAATGGTTGGAGTGAAAGAAGATGTTTCTTCATTAAAAGGAGAAGACTTACTTTGCGCAGAATTATTATCAGGAATGATTTTGGACTTCTATTTTTCCAAAAGTGGTGCATTTTACGAGGAACTTTATCAAGCGGATCTTATTGATGATAGTTTTCAATTTGAAACAGAGCTCGACCGTCAATTTGGGTTTACAATTCTAGGCGGGGATTCTAGAAAACCTGATGAATTGGCTAAAAGACTAAAAGAAATGCTTCATTCATTAAAAGAGCAGAAAATATCTGAAGAAGATTTTTCCAGAATGAAGCGGAAAAAAATTGGTCAATTTATGAGAGCGTTAAATTCTCTAGAGTTTATTGCTAATCAATTCACACATTATCATACGCTTGGCGTCGATTTATTTGACGTACTTCCAGTTATTGAATCTTTAACTACCTCAGATGTTGATCAATATGTTGAGCATTGGATTAAAGAGGAAAGAATTTCAGTGTTCCAAGTTAAACCACAGACAAATGAATAAGCGTTGTTTAATTATTGGTGGTAGTGGTGATATTGGTTCTAGGATAGTTGAAAAAGTGGCAGCATCTAACATAGATGTTGCTGTTCACTATCGTACCAATAAAGATAAAAACTCAGATATCCAGGCTAATATACCTCAAAGTCGTTGGCTTGGCTCTTACTATGGAGACCTATCTTCTGAGGAAGGGATTGAAGAATTTATAGATTCCATGCCTAAAGATTGGGATATGCTAGTGTTTGCTCCTGGAAATCATTCCACTCAACTTTTTCAAGATATAACATCTGAACAAATGGATGAATATTATTTCATTCATGTTAAAGCAATGTGGATGATTACTCGAGCATTGTTACCGACCATGATTCAAAATAAACAGGGGAAAATCGTAGTTGTCTCCTCGTTATGGGGAGAAGAAGGTGCCAGCATGGAAGTATTGTATAGTACGGTTAAGGGAGCCCAAATTAGTTTTGTAAAGGCACTAGCTAAAGAAGTAGCCCCAAGTGGTATACGAGTCAATGCTGTCACTCCTGGTTTTATTTCTACAAAAATGAATCACCAGTTGTCTTCAGGGGAAACAAATAGTATATTCGAAGAAATTCCATTAGGAAGAGCTGGTACAAGTGAAGAAGTAGCAAATGGAGTGGCGTTTTTATTAGGAGATCAATCCAGTTATATCACAGGACATATTTTGCGGATAAACGGCGGCTGGTTTTAAGGAATGTTTGTATAATTATTATGATTTTGCCTCATACTAAAGATGAAAAATCATCTGAGGAGGTATACGTAATGTCTGTACTTGATAATTTTGAATCGTGGAAAGATTTTTTAGGTGATCGTTTGCACCAGGCAGAAGGCCAAGGGATGAATCAGAAGGCTGTCTCTGAAATAGCTACTGAAATTGGTGGTTACTTAGCTACAGAAGTAGAAGCAAAAAATGATCAAGAAGCCGTTTTAAGAGAATTATGGAATGTGGCTGATACCGAGGAACAACATGCAATTGCTAATATGATGGTAAAACTTGTACAAAATGAAGGAACACAATCATAATAGTAAATTAAACCGTGCAGGGTACATCCCTGTACGGTTTTTTTACTAAATCTGTTTGTAGCCTTTCTTATTAGGGTAAAATCATTTATGATATAAAAAGAGAGAGTTAATCTAAATTTTTCTGTAAAATTCGACATTTTTCCAGAGGAGATGGATTATGGAGAAAAAAGAATGGTATTTAGAATATGAGATTCAATACAATCGCCCAGGACTCCTAGGAGATATTTCTTCATTACTTGGAATGATGGCTATAAATATTGTTACAATTAACGGTGTGGAAAATTCGCACAGAGGCATGCTTTTGCTTTGTAAAAGTGAAGACCAAATCATTAGACTGCGTTCTATTTTAAATACGATGGATACGATTAAAATCACTAAGTTGCGCAAACCTAAATTAAGAGATCGATTAGCTGTGAGGCATGGTCGTTACATACATAGAGATATTGATGATAAAAAAACGTTTCGTTTTAATCGTGAAGATTTAGGATTGTTAGTAGATTTTATGGCTGAAATATTTATGAAAGAAGGACATAAGTTAATTGGAATTCGTGGAATGCCACGAGTTGGGAAGACTGAGTCTGTCGTAGCTTCAAGCGTGTGTGCCAATAAAAAATGGTTATTTGTTTCAAGTACCTTATTAAAGCAGACGGTTAGAAGTCAATTAATCGAAGAGGAATATAACGAAGATAACTTGTATATTATAGATGGAATTGTTTCCGCCCGAAGAGCCAGTGAAAAGCATTGGCAGTTAGTTCGGGAAATTATGCGGCTTCCGGTTACGAAAGTCATTGAGCATCCTGATATTTTCGTTCAAGAAACCGAATATAAACTAGGTGATTTTGACTATATTATCGAACTTAGAAATAACGAAGATGAAGTAATTACTTATGAAACAATCGAAAGAGAAGCGAAATCAAATGATGGTTTCTCAATGTTTGATTTTTAGATAATGGATGGTGTTAGTATGGAGATAGGTTCACGCCTAAAAGAGGCTAGAGAAGCAAAACAATTATCATTAGACGAGGTACAGAGCACGACGAAAATACAAAAGCGATACCTCCAGGCTATTGAAAATAATGAATTTAGCGTATTACCAGGTAAATTTTATACCCGAGCTTTTATTAGGGAATACTCTTCAGCAGTAGGATTAGACCCTGAACAAATAATGCAAGAGCATGAAAATGAGCTGCCTTCAAATAAAGAAGAACCGATAGTCAATTATAGTCGTGTACAAAAGTCTAAAAGTGACAGTAGTTCAAAAAAAGGTGGAGGTTTTTCAAAAGTTTTTCCTACTGTGATAACCATTGTACTTATTATAGGTTTGCTCTTTGTCGTCTGGTATTTTATAACGCAAAATTCTAATCCTGAAAGTAATAACAATATGAATGAAGAAGAAAGTAGCCAGGACCAAGTAAATGTCACCGAACCTTCGGATGATGAAGAAGAGAACCAAACAAATTCATCTGAGGAGGAAACAGAACCAAGTGTTGACGATTCAGACGAGAACAGTCGTGAAGAAGAAACGGGCAGTGAAGAATCGGAAGAGCTTGAAGCTTCACTAGAAGAAACTGGTACAGGTGATTTTCCAGAACATGTATATGAAGTCACTGGAGCGGATGAAAGAGAGTTAACGATTGAAATCAACGGTGAAAGCTATCTTGCAGTAAATGCTCCTGAAGGTGGAGAAAGCCTCGCGGAAGGACTATATACTGCGGAAGATGAAGATATTATTGTTGATATTAGCAAGTTTGATGAAGTTTATATCCGTACAGGTTCTGTACCCGGTATTACGGTGAAGCTGAATGGAGAAGAAATTGAGTTTCCAACTGATAACTTAACACAAAAATTATCGATAAGATTTAATTCACTGTAAAAGAGGCTGTCCAAGGGAATAAGGAAGAAATTTCTTCTTTTTCTCTGAGGACAGCTTTAAATATGTAACTAAGGAGTTCAATACGATGAATTTACCAAATAAGATTACACTGTCTCGGATATTTTTAATTCCTATATTTATTATTTTAATGAGTGCTCCATTTGAATGGGGCGAGATTCAAATGGGAGATAGAGAACTTCCAATTGCACATTTAGCGGGTGCGATTTTATTTATTGTAGCCTCAACTACGGATTGGATTGATGGTTACATTGCCCGTAAATACAATTTAGTTACGAATCTGGGGAAATTTCTTGATCCCTTAGCAGACAAGTTACTCGTTAGTGCAGCCCTTATTGTGTTAGTGGAGATTGGTCTTGCTCCGGCTTGGATTGTTATTTTCATTATTAGCAGGGAATTTGCAGTCACGGGACTTCGTCTTGTTGCAGCAGGAGAAGGCAGTGTTCTGGCCGCCAGCCAAATGGGGAAATTAAAAACGTGGATTCAAATCGTTGCTATCTCTCTCTTATTGTTGCATAACTGGCCATTAGCTTATATTGATCTACCATTAGGTACGATTAGTTTATATGCTGCATTAATCATTACGGTCTATTCTGGTTATGATTATTTTGTGAAAAATTGGCACGTAATGAGGTATTCCAAATGAGAACAGAATTAGTTGCTGTTGGAACTGAACTCTTATTAGGTCAAATTGCAAACACAAATTCCCAGTGGATCTCAAAAGAATTGGCGCATTATGGCGCGTCTGTCTATTTTCACAGCGTCGTTGGTGATAATCTACAAAGAGTTGTTAACACTTTTGACGAGGCAAGCAGACGATCTGACGTAGTCATTGTCACAGGCGGACTTGGTCCGACGGAGGATGATTTAACAAGAGATGCTGCTAAGCTGCTTTTTCATGATGAATTAGTTGAGCATAAACATACAATGAATAAAATCCAAGGATACTTCGATAAAAATAATCGTACGATGACAATAAACAATCGAAAACAAGCTCTAGTTTTAGCCAGTGCCCAAGTAATTGAAAATGATGAAGGGATGGCCCCTGGACAAATAATTCAATACAATGGTGTCACGTTTATCTTCTTACCAGGTGTACCTTCTGAGATGAAGCGTTTAATGAATGATCGGGTGTTCCCTTACTTAATAGAAACCTTTAAGTTAGAGTCGGAGATCAAATCAGAAATGCTTCGTTTTATTGGTATTGGAGAATCTTCTTTAGAAAGTGAACTAGCTGATTTAGTTGAGTCTCAAACAAATCCCACGATTGCTCCTTTAGCAGGTGAAGGTGATGTGGCCATTCGCTTAACGGCATCAGGAAACCGTGCATCATTAAAAATAGCCTCTATTAAAAAAGAAATTTTAAGCCGTGTGGGACAGTATTACTTCGGCAGTGATAGTATTACTATCGAAGAAGCTGTCCAGGATCTTTTAGCGCAGAGGGAAGAAAACTTAGGTTCGGCGGAAAGTTTAACGGGTGGAAAGTTTATAGAGCGAATGATTCAACTAGAAGGGGCTTCTTCTGTTTGTGAAGGTGGACTAGTAGCTTATACACCGTCCGCTAAGCAGTCAGTTATTCAAGTTCCCAAACAGCTCATTGAAAAGTATGGAACTGTGAGTTCGCAGTGTGCAAAGATGATGGCTGAGCAAGTACAGCATCTTTTAAAAGTTGATATTGCTATTAGCTTTACAGGTGTAGCAGGTCCAAATTATAGTGAAGGTCATCCTCCTGGAATTGTTTATATTGGTTTGAAGGTAGGAGAAAAAGAGGCGATCGTTAAAAACTACCATTTTGATGGTAGCAGGGATAAAATTCGTAGCCGCACAGTGAATAAAGGATATGAACTACTTTTTCATGAGTTAAAATCGCAATAATGACCCCATATTCAAGGGGGAAAACAGTTTTTTTCCTTGAATATGGTTCTTTTTTTGCCTATTGAATTATGATGAAAAAGGGAACGTTTATTCGCTTATTTAGTTGGCAAAATGAAAAAAACAAGTTATGATAGGTATAGTAATTTTGAAAGGGGAATATTATGAGCGATCGTAAGCAAGCTTTAGATATGGCGTTAAGACAAATTGAAAAACAGTTCGGTAAAGGCTCTATTATGAAAATGGGAGAACAAGCGGAACAAAGAATTAGTACAGTCTCCAGTGGATCACTCGCCCTTGATGTGGCTCTTGGTGTAGGTGGGTATCCTCGAGGAAGAATTGTTGAAATATATGGACCAGAATCATCTGGTAAAACTACAGTAGCTCTCCATGCTATCGCTGAAGCGCAAAGACAAGGTGGACAAGCGGCCTTCATAGATGCCGAACACGCACTTGACCCTGTTTATGCACGTGCTCTTGGTGTCGATATAGATGAACTACTATTATCACAGCCTGACACAGGAGAACAAGCTCTAGAGATTGCGGAAGCACTTGTTCGAAGCGGAGCAGTTGAAATAGTTGTTATTGATTCTGTAGCAGCACTAGTACCTAAAGCTGAGATTGAGGGTGAGATGGGAGATGCTCACGTAGGTCTGCAGGCTCGCTTAATGTCTCAAGCGTTAAGAAAACTTTCTGGTGCGATTAGTAAATCAAAAACAACAGCTATGTTTATTAACCAAATTCGTGAAAAAGTCGGTGTGATGTTCGGAAGCCCTGAAACAACACCAGGTGGCCGTGCACTTAAATTCTATTCATCTGTAAGACTAGAAGTGAGACGTGCTGAAACCCTGAAACAGGGAGATGAAATGGTAGGGAATAAAACGAGATTAAAAGTAGTCAAAAACAAAGTAGCCCCACCTTTCAAAAAAGCGGAAGTAGATATTATGTATGGGGTAGGGATTTCTAGAGAAGGTGAACTTCTAGACATCGGCTCTGACCTGGATATCATCCAAAAAAGTGGCTCCTGGTATTCTTACAATAGTGATAGAATGGGGCAAGGACGTGAAAATGCCAAACAATTCTTAAAAACCAATGAAGCGATTTATCAAGAAATTAAAGGTCTAGTTCGCAGTCATTACAATATGGACGGCCCGGCAAAAGAAGAAGAAGAGAAGAAATCAGAAAATCAAGAATCATTAGACGTCTAATGATTCTAAGAAGCGGAGTCATTTTTAGAGTTACCTTAGGAGGTATTCTTTGATAAAAGACTCTGCTTTTTTATATAAAATTTTGAGGTTTTTCTTGTTTAAAGACTAGAGTTACTTTCATATTAAAATATAGATTATTAAAAATATTATGTGTAAAGGTCGGCAAGATTTGACGATTCCTTGACATTACGCTGTGGCGGGCATAAAATGAATGTGTATCATTTTCATATTTATACCTTTTATTTTAATGAAATGAAACTGAAAATGAATCGTAATCGTTTGTACATGCCGACAAACGGACCAGCTTATAGCAAGAGGAGGTGAAACTATGGATATGTTATCCATCATCTTCATTTTGCTTGCCCTTATCGTCGGTTCTGTTGTTGGTTATCTTATTCGGAAATCTATTGCGGAAGCGAAAATTTCCAGCGCCGAACAGCTTTCTAAACAAATTGTTGAGGAAGGTCATCGGAATGCGGAATCTGCTAAGAAAGAAGCACTTCTTGAGGCGAAAGATGAGAATCAAAAGTTTCGTCAAGAAGCAGAAAGCGATATTCGTGAACGCCGATTAGAATTGCAAAAAACCGAAAACCGTTTAACACAGAAAGAAGAGAATCTTGATCGTAAGAGTGGAACATTAGATCAACGTGATTTATCACTCGAAAAGAAAGAGGGAACTCTCGCCGAGAGACAACAACAAATTGAAGAAATGGAAAGCAAAGTGGAAGCTATGGTTCAAGAGCAACAAACAGAACTTGAACGCATCTCAGGCTTAACTGCTGACCAGGCTAAACAAGTGATTCTTGAACGAGTGGAACAAGAAGTTTCCCATGAATCAGCTCTGATGGTTAAAGAAGCGGAGAATCGTGCCAAGGAAGAAGCGGATAAAAAAGCAAAGAGTATCCTTTCACTTGCCCTTCAACGTTGTGCTGCTGATCACGTAGCTGAAACAACAGTTTCAGTAGTGAATTTGCCGAATGACGAAATGAAAGGCCGAATTATCGGTCGAGAAGGACGAAATATCCGTACGTTAGAAACATTAACAGGTATTGATCTTATTATTGATGATACCCCAGAGGCTGTCATTCTATCAGGATTTGATCCAATTCGAAGAGAAACAGCTCGAATGGCTTTGGAGAAACTTGTTCAGGATGGCCGTATTCACCCGGCTAGAATTGAGGAAATGGTTGATAAGTCGAGACGTGAAGTGGACGATCACATTCGTGAGGTTGGGGAAGAAACAACTTTTGAGGTTGGAGTGCATAATCTCCATCCAGATCTAGTTAAAATTCTTGGCCGCTTGAAATATCGTACAAGCTATGGTCAGAATGTGTTGAAGCATTCTACTGAAGTTGCTTACTTATCAGGTCTTTTAGCTGCAGAACTCGGAGAAGATGAAAATCTTGCACGTCGAGCTGGATTACTCCATGACATTGGTAAAGCAATTGATCATGAAGTAGAGGGTAGTCACGTGGAGATTGGTAAAGAGCTTGGTAGCAAATACAAGGAAAATGATGTTGTTATCAATGCGATTGCTTCTCACCATGGAGACGAAGAGCCCACTTCCATTATTGCGGTTCTAGTTGCTGCAGCAGATGCACTGTCAGCTGCTCGCCCTGGAGCACGTAGTGAGACATTAGAAAACTATATTAAGCGTTTAGAAAAGCTTGAGGAAATTTCTGAGTCATACGACGGAGTTGAGAAATCCTTTGCCATTCAGGCCGGTCGTGAAGTCCGTATAATGGTTCGACCTGATGAAATTGATGATTTATCAGCTACGAGTCTAGCTCGAAATATTCGAAATCGGATTGAAGATGAACTTGATTATCCAGGTCATATTAAAGTCACAGTTATTCGTGAGACACGTTCTGTGGAATATGCGAAGTAATAAATGAAGCGGTCTTAAGAGACCGCTTCATTTTCATTTAAAAAAACTTAACATCATATAAAGGAGCTTACTCTACATGAGAATATTATTTATCGGAGATGTCGTAGGGGCCCCGGGCCGCGAAATGGTAGACGACTATCTACCAAAATTAAAGCAAAAATATCAACCTTCTGTAACTATTGTAAATGGTGAAAATGCGGCAGCGGGAAAAGGAATCACAGATAAGATTTATCGTAGATTTTTAGAAAAAGGTGCACAAGCTGTCACGCTAGGAAACCATGCTTGGGATAAAAAAGAAATATTTGATTTTATTGATGATGCAGAGTATTTAGTACGACCTGCTAATTTTCCGGAGGGCACGCCTGGAAGAGGACTCACTTTTGTTAAAACACCAAAAGCAGAAGTAGCTGTTATTAACTTGCAGGGGAGAACTTTTTTATCACCGAACGATGATCCGTTTAGAAAAATAGATGAATTGATTGCAATAGCGAAAAAGAGAACACCTATCATCTTTCTAGATTTTCATGCAGAAGCTACTAGTGAAAAGCAAGCTATGGGCTGGTATGTCGATGGACGTGTAAGTGTAAATGTAGGGACACACACCCATATACAAACGGCGGATGAGCGAATATTACCAAGGGGTACAGGATATATTTCTGATGTTGGGATGACCGGTCCTTATGACGGTATCTTAGGAATGGAACGTGAAGCGGTCATCAAGCGCTTTTTAACAAACTTACCTGTTCGATTTGAGGTGCCAAAAGAGGGAAGGAAGCAACTAAGTGGTTTCTTAGTTGATATTGACGATCAAACCGGTCAATCTAAAAAAGTGCAACGCGTTCAGATCAACGACGATCGCCCGTTTTTTGACTGATTATTTGAATTTTGCAAAAAGTTCCTTCATAATGAAAAGGGAATATTCTACAACTTCAAGAATATAGTGGTTATGGAACAACTATAGTAAATGAAGGAGGAGCTAGTAATGGAAGTATTAAAAGTATCAGCTAAATCCGTACCTAATTCAGTAGCAGGAGCCTTGGCAAATGTAGTTAGAGAACGGGGAAAAGCCGAGATGCAAGCCATTGGAGCGGGTGCTTTAAATCAAGCAGTCAAAGCAGTTGCGATCGCTCGAGGATTTGTAGCACCTAGTGGAATTGACCTAATCTGTATTCCTGCATTTACAGATATTATGATTGATGAGGAGGAACGTACAGCGATCAAGCTGATTATAGAACCTCGTTAAACTTTAATCTATAAAAATTAAAAGTTGCCGTATTCCTTCACAATAAGGATGCGGCTTTTTTGATGTTCAATTGTTTTTATACAGTAGACACACATACTTGCGTAATAAATTATCCATGATAATATGTTATTAAATTCACTTTTAAAAGGAAAAGAGGTGTTCACTGTGAGTGGAAGTATGAAGGCGATAGTCAAACATCATCGGGGACCAGGAGCAGAGTTGCAAGAAGTTTCGATTCCTGCCATTCGCGAAGATGAAGTATTGATTCGTGTTAAGGCAACATCTATTTGTGGAACGGATTTACATATATATAATTGGGATAATTGGTCAGCAAGTCGAGTTCATCCTCCCTACGTTTTTGGTCATGAGTTTTCCGGAGAGATTGTAGAAATTGGAGATAACGTTAGCAACTTTCAAACTGGGGATTATGTAAGTGCTGAAACCCATTTGATATGCGGACACTGTCCTCAATGTTTAACTGGACAATATCATATTTGTGAGAATACTAGAATTATAGGGGTAGATACCCAAGGATGTTTTGCGGAGTATGTGGCTTTACCGGCCAGCAACCTTTGGCTTAATCCTAAAGACCTTCCAACAGATATCGCCTCTATACAAGAGCCGATGGGAAATGCTGTGCATACCGTCTTAAATGGAGATGTGGCGGGCAAATCAGTTGCGATTATAGGGTGCGGACCTATTGGGTTAATGGCAGTAGGTGTTGCTAAATCAGCAGGTGCTTCTCAAGTTATTGCCATCGATTTAAATCCCTATCGTTTAAAGATTGCTGAAGAGATGGGAGCTACATCAACAATTGATGCAGGAGTGAGCCATCCTGTCGAGGAAGCCAAAAAACTTACTAATGGACATGGGCTTGACGTCGTTTGCGAGATGAGTGGTCATCCTGTAGCTATGGACCAAGGGTTTAAAATGATTACCAACGGAGGTCGTGTGTCAATCTTAAGTCTGCCAACGACCCCAGTAACTATAGATGTGACAAATGATATTGTTTTTAAAGGGGTTCACGTTCAAGGGATAACGGGTCGTAAAATGTACGAAACGTGGCAACAAGTATCTCGACTGCTCCATTCTGGCCGAGTGGATGTTAAGCCCATCATTACTCACCATTTTAAACTAGAAGACTTTGAAAAAGGTTTTCAATTAATGAATGAAGGTAAATGCGGTAAAGTAGTATTACATCCATAAATTACAAAAGGAGGATTTCACGTGAAAGGTTTTGAATACTTACAAGAACAGTTAGACGAAATGAAAGAAGAAGGCACGTTTAGAAAATTAATTCCACTTGAATCTGCTCAAGGATCTAAGGTTACAATTAAAGGTAAAGAAGTTATTCAGCTTTCATCCAACAACTACCTAGGGTTAACATCACATCCAAAAATGAAAGAAGCAGCGGAAAAAGCAAATGAAGAATATGGTGTTGGAACAGGATCTGTACGCACAATTGCAGGTACATTGCAAATGCATGAAAACTTTGAAGAGAAGTTAGCTGAATTTAAGCACACGGAAGCTGCTCTTGTTTTTCAATCTGGTTTCACAACGAACCAAGGCATTCTCTCATCGATTTTGACTAATCAAGATGTCGTCATTTCTGATGAATTGAATCACGCTTCCATCATTGATGGCATTCGATTAACGAAAGCTTCTCGTAAAATATATAAGCATGTAGATATGGAGTCATTGGAACAAGCTTTACAGGCAAGTTCTGACTTCCGTACACGTCTTGTTGTCACTGATGGCGTCTTCTCTATGGATGGAAATATCGCACCCCTTCCACAAATCGTTGAACTAGCAGAAAAGTACGATGCCTTAATTATGGTAGACGATGCCCATGCGAGTGGTGTGTTAGGTGATAACGGTCGCGGAACCGTCAACCATTTTAATTTGGATGGACGTGTTCATATTCAAGTAGGTACCTTGAGTAAAGCCATTGGGGTGCTTGGTGGGTATGTAGCGAGTACGAAAACATTAAGAGAATATTTAATTCACAAAGGCCGTCCATTTTTGTTTAGTACTTCTCACCCGCCTGCGGTAACAGCAGCAAATGAGGCAGCGATAGAGGTATTACTTCAAGAACCTGAATTGATTGATAAACTATGGGATAATACGAAATTCTTTAAAAATGGCCTTGAGTCGCTTGGATTTGATATAGGCATAAGTGAAACACCCATTACTCCAGTCATGATTGGTGATGATGCTCTAACTCATAAATTCTCTGATGAACTATTTGAAGAAGGAGTATTTGCGCAAGGTATCGTCTTTCCTACCGTACAAAAAGGTAAAGGAAGAATACGAACAATAGTGACAGCTGAACATTCACAAGAAGAATTACAAAAAGCTTTAGATGCCTTTGAAACTGTCGGGAAAAAACTAGCTATTATATAAATGGGTCATGCCACAATGATAGAAAAAATCATTGTGGCTGTTCTTATAAAAAAGGTTACCTTAAACGATCATGTTGATATTTTCTCCCTTGAACAAATGTCTTTAAAGAGCTATCATCAAGCATTAAAGTGACCCAGTAGCTAGATAGCTATCCTATCGAAGTGTGATAAGCTATGACTATGAAAATTTATCAAATGAAGAGTAAGAATGTAGGAGTGAAAATATATACAGATGATTTTATTCCAAACCTTTAGAACAGAATATAGTATAAGATATCTTTCAAAACTCATAGCTTTATCATCATGCAACAAATACAACGACTATAGATTCGACTATGTTGAAGTGCTAATCAATGGTATAAATCATAAGTCCTACTATGTTCACCCTTCTCATATGGCATTGAACTATCCTTATTTATCAGGGGCGAATGTTGAATAAGAGAAGCAATCCCCTAAATATAGAAGCTACTATTTTTCACATCTTAATATCAATAGTAAGATATAATATAGTCTATAAAAAAAGAGGATTGTGTGACAATCATGATTATTTTTGCTTTTCTCTTAAAAAACAGATAGAAAATTGATATAATGACACAGTTACCATGCTCTTTTTGAAAGGAGATCGAAATGAACGAACAACAACGAAATGAAATGTCTCAACAAATTCGACAGGGAGAGCCAGCGGACGTAAAATCCGACCAGGATAACCTAGATAGAATTAAAGAAAAGACAAGCGATGACTTCATGCAATATTTTGAAACGACTTACCAGCCTCCATCTCTTAGGAAAGCTCAGCGTCGTCGAAAAGAAGATGTGAAGGTACATTATGACTTTGCCATCCCTGAGGATATGAGTCAGGCAGGTAACGGACGTAAATACATGATACGAACGTATGGCTGTCAAATGAACGAGCACGACACTGAAGTTATGGCCGGAATTTTTGAAGAAATGGGCTATGTTTCAACGAACGACACAAAGGAAGCAGATATCATACTATTAAACACTTGTGCTATTCGCGAAAATGCGGAGAACAAAGTGTTTGGTGAGATCGGCCACTTAAAGCCATTAAAGCTAGAGAATCCAGATTTAATTATCGGGATCTGTGGCTGTATGTCACAAGAAGAATCAGTTGTTAATCGGATTCTTCAGAAACATCCATTTATCGACTTGATTTTTGGGACACACAATATTCACCGACTGCCTCAATTAGTAAAAGAAGCCATGTTTGGAAAAGAAATGGTCATTGATGTATGGTCCAAAGAAGGGGACATCATTGAGAACCTTCCTCGCTCCCGAAAAGGAAAAATCAAAGCATGGGTTAACATTATGTACGGATGTGATAAATTTTGCACGTATTGTATTGTCCCATATACACGTGGTAAAGAGAGAAGTCGTCTTCCCGAAGACATTATCCAGGAAGTTCGCCATTTAGCTGCACAAGGATACAAAGAAGTTACCTTACTAGGGCAAAATGTGAACGCTTATGGTAAAGATCTTGATATTGGCTATGGTTTAGGAGACTTAATGGACGAATTACGCACCATTGATATTCCACGGGTTCGATTTACAACATCTCACCCGCGTGACTTCGATGATCATCTAATTGAAGTAATAGCAAAAGGCGGCAATATGCTTGACCATATTCACTTGCCTGTACAATCTGGAAATTCTGATGTACTTAAAATTATGGGACGTAAATACTCTCGTGAAGAATATTTAGATCTCGTCAAAAAAATTCGTACTTCGATGCCTGAAGCTACGTTAACAACAGATATTATCGTCGGTTTTCCGAACGAAACGGATGAACAGTTTGAGGATACGCTAACATTAGTCGAAGAAGTAGGGTTTGAGGCAGCTTACACCTTCATTTATTCTCCTCGTGATGGTACGCCAGCAGCACGTATGAGCGATAATGTCTCGATGGAAGTGAAAAAGGAACGTTTACAGCGTTTAAATAAACTTGTAAATCAGCAGTCTGCAGACTCAATGAAAGAGTATGAAGGCGAAATCGTTGAAGTGCTAGTTGAAGGTGAAAGTAAGAAGAATAAAGATGTTCTTGCTGGCTACACGAAAAGAAATAAAATGGTAAACTTCACAGGACCTCGTTCATCAATTGGTCATCTTGTTAAAGTGAAAATTAATGAAACAAAAACCTGGTCTCTTAACGGGGAAATGATTGAAGAAACGGCAGAGGTGAAATAAATGGCTCAATATACTAGAAAGCAAGTTGTTGATGAAGCGCATAAGCTTGCCAAAATGATGGCAGATATTGAAGAGATCGATCGCTTTAAGCAAATTGAAGCAAAATTAAACGACAACGAAAAAGTTCAATCTTATATTAAAAAAATAAAAGCTCTTCAAAAACAAGCTGTTAATTTTCAAGCCTATGGTAAAACAGAAGCTTTAGAAAAAATTGAAAAAGAAATTGACCATCTACAGGATGAACTGGATAGTATTCCAGTAGTAGCTGAATTTAAAGATACTCAAATGGTAATTAATGATATTTTACAAATGGTTTCAAGTACAATTTCTCGTGAAGTTACCAATGAAGTGATTCGCTCAACAGGCGGAGATATCCTTAATGGCGAGACCGGATCCAAAAAAAGTGACAGTGCTTGTAGCTAATAAATTGTACGAATCCGTTAGATAAAATTTTATCTAACGGATTTTTTTGTACAATTTTATAGGCTGGTGCATAGAATGGAATACAAACGTCCTGAAGTCATCTAGATTATGTTCACCATTTGCCCAATTTAGAATAGGATGGGTGGTAGAATAAGGAGGAGTGTTTCCTATGTCATTTTTCGAACGCGAATACAGGGAAATTATTACGAAAGCAGTTTGTGGAAAAGGTAAGAAGTTCATTGAAGCAACCCACACTATTAGTCCTTCGCATCGACCAACAAGTATTCTAGGTTGTTGGGTTATTAATCATATTTACAATGCGAAGAAAAAAGGAGATAATGTGGAAGTTTCCGGCAGTTACGACATTAACGTATGGTATTCGTATAACGATAATACGAAAACTGAAGTCGTGACAGAGCGCGTGAATTATTGTGACCATGTTCCACTAGTTGTTAAAGATGAGAACTGTATTAACGATGAAGTTGAGGTTGTTGCAAAAGCAATCCAACAACCAAATTGTTTAGAATGTAAAATTGCAGCACAAGGTCAGAAGATCGTCGTAGAAGTTGAACGGGAGTTTGTGGTAGATGTGATTGGAGAAACAAAATTATGTGTGCGTGTAGACCCTAATGGGTGCGACAATGATGATTTTGATTACGAGCTATCATCCGATGATTTTTCGGCAATCGAGACAGATTTCTTGCCTAGCAGTAGCAGCAGTAGTCATCATAAAGATTAATAAAAATGTCCTTGCTGTTTCAGCGGGGCATTCTTTTTTTTGTTTAAGATCCTTTCATTCAAGCCAGTAGTATGAATGTGATATAATATTTCTATCTGATGTTAAGATTATCAAAGGACGGAAAACCGAGAGCATGTCACTTCTGGGTCAATCTCGCTTCGGAAATGATTATTCATACTATACATCAATTTATGTTCGTTTTGGAGGATTTAAGAATGGCAGAATATACACCTATGATGCAGCAATATTTAAAAATTAAAGCCGAGCAAAAAGATGCATTTTTATTTTACAGACTTGGTGACTTTTATGAGATGTTCTTTAATGACGCTCTGGCTGCATCTAAAGAGTTGGAGATAACTTTAACAAGCCGTGATGGTGGAGGAAAAGATCGGATTCCTATGTGTGGAGTACCATATCATTCGGCAGAAAACTACATAAAGCAACTTATTGAAAAAGGGTTTAAAGTAGCTATTTGTGAACAGGTAGAGGACCCAAAAATATCAAAAGGTGTAGTCAAGCGGGAAGTCGTTCAACTTATTACCCCTGGAACCGTCATGGAGGGGAGTATGCTTGATGAGAAGGAAAACAATTATTTAGCCTCAGTTAGTGAGTTCGATGATGGAACATTTACGGTTAGTTATAATGATTTAACCACCGGCGAAAATAGCATTGCTCTTATTACTGAAGGATTTGAAGCTGTATTAAGTGAATTATTTAATCGTCCTGTAAAAGAAGTAGTCATAGACGAAGCCTTCGATGAAGAAAGGCAGACGATGTTTAAAGAACGCCTAGGCTTTACCGTATCCTATAGTAATACTACCGATATCGATGGACAGTTTCACAATTTAGTTGAAGATCTTCATTCTGATAAATTTTTAGCAGGATTCGGGCGTTTACTGCATTACATCCAGCAGACACAAAAGCGCTCCCTCGAACATCTGCGTCCAGTCAACACCATTGAACTCAAGCAGTATATGTCTCTTGATATGTATTCGAAACGAAATCTAGAATTAGTGGAGACATTAAGAAGACAAGGTAAAAAAGGGAGTTTACTTTCCGTCATCGACCAAACGATAACAGCGATGGGATCTCGTACTCTGAAAAAATGGTTGGAGCGTCCGTTATTATCCAAAAGTGAGATTGTATCTAGACATGATCAAGTAGAAGGGTTGCTCGATCAATTTTTTGAACGTGAAACACTTAGAGACCAATTGACAATGGTCTATGACCTAGAACGGTTAGCTGGTCGTATAGCTTTTGGTAATGTGAATGCACGTGATTTAATACAACTCAAACATTCCTTAACAGCCATCCCGGAATTGATGAATACATTAAAACAATTTCATCATCCTTCGGTCGGAAAATTACATGAATCAATTGATCCTCTTCCTAAACTGAGAGAAATATTGGAACAAAGCTTGAGTGAAGATGCTCCGATTACCATCAAAGAAGGAGGAATGATTCGTGATGGATATCATTCCGGGCTTGATGAGTATCGTGATGCTTCGATAAATGGGAAAAAGTGGATCGCAGAGTTAGAGGGTCAAGAGCGTCAGGCAACAGGAATTAAATCGTTAAAAATTGGTTACAACCGAGTGTTTGGTTATTACATCGAGGTAACGAAGCCTAATATTCCTAATTTACCTGAAGGTCGTTATGAACGGAAGCAAACGTTAACGAATGCTGAGCGTTACATCACACCAGAGCTCAAAGAAAAAGAAACGTTGATATTAGAAGCTCAAGATAAGAGTGTGGAATTAGAATATCAATTGTTTATTGAAGTTCGAGAACAAGTGAAAGATTATGTTCAAAAGTTACAATTTCTGGCAGAACAAATGAGTCGAATTGATGTATTGCAAGGGTTTGCTCAAGCAGCTGATCAACAAAGTTATGTAAGACCGCAATTTAATGAGAAACGATTAGTAGATATCAAACAAGGACGGCACCCTGTGGTGGAACAAGTAATGAGGAATGAATCATTTGTTCCTAATGATATTTTTATGGATGAATCAAAAGATGTTCTGTTAATCACAGGGCCGAACATGTCAGGGAAAAGTACGTATATGAGACAATTAGCTCTTACGTCGATTATGTCTCAAATGGGAAGCTTTGTTCCGTGTGAATCCGCATCTCTTCCAATCTTTGATCAAATTTTCACTAGAATTGGAGCGGCTGATGACCTGGTGTCAGGACAAAGTACATTTATGGTAGAAATGTTAGAAGCTAATCATGCGCTTAGTCACGCTACAGAGCATAGCTTAATTTTATTAGATGAGATCGGCAGGGGAACAAGTACGTACGATGGTATGGCTTTAGCTCAGGCCATCGTAGAACATATACATGAGAACATTCGTGCGAAGACACTATTTTCCACCCATTATCATGAGTTAACGTCTCTCGAAGAAGAGTTGGCTCGTTTAAAAAACATTCATGTTCGGGCAGAGGAATATGAAGGGAACGTTATTTTTCTTCATCAAATTCAAGACGGGGCTGCTGACGAGAGTTACGGCATCCATGTTGCAAAACTCGCGAATCTACCTAGTGAGCTTATCGAACGCGCCTCCTACTTGTTATCTACGTTGGAAAATGGTTCCCAAGAAGTAAGTGTAACGAATGAACAACAATTAAGTTTATTTGTAGAGGAAGAGAAACCTTCAACTCCTGCAATAAATTCAAAACTTGAAAAACATTTGGCAGGTTTAAATTTGATGGAGATGACTCCTATGGATGCTATGAATGAACTTTATCAGTTACAGAAGCAGATGAAATCGTAAAGGAGGATCCTTGTATGGCACACATACACTTAATGCCTGATCATTTGGCGAATAAGATCGCAGCTGGAGAAGTGGTCGAGCGCCCCGCATCAGTAGTGAAAGAGTTAGTTGAAAATAGTATTGATGCCAATAGCACTTGGGTGGAGATTGAGCTGCAAGAAGCCGGATTACAAAGGATTCGCATTACAGATAATGGGGATGGAATGGATCCTGATGACGCGATCCGCTCATTCCATAGGCACGCAACAAGTAAAATTCAGGATGAAAATGACCTCTTCCATGTTCGCACGCTTGGTTTTAGGGGGGAAGCTTTAGCTAGTATCGCGGCCGTTAGTCGATTAACACTTCAAACTTCTCTGGGTACCGTAGCTGGTGCAAAGATTGAACTTGAAGGTGGAAAAATCACAAAAGAGGATAAAAGTGACGCTCGAAAAGGAACAGATATCACAGTAGATGAGTTGTTTTTTAATACTCCTGCCCGATTAAAGTATATGAAGACGATTCATACGGAGCTTGGGCACATTACTGACGTACTAAACCGTATGGCATTAGCTAATCCAGAAATGAAATTCATCTGTAGGCATAACGATAAGGAATTATTTAGAACGAATGGTCGAGGGGACGTACTGCAAGTTATTGCAAAAATATATGGCATGAATGTTGCCCGAAACATGATTCCGATCGAAGCTGCAACGAAGGATTTTAAAATAAAAGGGTATGTGGCCAAACCAGAAGTATACCGAGCGTCCAGAAGTTATATTTCTACAATAATTAACGGGAGATATATCCGTAATATTCCTTTAAATAAAGCGATTCAACAAGGTTATCACACATTGTTGCCTATCGGAAAAAGTCCAATTGTTATTTTGAAAGTAGAAATGGACCCGATTTTAGTGGATGTTAACGTACATCCAGCAAAATTAGAAGTGAGGTTTAGTAAAGAAAAAGAATTGTATGAGTTAATCGAGTCGACCATTCGGGAAACGTTTAGAAAGCAAACGCTTATCCCGAGGGTAGAGAAGAATAAAAGGCCAGAAAAGACTTATAATCGTCAGGAAAGCTTAAACCTTTATGATTCACAACGTGACAAGTCTCCAGCTCCATCATCTTATGAATCGGTTACTCCTTCTAGCGATCATGAAGAGGTAAATGATTATAACGAGGCACAATATTCTGTTTTAGAGCGAATGGAGCAACCAAGCGAACAAGACGAGGTAGCTGAATTACAAGAAGAAAACATTAAGCTTGTTGATAATCAACAAAGTGGAAATCAACGTGTGCCCACGATGCATCCAATTGGGCAGTTGCATGGCACGTATATTCTTGCGCAAAATGAAGATGGAATGTATATCGTTGACCAACATGCGGCTCAAGAAAGAATAAAGTATGAGTTCTTTCGTGACCAAATAGGTTTGGTTGAACACGAAGTACAAGAGTTACTAGTTCCTATGACTTTTGATTTCCAACGGCATGAAGCTTTAAGAATTGAAGAATTTAAAGAAGAATTAGAAAAAGTAGGGCTGTTCTTTGAACCATTTGGTGGTCAAAGCTATATTGTTCGCTCCCATCCCCAATGGTTTCCTAAAGGATTTGAAGAAGAAGTGATCCAAGAAATTATTGATCAATTGATGAACGAAGATAAGCTCAGTATTGCTAAATTAAGAGAAGAAGCCGCCATTCTTATGTCTTGTAAACGCTCAATTAAAGCCAATCACTATTTAAATCAAACGGACATGTTCCGATTGCTTGAAGATTTACGATCCTCAACAGATCCATTTACTTGTCCGCATGGAAGACCAATTATTGTATTCTTTTCTGAATATGAAATGGAAAAAATGTTTAAGCGCGTCATGTAAAAAACAAATAAGGATAAGAAATAAAGCATGCTCCCTATAAATAGGGGGCATGCTTTTTATAGTTAACATAATTAAATTACGATGGTTGTTTTTGCTGGAGAAGAAACCGAAAATAATTCTCTATTTGATTGATCTCATCTGCCTGAACTTGAAGCCAGGACTCTTTATCAAAAATAACAGAACGATCAAATCCTTTATCTTTCAAGAATTGTTTAATTTCTCTCATTTCATCTTCTATTTCATCACTTAATCCTAATAAATAATCGGCCGTAGTATGAAGGGCGTGAGCAATTTTTGAAAGGTCCTCAAGATCCGGGGAGGTATATTGCCTTTCCCAATTTGATACGACTTGAGCAGACACCCCGACTTTATCTGCTAACATCGTTTGAGTCAGGCGACGTTTCTTTCGTAAGGAACGAATTCGTTGATTAACCACTTCTCACTCCTCCTTTCCTATATTTTAGCACATAACTAACGAATGTCGATATAGAAACTAACGAATTCTTTTAGTTATACTAACGGATATCGTTAGTAGGTGTAACGGATTCCGTTATTTTGCTGCGTTATGTATGATTCCAGAGCGTTTCATGTATAATGAGGATGGAATAAGTAAGGGAGGGATTTTTTTGAAGCCGATTGTTGTTAGTGTTGTCGGGCCAACGGCTGTTGGAAAGTCTAACTTAGCTATTGAGATAGCTAAGGAATACAATGGAGAAGTCATAAGCGGTGATTCCATGCAAATTTATAGAAAGATGGATATCGGTACTGCTAAGGTCGCAGAACATGAAATGAATGGGGTGCGCCACCATTTGATCGATATAAAAGAACCTTACGAGGGGTTTTCCGTAGCTGAGTTTCAACAGAGAGTGCGAGCTTTAATTAAAGATATAACTGATCGTGGCCGACTGCCTGTTATTGTTGGTGGTACTGGGTTATACATACAAGCCACGTTATATGACTATAATTTTTCGAATGATAAACGCGATGAATTAGTGATAGATAAATTAGAAAAAGAAGCAGAAGAGTTAGGCATGGATGCTTTGTATAAAAGGTTAGTTTCGATTGACCCAAAGCAAGCAGAGAAAGTACACCCTAATAATAAAAGAAGAGTCTTGCGGGCGTTGGAAGTTTACGAAACAACCGGAAAGACTCTGAGTGATTATAAAGAAGATCAAAAAGAAGAGTCAGCTTTTCGACCGATTTTAATTGGTTTAGAGATGGATCGTTCGCAGTTATATAAGAGAATTAATGATCGAGTTGACTTAATGTTAAATCAGGGTTTACTGGCAGAGGTTTATTCTCTGTATGATGAAGGTTTAGAAGGTTGTCAGTCGATGAAAGCTATTGGTTATAAAGAATTCATCCCTTATTTCAAAGGAGAATATAGTTATGAACGTGCAGTTGAACTTCTTAAGAGGAATTCGCGTCGATATGCTAAAAGACAGTTCACTTATTTTAAAAACAAATTAAATGTTCATTGGTATAGTATGAATCTTATGGAAAAAAACGATAAAATTGAAAATATATTGCAAGAATTAGCAGGAATGCTCGAAGAAAGCTAGAATGGTATTAATATAGATAGAAAAGAGGAGGAAGATGTATGGCCCAGTCAGTCAATATTCAAGATAATTACTTAAATCAATTAAGGAAAGAACGTATGCAACTCACCGTGTTTTTGCTTAATGGCTTCCAATTAAGAGGTGTCATTAAAGCATTTGATAATTTCACTGTTTTACTTGAAACAGACGGAAAGCAGCAACTAATATTTAAACATGCAATTTCGACTTTTGCCCCTGCGAAAAATATTACGCTTGATAAAGAGTAACGAGCGCTCCTGGCGCTCGTTTTTTTCTTTTCTTATTTCCTGGGCGTTTGTCACGGTTTTTCTAAAAGCGCGTATGATACATGGAAATGGAGGGATCTTTGTGGATCAACAAGCGAAATTGACTCGCCAAGGCACGATTAACATTGTTCTTAGAGAAGGGTACAGAAAAAGTGAAGCTGCGGCTTCAGCGAAGCCTAAACTAAAGTCTCGTGCCCCTTCTTTTCGGATTATTGATGATTATTTTTCAAATATTATTGGATTGGGTGGTTTAAAACATCAAATTAAAGAAATCTATGCCCAAGTGTTAATTGAACAAAAGAGAAAAGAACTTGGTCTGAAAAATAACGGGCAAGTCTTGCATATGGTGTTTAAAGGGAATCCTGGAACTGGGAAAACTACGGTAGCCAGGAAAGTAGCAGAACTTTTTCGTGAAATGAACGTTTTAGAAAATGGTCATTTTATTGAAGTGGATCGCAGTGAGCTAGTAGGAGAATATATCGGACACACCGCCCAGAAGACAAAAGATTTGGTTATGAAGGCGTTAGGTGGAGTTTTATTTATAGATGAAGCTTATTCGTTAGCTCGAGGTGGAGATAAGGATTTCGGCAAGGAAGCAATTGATACTATTGTAAAATGTATGGAGGATTATCATGATCAATTAATCATCATTTTGGCTGGTTATCCCTTGGAAATGGATGATTTTTTGGAAATTAACCCAGGTTTGGCTTCAAGGTTTCCATTACAACTTGCTTTTCAAGACTATACAGCTTCTGAGTTGTTAGCTATTGCTAAGGTCATGATACAAGAAAAAGACTATGCCCTTACCCCACAATCGAAGAAAAAATTGTATGACCATCTGGTTCTGGCCAGTCATCACCCGCCTAAAAACTTCGCAAATGCGAGATATGTAAGAAATGTGATCGAAGAAGCTATCCGAAAACATGCGTACCGTTTAGCAGATAGGGAAGACTGGGATAAAACAGACTTAATAATGCTTGAATCGTCTGACTTGCATTTTGAGTGACAAAAAAGGGTAGAAAGTGAACTTCTACTTATAATGATGCATATATGTTTGCTAAAATATTAAGAGTGAACGATGATTGAGGAAAGGGTGGTTGTTAAATTGCAAAAAGAACAAGTGATATTAGTAGCGAGAAAAGAACCGAGACAAGATGAAGCTCGTTTCAACTCCTCCTTAGAAGAACTTCAATCCCTCACCGAAACAGCTGGAGGGGAAGTCAGTAAAGTGATAATCCAAAACAGGGCCCACATTCATCCAGCCACCTATCTAGGGGAAGGGAAATTAGAGGAAATAAAAGAGGATGCTGAACAAATAGATGCGCAACTTATTATCTTTAATGGTGAACTTTCTGCCGGTCAATTACGTAATATAAGTGATCGTTTGGAACGTAGAGTAATTGATCGAAGTCAGCTCATTCTAGATATTTTTGCTAGTAGGGCTAGAACAAAGGAAGGTAAACTGCAAGTAGAACTTGCTCAGTTACAGTATTTACTCCCACGGTTAGTTGGGCAAGGAACAGAACTCTCGAGGTTAGGAGGGGGAATTGGTACAAGAGGCCCAGGTGAAACCAAACTTGAGACGGATCGACGCCATATTCGACGTCGTATTGATGATATTAAAAGAAGGCTTGCGAACGTAGTAAAACAAAGGGACCAATACAGAAAACGTAGAGAAGAAAACTTTGCTTTTCAGATTGCGATAGTGGGATATACTAACGCAGGAAAGTCTACATTTTTTAACCGGTTAACAGATAGTCATTCCTTTGAAGAAAACTTGCTATTTGCTACGCTAGACCCTTTAACAAGGCAGATTAGTTTACCTTCTGGGTTTCAATCATTGGTCTCAGATACTGTAGGGTTTATACAAGACTTACCGACAACACTAATTGCATCCTTCCGCTCCACTTTGGAAGAGGTGACAGAAGCAGATTTTATTCTTCATATGGTTGATGCCTCTCACCCTGATCATTTAGAGCAAGAGAAAACGGTTAATCGTTTATTAGAGGAGTTAGATGCTAGTCAACTTCCGACAATCACAGTCTATAATAAAAAGGATCTATTAGAAGAGGATTTTATACCTCATACCTTTCCATCCGTTACTGTTAGTGTTCATGATCCAATTGATAATAAGCGAATCACTAACAAGGTTGAGGAGGTACTAAAAGAAGAGTGGCACACTTATCATATACACGTACATGCTTCAGAAGGTGGTAAACTTCAAAGACTCAAATCTCAAACCATTATAGATACAATGGAATTCTTAGAAGAAAATGAAAGTTATGCCATCAAAGGTTATATTCATCCTGATCACCCGATGAGATTAAGTATACAAAGTTAGGAAGTTAGTTAAAATGAAAGAAATCGTAAATAAGGTGGAACAGGTAATTCAACCTTACCACCAAAATGTACAAACTATTGTAGAAGCGAACCAAGAAAAAGTACTAAATGCATTTCAAAAATTGAGGATATCTGATTCGCATTTTAATCCTACCACTGGGTATGGATATGATGACTTTGGTCGTGATACACTCGAAGCTCTTTATGCAGAAATTTTCCGAGCGGAGGATGCTATTGTTCGACCTCAGTTGATTTCAGGCACTCATGCGATTACTACAGCGCTATTTGGCGTATTACGTCCCCGTGATGAATTACTTTATATTACAGGGGATCCATATGATACTTTAGAAGAGGTCATTGGCTCTGAAGGTGAAAAAGATACAGGATCGTTAAATGATTTCGGAGTTACATATAATGCAATTTCTCTCTTGTCGAACGGCAAAACGGATCATGTAGGGATTAAGGCGGCTATGAGAGAAAAAACTAAGGTCATTGCTATTCAGCGCTCAAAAGGTTATGAAGACCGTCCATCTATTCCAATAGATGATATAGAACGAACGATTGAATTTATCCGATCGATAAATCAAGAGGTTATTATTTTTGTAGATAATTGTTATGGGGAATTTGTAGAATTAAAAGAACCTACTGAAATAGGAGCAGATCTTATAGCTGGATCGCTAATTAAGAATCCAGGTGGAGGCATTACCCGAGTTGGTGGTTATATCACTGGTAGGGCAGATTTAATTGAGTTATGTAGTTATCGTCTGACCGCACCTGGTTTAGGTAAAGAAACAGGTCCAAGCTTAAATATGCTTCAGGAAATGTATCAGGGTATTTTCCTTGCCCCACATGTTGTTGGAGAAGCGCTTAAAGGAGCTATATTTACTTCTAAACTCTTAGAAGAATTAGGCTTTAAAACCTCTCCTAAATATGATGATTTTCGTACAGATTTAATTCAGTCTGTTAACTTTAGTACAGCTGAACAAATGGTTGCATTTTGCCAATCCATTCAGTCTGCTTCCCCAATAAATTCACATGTAAAACCTCATCCTAGTCCTATGCCAGGTTACGATAGTGAAGTTATTATGGCAGCCGGTACGTTTATTCAAGGAGCGAGCCTAGAGCTTACGGCTGACGGCCCTCTTCGTCCACCTTACACGGCCTTTGTACAAGGTGGATTAACTTATGCGCATGTTAAGCTTGCAGTTACAAGAGCAGTAGGTCGAATAAATAGTTCCAATTAGAAAATAGTCGGATATTTCGATGTAAACTTTCGTCACATATGTTGACATATTGCTAGCTTATCGTATAATTAAGTTAGAATTTCTATATTGGGGGGGCAAATCGATGAGTGATGAAATTCGTCGTTCCATGCCGTTATTCCCGATGGGGATTGTACAATCCTTGACTGATCTTTCAGCCCGGCAAATTAGGTATTACGAACAGCATAAGCTCGTAAACCCAGCAAGATCTGACGGCAATCGTCGACTCTTTTCCTTTAATGATGTTGATCGTCTTCTAGAGGTTAAATCATTGATTGAAAAAGGGATCAACATGGCTGGAATTAAGCAAGTGTTATCGATTACCCATGAGCCGGAGAATGAGGATTATGACGAAAAAGAAGTCGAGGAAGTGCATAATGAACTTACCGATCGAGAACTTCGTCGTATGCTACAGCAAGAATTACTCACCGCGGGAAGACAAGGTAAAGCGAGTTTAAGACAAGGAGAAATGTCAAGATTTTTCCATTAATAGTCGTAACACAGGAGGAATTAGATGGGATTTACTAGAGAAGCAATTTACAAGAAGATTGATGAAGAAAATGTAAAATTTATTCGTCTGCAATTTACTGATATGTTAGGTACTATCAAAAACGTAGAGATTCCTTTAAGTCAACTAGATAAAGCAATTGATGGAATGATGATGTTTGATGGTTCTTCAATTGAAGGTTTTGTCCGTATTGAAGAATCAGATATGTACTTAGTACCGGATCTTGATACATTTGTTGTCTTCCCTTGGACTTCAGAAAAAGGGAAAGTTGCAAGATTTATTTGTGATATTTATAACCCGGATAAAACACCTTTCGAAGGTTGTCCTCGTTATAACTTAAAGCGTAACCTTAAGAAGATGGAAGAACTTGGCTTTTCTGCATTCAACATAGGAACAGAACCAGAATTCTTCTTGTTTAAATTGGACGAAAAAGGCAATCCTACGATGGAGTTAAATGACAAAGGTGGATATTTTGATTTAGCACCTACTGACCTTGGTGAGAACTGTCGTCGTGATATTGTTCTAGAGCTGGAGGAAATTGGCTTTGAAATAGAAGCTTCTCACCATGAAGTAGCTCCAGGACAGCATGAAATTGACTTTAAATATTCTGACGCTGTTAAACACTGTGATGATATACAAACGTTTAAATTAGCTGTTAAAACCATCGCTCGCCAACATGGTCTTCATGCAACATTCATGCCGAAACCATTATTCGGTGTTAACGGATCAGGTATGCATGCCAATATGTCTTTATTTAACGAGGATGGAAACGCATTCTTTGACGAGAATGGTAAAGAACAACTTTCAGACGTAGCCTACCAATTTACGGCTGGTATTATTAAGCATGCAACAAACTTTACTGCTGTTACCAACCCAACGGTAAACTCTTATAAGCGACTAGTACCTGGCTATGAAGCTCCATGTTACGTAGCTTGGTCTGGTCAAAACCGTAGTCCGCTTGTACGTGTACCTACTTCTCGTGGCTTAAGTACACGTATTGAAGTACGTAGTGTAGATCCAGCAGCTAATCCATATTTAGCGATGGCTGTTCTTCTTGCAGCAGGACTTGATGGTGTTGAAAATAAACTGGAAGCTCCGTCTCCAGTGGACCGTAATATTTACGTGATGAGTAAAAAAGAACGTGAAGCACACGGCGTTCAAGACTTGCCTGCTACTCTATATGATGCTTTAGAGACTCTTCAACAAGACGAAATCATGGTTAAAGCATTAGGGGAGCACCTTTTTGAACATTTTGTTGAAGCGAAAGAAATTGAATGGGATATGTTCCGTACACAAGTACACCCTTGGGAACGTGAGCAATATCTACAAACTTATTAACTGTTAAATGCCTTGGCGCTCTAAGCGTCAGGGCGTTTTGTTTTATGGGGTGTTTTAAATGTATTTACCAGTGTTACTTATCACCCCAAATTCACCCCAAAAAATTAAGTGGAGATATTATTCATATAATTTTCAAACCGATTCATGCTTTGGGTATCGATCTTCTTTGAAATATGGGAATACACGTCGGATGTTATCTGGATACTACCATGCCCAAGACGCTCCTGAATATATTTCATTTCGTTTCCTGATTCCATTAATAGGACAGCATGTGTATGTCTTAGCGAATGAATAGGCAAGGATGGAAGATTACTGTTTTTTAATATCTTGGAAAATGCATTGTAAAGACTAGATTTAGGTAAGTAATTTCCGTCTTTCCTGCATAAAACTAATCCTAAATCGTGGTGATATAATTCGTTGACTGCAACTTTATTTTGATTTTGTTGTTTTAAGTGAAAATGCAATTCGTTAGCTAAGGAAGATCTAATCGTAATTTTACGGTTTGAATTAAATGTCTTAGGATCACCAAATAAATCATCATCTTCACTCGCTTGGAAATCAAGCGTTTTTTTAATAACTATAGTGTTGTGCTTTAGGTCAATATCATTCCATTGAAGTGCAGCTGCTTCCCCTTTGCGCATACCTGTTTCGATCATCACCTTGAAAAAAATCCAGTAGATATACCCGTAATAATACGCTTCCTGTAAAAAGAGCGGGATATCTGAGGAATCGATGAACGACACATCTTTCTTTTGGTAATTTCCTTTTATAGTAGCTCCGGTACACGGATTTCTTTCAATTCTATTGAGATGTAATGCCTTTTCCATGGCGTTAAACATTGTTCCGTGTATAATCTCTCTAGTTCGTTTACTGTACCCCTGGTCAAAGAGATGATTTAGAAACTTCTGGTACATTACAGGTTTGACCTTTTTTAACAGTATCTGTTGAAAATAAGGTTTGATCTGTTTTTCAATGTTTCTACTATGCAGCTCGTAAGTATTTTTACGAACTACATCTCTCTTATAATCTTGAAGCCATTCCTGTAAAAAATCCTTCAATAAAGTCGTATCCGTAGCTGATTCATAGTTATTTAGTAGCTGTTTTTCCATTTCTTGTGCAGCAAAACGGGCTTGAGGCTTAGTCTCAAAACCCCGTTTAGACATCTCTTTATTCTTTCCTGAGAGGGGGTCGTTATATCGAATACGGTATTCCCAGTTCTTCTTACCGTGTTGTCTATATCCAATTCCCATAATAATAATTCCTTTCTTTAAAATTTAGTTTGTCGATAATAAATAGTGCTATCTCTTTTTCAGCCCTAACCGTACATTGTTTCTTGTTGGATCGGCTTTTTAAGAAACTTTGGCCGTAGATGTGGTTATTGAGATGCAATGAACACAATGTACGTACTTTCTCCGCTTTGCACAGACTCGTTGTCCCAATCCGTTTTTTCCCACAATACAATTTGTTCATTACAAGGTCGTCATCGTCATAATGAATACCTTTGCCATATCCTGAATACCTGTTAGTCAATAAAGCGCCATATGTTTAACGGTTCTCGCTACGGGTATTTTCGTTTCCACACCGTAGACATATATTTGCTTTAATATGTTTGTCAACATCAAGTGATTGTAAATCAATACAGTACTCTCCCTAAATCTTTTTGTAAAAACGTACTTTGATCTACACAAGATAAAATACTCTTATTGACAAAAACAGGCCCACAGTTATTACTGGTCTAACCGTGTAAGACTTCGTGGATAAAGGATTTGTATTTCGATACTAGTCTCCTATCAGAAATATCAAATTCCTTTTTCACTTTTTTGAATGTTGTTTCTCTGTAATATGAGGCCTTTGATGATACATCACAAATTTTCTTTATATTGTGAGCTGATGTAATACCACTTTCTTTAAGAACGGCAAAAGGTGTTAAGACTTCAGCGGCAAAAGTATCTGCTTCTACCTCTAACACTTTATACTCCTCTTTAAATAGACCACCTCTATTAATAGCTGTTTTCTCGTATTCAATAAGGTGATTTAAAACAATATGACCTATTTCGTGTGTTGCTGTCCAACGCACGCGTGATTTAGGAACGATTGTATCATCGTATACAGTTATATAGATGTTTCCCCCTCTGGTGATTGAAGTTCTTGCTTCAGCACCAGTCTTTTTTAATTTTAAAGGGTCGTTACTACCTAATATTGATTTAGCCTCACTCCAGGTGAACAGTAGCCATCCCTGATCCCGATATACCTGAAAAGGGTCTACAGGGAAACTGGTGAAACTAGTGTTATTGAGTAAGAATTTTTTTGCTTTTGAACGACTGTAATTAAATCGAGGTTTTTTAGGAATCATCTTTCTTTTTACTTCTCGCATATCTAATCAACGCCTCCACATGAGTTGCAATATGATCGTAGTCGGAATCGTCAAGGTCTTTAGCTCTAGCTAGACTATCAATGATTTGTTTAGATTTAGGGTTTAAATCGTCTTCCTCTGTGGGATCTTCTAATAGCTTTTGAAGTGAAACATTAAGTGAACTAGCAATCGATCTTAAGGTATCTATACTAGGGTTATATCTTTCATTTTCAATGTCTCCCAAATAAGATCTTGATAAATTGGCCTTTTCTGCTAACTGAGACTGGGTGTAGCCAGCTTCTTTCCTAAAATACTTAATGTTATTTTTCTTGGAAATTTTAATCACCTCCTTTGACTTTTAAAAGTCGGTATATCCGACTCTACAGATCAGTATAACCAAAAAAGTACGGATATACAATGTTCGTTTGACGTATAAACCAGGAATAAGTAGATATAAGACGTAAATACAAGCATTAAACTGAAAATTCAGCTAAATAATCTGTAGTGATCATTCATCAGACTTTACAACATGACGGAAATACAAGTATATTATTGCCAAGGAGGTAGAAAAATATGGATAGAGAAAAAATTGGTGATGTTTTGAGAGTAGCGAGAACGGGTTTAAACCTCACTCAGTCGGAACTATCAGGGCTAGTAGGGATTTCCAGAAACTATATATCAGATATAGAGAACGGCAGATACACACCTAGTTTTGAAACGCTAATAAAAGTGACCAATCAACTGGAAATAGACCTAAACACATTAACAAGTTAGAAATTACAACGGGAGAGAGTTAACTCTTTAAAATATGGGTGATTCGTGGGTTCTTAAAAGAAAGGGGGATAACTGAAAAGCTATCTTAGGAAATGACTAAAACATAATATGGTTTACGGTTGTATGTCGACTAGAGAGTTAGGTAGTTGCAGTTTCTCAGATAAAACCATAAAGGAAAAGAAAAATCTAAGCGAGAGTAGGTGAAATATGCTAAGTGTTCATGTCAACGATCAGGAAGTCAAAGCAATGTTAAAAAGGGAGATTGAGGAAACGGTCAATAACCTTGATACCGAGTTGGTTTTTTGGGATACCAATGAGTTGAAAAGGAGAACATGTATGAGTTGGAACACCATTAAGGAACGATTCTTTTTTGATGAACGTTTTCCGAAAGTAAAGGTTGGTGGTAAATACTATTTTCCGGCTCAGAAAACAAAAGAATTTTTGATTACGTGGCTAGATGAACAAGAAGCAATATTTCGTGATTATTAACTCGTAACTTGGAAGGGGGAATGAAGAATAATCGAGTGCCCAGGCAATTTGGAAGTCAAGAGCGAGAACACTCAAGTGCAAGGAAAGAAAAATACAACCAGGATTTACTATTTTATTTAGAAATATAATGCCCATACTTAGCGCTTGACTCGAGTAAATAGGTAAAAATCTAGAGTTTATGCATTTTATGGAAATTCAATACATTAAACGGTCTGCAAGAGATATGCTGATGTGGTGAACGATTCAACTCTTTACTTGTCTACTCTATGTGAACTAAAAACAAAAGGGTATGTGACCTGATAGAGCAAAAGGAGGTAATTATAAATGTTATTTACTGAAGTAAGGAGGGACATATATGCAAGGATGGGTAAAGCTTCATCGTAAGATTCTTCATAGTGAAATATTTGATAATGAGAAGATGCTGAAGATATTTATTTACTGCTTAACAAAATCAAGTCATAAACAAGCAGAAGCAAGAGTTGGAAGACAAAAGGTTCAATTGAAACCAGGTGAATTTATATTTGGGAGGAAGAAAGCTGCATCTGAGTTAAACATGAATGAATCGACCGTTCGAGATTATCTGAAAATCTTACAGGAAGATGGTGTGATTACTACTTATTCCACCAACAAATATAGTGTTATATCCGTTGATAATTGGGCGATCTATCAGTCTAATGAAGAACAATACGACAACAAAGAGACAACAAATAACCAACAAAAAGACAGCACTTTACCATCAGAAGGACAGCAAAAAGACACATACAAGAATGAACAAGAACTTAAAGAAGTTAAGAATGTAAAAGAATATATAACTACCTCTACTATTTCTGGACAAGCAAATAGTGAGGCCATTCAATTTTATCAAAATAACTTTGGTGTGATCCGACCACAAATTTCTGAAGAAATCATATCTTGGATAGAGGAAATTGGAGATTTATTGACTATGGAAGCTATGAAACGCTCCGTGGACCGTAATAAACTAAGCTGGGGCTATGTGAAGAGCATTCTTCAGTCATGGGTCCACAAAGGAATTCAAACAATTGATCAGGCAAAGGCTGAAGAAGTGGAATATAAAAAAAATCAGCAGCAGAATCGCAGAGATTCGTTTTCCAAGCGTTCAAATAACCAAGAGATCTTGCCGGAGTGGTTTAAAACACGTGAACAGCAATCAAAAGATAAAGATCCAAAGAAACAGCCAAGTCTTGAGGAAGTAGCTAGAATTATAGATTTGGGGATCAAGTTAAAGAAGGCTCCGGAATATATTCTGGACGTGAATCGGTATGGATATGACTTATCTAGTAAGGACATTAAAGCGATTCATGAAGGATCGATTTCGGCGATAGAAGCCTTACAGTCTAAATCAGAACTAAGGGTAGTAGGGGATCCATAAAACCACTTAGATGTTACTAAATCCATATAGGGAGGTTATTTTATGAAGAATTCAAAAAAACACTTTGCTTTTTATGACATTTCTTCTAAAGCTGACAGCATAAAAACCTTTGAAGGGAAAAGGTATGATGTTCATGGTCTTTGGGCTGTTGATAGAAAAGGCCATGTTGAAAAATTGGCAAACGTTTATTATCGTATTCGAACCGTGAAAGATGAACATTTTAGGACGATTGCCAAACGTCGAAATCCTAATAGTGACCTACAACAAGTGGTATAAGATTTAACGATTCTAAGACGTGCTTAAACAGCACACTTTTGATCTTTGAAAATCACATATCTATGCTAGGAAAGGTCGCAGAACATTCCTAGTGGTCGAGTATCGTTCGATGCGTGTTACGTGAAACGCATCTAGTGACCTGGTAAGCGTTGTATCAATGATGGCGGGCTTGTTGAAGGTGAGGTTAATTACCGAAGAAACTTTCAAAAGTAGACTTAGATACATAAAGTTCTTCGTATATGCTAGAAACGTTGTACATTGTAGAGCATCATGTTTAACATGATGCAGTCTGCATAAGGTTGATTGTATCTAGCCATAAACAATCTCTAATAATATACACGCGCGACGGATATTATACCCTGCCAAAATGTGGATTTTTGTTTGAGTAGGTGTTAGAATCGTTATACAAAGCGACTCTAGAGGGGAATGATCTGATGAAAAGACGTTGGATCGGTGGTTTGGCTGGATTAATATTGATTTTTATCCTTGCAGGTTGTGGAACTCAGGGAGTTACAGGTCAAGTCGAGTCTTTATCACCAGATGAAATTAAAAAGCACATCGAAGATAAAAAGACAGCTTATATATTGCTTAATAACACTGAAGATGAAGAAGAGAGAAAAGATAATATAGAACTAGTTGAAGAAAAAACTGATTCAATGAATATAAAAGAAATAAATGCTAAGTCGAAGGAGATGATTGATAATAACTTAAAGCCTGAAGAATTAGGTTTAAAGGATATTCAATTTCAAACTCTAGGAATGTATAAAGATGGAACTTTAAAAGAGTATGTCTCCTTAAGAAGTGTTGACTATCCATCTGATGATGAAAAAGAGAAAGCAATTCAAGAATTTATTAATGAGACAGCATCCTAAGCGAAGTGATCTAAAAAGATCGCTTCTTTTTTTATGTCTAAATTCCTTTGAGGGAGGTGATAAAGTGGGAGCTAAAAACCGTGAACTCAAACAATCCAAAGATCTTGTTCAAACACTTTTAACCATTCAAGACCTTTCTTATAACGATTGGTTACACGAAAAACACCAGGAATACATTAAAGAAAATCAAGCCTTTGTAATGAAATCACTCATGCATTACAAAGGCTTGAATGATGTAAAAGAAAACAAACATTACTAAAAGGAGAGTATGTGTGATGGGGATTTTAGAGGGTTATGCCCTATTGTCAGCAATTAGTAACTTACAATCAACAGGAGCTTCTATCCTGACCGCGATGCAGCTACTTGGTATTATTTCAGCAGCTATCGCTTTCGGGATCGGAGCCTACCACCTTATATGGGGAGGCGTTCGAGGGCGTCAAAGTTCCATTGTTTGGTTTATAGGAGGTGCAGTCGGCCTTGTAGTTTTGATGGGTGCCACAGCCATTGCCGAATACATTGACAACCAGGTGATCTTTTAAAGGAGCGATGTAGGAATGAAAGTATTATTTACCTCAAAATTAGAAGGAGAGATTACTAGTTTTCATCCTTACTCTTTTCATGAAGTAGTAGAAAAAACAGCCGAGCTGGACGCGAAATGGAAGAAGAAAAACACTGAGCCGGTCGCTCTAGACTTTATGGTTTCTAACGAAGAGGGCGATAAACTGTATAACGGAACCTATATTGTAGGGGCGGGAGAAACTACTAACATCTATGATCATATATGCCAGAAGCTTATACAGATCCCCATGAAGGATCAACAACAAGAGACGGAACGCGATATTATCCTACAAAAACTAACGTCCCATACACCCACGTCTTATCAAATAGACCTGACGGAATTATCGAGAGAGGATACAGACAACTCCTACTGGTGGAAGTCGTATAGCAAGCGGGGAAAGATAATCACGGTTTCTCTGGTTAGCTTGGGTGTAGTGGCTATCATTACATCCATTGCTTTAGCTATGATAATGATTAACCAATCGCAAGCATTGAAAGAGAGAAGTCAGGAACTGAACGAGGTGAAAACCATAAAACATGGATATGAAATGGCTATGACTGGGGAAAAAAGTGAAGCGATTGGGAAGTTGCAAGACAAAGAAAGTCTTAGCAAGATGGAACAAGAAGCGTTGATTCATTTTCTTGTGTCGAACAGGAACTATGAAGAAGCTGTGAATCAGTTAGGAAAGGGAAGAGTGTCCTTCCTATCTAGTCAGGTGATGCAAATACATGGAATCGATGAACTGGAAAAATTTCAAGAAAACTACCCGAGCCCATCTGGTGCGTTTGAACTGGCGTATCACAAAAAAGATTACGAAAAAGCGTTAGACGTGGAAGATGTACCTATGACGCAAGAACGTTATAAAGAAAAAGGGTGGGCCTATTTAAAACTCAATCAAACAGAGGAAGCGAAAAAAATGGCTAGCGAAGCCAAAAGTGATGAGTTGAATGATGAAATTAACCAATATGAAGAACTGAAATTACGACTGACCAAGCTTAATAACCAAATAGAAACCGAGAAAAAGTCAGACGATAAGGACCAGAATAAAATCAATTCATTAGAGGAGAAGAAAGAATCCTTAGAGAAAGAACAAAATAACTTTTAAGGGAGTTGATCCATTTTGAAAACGATCGCAAAAAAGCAGGTGCTTATACCATTAAGCATCTGTTTTTTTACGGCGACGATGCTAATAGCCACATTTATGTTGAATGTTGTTTTTGCTATGTGGGATACGGTTCAAACATTCCCTGATTTTAGTAAACCTTTGATTATTCAAGCGTCTTATTTTACAGACCTTCAATTGAAAGAGTATCCGTGGTTTTATAGCATCGTCGTTTTTATCGGTCTGCTGGGTGTCGCGCACATGGTCTATAAACTGCAAAGCAACTTTAAACAAATTGGAACGGATGAAAAAGGTTCACAGCGTTTCGCAACACGCAAGGAAATTCAACAACAATACAAAGCCATCCCTGATCGGAAACATACTTACCAAGGTCAGGGTGGCCCTGTATTAGCTCGTAAGGGAGAGAAAGCTTTTATTGATCCTTCGCCCGTAAATAATTTAATTATCGGTACGACACGAAGTGGGAAAGGTCAAACCTATGTGATTCCCACCATCGATGCTTATTCTCGTGCTGAGGAGCAGCCCTCTTTAGTCATTAACGATCCCAAAGGGGAGTTATTCGCTTCCAGTCGCGAAACCCTTGAGAATCGAGGGTATGAAGTTGATGTTCTCAATTTAATGAATCCAATGCAAAGCATGAGCTTTAATTTACTAGAGCTTGTCAAACAATCCTATCAAGATGGCGATTTTTCCACGGCCCAAACATTGTGTGAAACGATTACCCATATGCTCTATCACAACCCACAAGCGAAAGAGCCGATGTGGGATGATTCAGCCAAATCTCTCGTGAACGCCATGATTCTTGCTATTACGGAAAAAAGCATCACAGAAGGAACGGAAGAAAAAATCACCATGTACACTGTCGCCAATATGTTGTCTGAACTAGGAACAAAAAATGAAGTGGATGAAAAGGGACAAGAGTACAATGCTTTGGATGAGTATTTTCAGGAGTTGCCTCAATCACATGTCGCCAAAGAACAGTATGCGACGAGCAACTTTTCCAAAGGAAATACACGATCTAGTATTTTTACGACGGCCATGAATGGATTAACGAAATTTACGATGAGTGAAACGGCCAAGATGACAGCGAAAAATTCATTGGATTTGAAAAAAGTGGGCTTTGGTCAATCCGTTAAAGGTCGAGGGACTCCATTTTCGAAAGTATTTGTTACGTTTCCCGACGGTATAACAGAAACGAATCAATCTGGGGAGAGTGGCACCTGGACAATTAACTTTTCCTCAAAGTTGAAAGAGGGAGACATCCTAACTATTGTGCAAGATCAAGAGCCTTTATCCGCGAAACAAAGATGGAAACAAATGAAAGACCAAAGGAAATACCATGAAGAAAAACAAAGGAGTCAATTATTTATTCAAGTGAAGGAAGTCCATGAAGAATCCGGAGAGGTTTACTTTTCCACTTCCCCAGATTTTTTAAGTGATCTTACTGTGGAAAGGGTTTGCTACTTTACCAAACCCATTGCCCTCTTTATGGTTACCCCGGATTATGACACTTCGACGCACGCAATCCCGTCGATCTTTGTTAGTCAGCTGTACTACGTGTTATCGAAGAACGCATCGATTGCCAAAGGGCAGAAATGTTTGCGTGAAGTCGTCTTTATGTTGGATGAATTCGGGAACATGCCAGGAATTGCTGATATGAATAATAAAATAACGGTCTGTCTCGGAAGAAACATTCGTTTTCACCTGGTTGTTCAATCCTATGCTCAATTGAAGGACTTGTATGGGGAAGACGGTCAAGCGACCATCCGTGGAAACTGTGGAAATGAAATTTACATCTTAAGTGCCGATTATGATTCGGCCTCCTATTTTTCTTCTAAGCTAGGTAAACAAACGTTAAATACGCAAACACGTTCGGGATCCACCTTTTCGTTAGATAAATCCAAGACGGAGAGTACAGAAGGGCGAGATCTCTTCACAGCTAATGAACTCCAGGAATTGGATGAAGGGGATTCAGTAGTTCGGCGTGTATTGATGCGTCGTGACAAGAAGGGACGAAAGATCCGAGCATTTCCCATCTACAACACTGGAAAACACAGTATGAAATATGCTCATACGTATCTGAATCATCATTTTGACACCAGTCGATCCATCACCGAAGAAGAAATTGACACGCCACACCGCCATATTGATCCGAAGGATTTAGTTATGGACTTTCAAGATGTTTCTCAACTAATAAATGAGAAGGAAAACAAGCTGGATTCTCAAACTCTTCCATCGGAAGATGGATCTATCAAGAATCCAGTCTTTGATAAGGAAACATGGAAACAACAGAAAGTGGGGCAATTTTTTGATAAGAGTACCCTTGATATGATTAAACAGCAAATTGCTCCTCTTCTAGAGCATAGTGAGGAAGAAATGAATAAGGAGCTTATGGAGTCTTTTCTATACACTCTTCAACTTCTTGGAGAGGGGCAGGAGATTAGTCGACAAGTGTATAACCATATTCGTAAACAGATCGATAGATTAAGAGAGGAACAAGAGATGATGAATTCAGAGGAAGCAGGGGAAGCCTTTGCATAGGTTATTTAAGGAGGGGAAACATGTCAGATGAAGAGCTTTTAGAAAAACTATTGCAGTTTTCCGATCTACTGACAACTAACAACATATTTATATCGGGCTTACGTATTATGGGGTGGGGCATTCTATTATTCTTGAAAATGATTGTTGATAGCTTAGAAGGATTGGTGAACAACGTGTTGACGTTGACGGATTTCTTTATGAGTGCACCAGTTCAAAGCTTCCTCAATACGATTCAACCGGTACTCTATATATTGCTTGCTTTTTCACTAGCCATGATTGGATTTCGATTGATCTTCAATAAAGAGAAGAACCGTGCTGATATTCCTATGAACCTTTTCATTTCCATTATGACTATTTCTCTTTTAACTTTTGGAATGGGACAAGTCAATAAGTTCACAGAAGAGGCAGTGGATGTGGCTCAGGTCGACACCGAATCCTTTACAACCTCTGATCGAGTGATGAAGGACTATATTACGGATGTTGCAATCTATGATGAACACCAGTGGGAAACCCCAGATGTGAAAGAACAACACCACGTCAGTCCGACCAATATTGATAAAATATCAATTAATGAGACCATCACTAGAGAATTTGAGAAAGCAAACGGTAATCAATTATCATCCGAAGGAAAAGAGATAATTATGAATAAAGTTGGGATAGAATCGAACGGAGAAGAAGGTTTAGTCGAGTTGGGCAAAAGTGGACTGTTTGATTTCTTACCGGAAAATTATTACCGATGGCATGTCGATTGGTTTACGGCTATCGTAACGCTTGGTGTAATGGCTTTTACAATGGTCCTAATCTCCATTAAGATAGCCAAACTTTGTTTTGAACTGGGCTTTAATCATATTGTGGCGCTCATTATGGCTTATGTAGATATATCTACCGGACAACGTTTGAAAATGATTATTAAAAACATCGGAAGTATATTTGCTTCGCTGATTATGATTTTCTTAAGTTTACGCGTGTATATGTTTTACACGACATTCATAAGCGAGAATTTAGAGGGGATTGGTTATTTAGTTGCTCTTATTGCTGGGAGTTTAGCTGTGATTGATGGACCGAACATTGTCCAGAAACTCTTTGGTATTGATGCTGGACTGAAAAACGCTTGGCATGTAGCAATGGGAGGTTATCTAGCTTCTAAAACGCTGGGACCACCTGCTAAGAAAGCTGCTGGTGCTATAGCTAGTGGAGGGACAAGTGCCGTGATGAATACGGGAGCAGGTGCTGCTGGTGCTGTTGCCGGCATGGCTGGAGGTAAAGGGAAGTCACAGGGGTCAGAACAAAACAAACAATCACCTAGCCCTACTAAAAGCGACATGAATCAAGGGAAGAAACAACAAAGGCAAGAGCCGAGTCCTATGCAGTCTATGAAAGGAGATAGCCAACCTCCTAAAACAGAGAAGCAAGATACGGAACAGGGACAACAGTCAAGTCAATCTTCTTCTCTCCATAATGGCCAAGAGCAAATGCCGAACCAGCACCGCGCGGAACAGCGAACCATCGGAAAATACCTGAAAGATCGGACGAAGAATCGTCTGGATCATAACCCTAAGGTTCAAGGTGCCAAACGGACCTACGATTTATCACGCAATACTACTGAAAACCGTAATAGCAAAATGAAGCAACGCGAACGAAGGTCTTAACTTTGTTCGCGTTTTTGTTTTGGAAAGGAGAGATGACCTTGCACTATAAAGTCCCGTCTGAAATTGGAAGTGAACTTAAGATCAATCGTCTGTTTTACCTTACAGATTTACTTGTTGTATTAATTCTGGGAGGTGTTGGTTTTACCTTCCGTTATGTCGTTCACCCCTCTTTGGTATGGTACTACGCCATCTTTTGGGTTGTGTTGATGGTGTCCTGGTTGATCCGTCCAAAGACGAATCCGAAATTACGCATGGCTAGAGCATTGATGTTAGCTGTCTCTCGGAACCGGATTACTTATTGCGCGATGGACACGGAGGAAAAAGAGAAAGGGGCGTCTGAAAATGACTTTAAACCAAGGTAGTGGGCCTGTGTTTTCTGAAGATCATGAAGCACAACAAGCTCTTTTTGAGGAACAATCATCTACAAAACGAAAAAGAAAATGCAAAGGGTCGAAGCCACGTAAGAAAAAACGAACGATGGCCAAATCTTCTGTGGCAGATATCCTTTCTATTCGTGAGATGACGGCTGACGGTTCCTTTGAACTTCAAGAAAATAAGGGATATTTGGATGTGATGCAGCTGCAAAGCAAAGACATTTATTCACCTTCTACCCGGGAAACAGAATACGACATCATGATGATGGCTAAATTCTTTCAATCGTACGCTCATGATATCAAAATCGTTTCGATGAATTTCCCGGTAGATATGCAAAAGCAATTGGACGCCGTTAATTATAAGATTTCTCAGAATACAGCCCCTTTATATGAACGATTTTTACTAAAAAAACGTCATGAATTGGAGTTTTTAGAAACCCATCGAACGAACCGAGAGTTTTATTTATATATTTATGCTGCAAGTTTTAAACAGTTATCGGAATACCGCAATAATTGTCGAAGATATCTAGGACGAGTTGCACCCATGATTGAATTAACCGATGAAAAGAAATTGGGTTTGCTGTATAAGCTTCACAATCAGAATTCTAAATTGGAAAAGAGGGGGTAAGGGACGTTGTTTTCATTTTTAAAACCAAAAACAGATGAAGAGAAAACGAAGGCAAGGGGATACAATCCGTATTTACTAGCTCATGTACAACCACAAGGAGGGTTAAACTTTCAAGAGTCCTTCATTCAAAAAGGAGACGGTTATGAAGCATGCGTCCATGTGTATTCTTTTCCGAAGAACGTATCGGACTTTTGGTTAGAGCCCATTTTCAACATGGAGAATGTGATTACGACGATGGATATTGTATCAGATGATCGGTACAAAGTACGTGATGGCTTAAATAAAGGCATGGCCGAACAAAGCTCTCGTATCATCAATGAAAAAGATAACGCTGGGATTATCGACGCCCAAAACAATTACGATGATTTGAGAGAACTTTATAACCAAGTATCTGAGGAAGGAGAAATCATTAAGCGTGTGCATCTCCGGCATTACGTTAGCGCTCGAACGAAAGCTGAATTAGAAGATAAAGTGAAAGAAGTCTTATCGACCTTGGAAGATGAAAACTTTCGAGGATCCATCTTCTTAAATGAACAGGAGTATGAATGGCAAGCGCTTCTATCTAGTTATGGTGACCAATCTACCTATCGTAACAAACGGGAGGGACAACCGATTCCGGCTTTAGGATTAGCCGGTGGTTTTCCTTTCCATTTTACGAGTTTAAACGATCCCTATGGCACCTTTTATGGCACCACGCTGACAGGAGGTAATGTTGTTTTTGATTTGTTTCACCGTGATCAGCAGCGAAAAAGTTTTAATGGAGTGATGGTCGGTGCCATGGGTGCAGGGAAATCAACGACACTCAAGAAAATTATGCTAGATAACGCGATTAAAGGCTATAAAGTGCGAACGTTTGATGTAACAGGAGAGTTTGCGGAGTTGACGGAGGCCTTAGGTGGAAAACAAATTGCCCTAGATGGATCTGATGGAGTCATTAATCCCTTGCAAGTCTATCAAACGGCTGAAGACGAGTACACGTCATTTACACAGCACTTATCTAAACTAACCACATTCTATAGATTCTTAGCTCCGGAAGCTAATGATAGTGAACTAAAAGAGTATGAGAATCTCTTACGTAAGCTCTATGAAAAACTAGATCTTTGGAAAGATGGAGAGCCATCGAATATTACCGATCAGTCAGTTC